>JBBREK010000069.1:0-18116 GCA_038203025.1 Planctomycetota bacterium
GGGGCCCCGGCTGAGTAGTTACCTTCCGCCTTATCGAAATTCCTGTCTGAAATTCCGATTCCCAACCCTAGCCCTGCGAAAAACTCGGAATACGCGCCCCAGTCTGACGGAAGTCGAGATACTTGTAGATCGACGCCTCAAACGGGCTGATGCACTTAGCCATGTGGGTGCGATACTCTTCGGCAGTCGGGATGCGGCCGAGGATGGAGATGACGCCGGCCAGCTCGGCGCTGCCGAGGTACACCTTGGCGTCGCGGCCCATGCGGTTGTCGAAGTTGCGCGTCGAGGTGCTGAACACCGTAGCGCCTGGACGGACACGTGCCTGGTTGCCCATGCACAGCGAGCAGCCGGAGATTTCGCGCCGCGCGCCGATCTTGCCGAACATGGCGTACTGGCCCTCCTGCTGCAGCACGGCCTCGTCCATGCGCGTCGGCGGGCTGATCCAGGTGACGGCGTTGAGGTACTCGACGCCGGTGTGCTTGTAGACGTTGGCCAGGGCCCTGAAGTGCCCGATGTTGGTCATGCACGAACCGACGAAAACCTCGTCGACCTTGGTGTTCTGCTCCTCGGTCAGGGTGCGGATGCGATCCGGATCGTTGGGGCAGGCGAGCAGCGGCTCGACGATAGCGTCCATGTCGACGGTGAAGACCTTGGCGTAGCGCTTGTCAGCAGCGTCAGCGACCGAGCCGATGACCCGGCCCTGACCGTCCTTGACCTCGCGCGTGCCGCTCAGCTGCAGACCGCCGTCGGCGCGCAGCAGTTCGGGCTTGGCCAGCCAGGCCTGCATCGCCGCGATGCGCGTCTGCAGGGTCGCCTGGTGGCCGTAGCCATCAGCAAGCATGCCTTTGAGCAGTTCGATGTTCGAGCGCAGGTATTCGCCGACCGAGGTCTCGCTGAGGTTCACCGTGCAGGCTGCAGCGCTACGTTCGGCACTGGCGTCGGACAGCTCGAAGGCCTGCTCGGCGGTGAGGTGTTCGAGGCCTTCGATCTCAAGGATGCGGCCGCTGAAGATGTTCTTCTTCCCCTTCTTCTCCAATGTCAGATCGCCAGACTGCAGCGCGATCCACGGGATGGCGTTGACCAGATCGCGCAGCGTGACGCCAGGCTGCAGCTTGCCGGTGAACTTCACCAGCACCGATTCTGGCATGTCGAGCGGCATGTAGCCGATCGCGGCAGCAAAGGCGACTAGGCCAGAGCCGGCCGGGAAGCTGACGCCGATGGGGAAGCGGGTATGGCTGTCGCCGCCGGTACCGACCGTGTCGGGCAGGCACATGCGGTTGAGCCAGCTGTGGATGATGCCATCACCGGGACGCAGGGCGACGCCGTTCCTCTCGACGATGAACTCCGGCAGCCAGCGGTGCATCTTGGCGTCGCGGGCGGTGGGATAGGCGGCGGTGTGGCAGAAGCTCTGCATCACCAATGGCGCAGCGAAGGTCAGGCAAGCCAGCTCCTTCAACTCGTCGGCGGTCATCGGCCCGGTGGTGTCCTGCGAGCCGACGGTGGTTACGCGTGGTTCGCAGCTGATGCCGGGACGGACGCCCTTCACGCCGCAGGCGCGGCCGACCATCTTCTGCGCCAGGGTGTAGCCCTTGCCGTCGTCATCCGGCAACACCGGCCTGGCGAAGTTGCCCGGGTAGGCCTTCTTCAGATGGTCGCAGGCCTTCCAGGTCAGCGCCCGACCAATAATCAGGTTGGTACGGCCGCCGACGCGATACTCGTCGAACACGGTCGGCGACTTGACCGATCCGGTGGCGATGAGCTTGCCGTCCTTCAGCACCTCGCCGGTGCGGGTGCGGATGGTGATGCGGTCGCCGGTGTTCAGCCCGCCGACGTCGCAAGTCCAGGCCATGCCACCGGCATCGCGAAAGGTGTCGAGGAAGATCGGCGCGAAGATGCTGGCCAGCAGCAGGGCGCCGTTGCGTTTGTTCGGTACCGCCGGGATGTCGCGGCCGGCATACCACATCACCGAGTTGGTCGCCGACTTGCGCGACGATCCGGTGCCGTAGACGTCGCCGATGATGATCGGCAGGTCTCCTTTGGCGCGCCATTCGTTGAGCGTCCTGATGCAGCCCGGATCCTTGCTCTTGTACATGTCCAGGGCGTGGGCCGGGATGTCGGGTCGGGTCACCGCGCTCTGCGCCGGCGACAGGTCGTCGGTGTTGGTCTCGCCGGCGATCTTGTAGATGACGCCGCTGATCTCAGCCTCCATCTCCGACCGGCTGGTGAACCATTCGCCAGCGGCCCAGCGCTCGATCAGCTTGGCGGCGAGGGCGTTGCCGGCGGCGGCCTGCTTGGCGACGACGGCGAAGTTGTCGAAGATCAGCACCATGCGCGCCAGCTGGTCGGCGGCGACCTGGGCGAGCGGTCCGTCGAGCTCGCGAGTGAGGAACGGCGTGTTGTAGCCGCCAAGCATGGCGCCAAGTGCGATGATCGCCTCCTCACGCGACATCGTCGGGCTGGTCTTGTCGCCGTGGGCGACGGCACCGAGCCATTCGGCCTTAACCTTGGCTGAGGGGTCGACGCCGGGCGACACGCGATCGAGCAGCAGGGCCTTCAGCTCGGCGCTGTCGGCCGACGGCTGTTCGAGCAGGGCACAGATCGCAGTGGTCTGGACGGGGTCGAGCGGCAAGGGCGGGATGCCCTGCTTCTGGCGTTCGGCGGCGGCAGTGCGGTAGGCGGCGAGCATGGTCGCAGCACGCTAGCGGGACGGTTGGGCGCACAAGCCGAGTCGGCGACCGGCTCAACGGAGGCCTGCGCGGAAGGTTCATGCCAATCCTGCGTATCTGCTGTGAACCTGGCCCCCCCAACTGCCGTTTTTCATGGCGGAGGCACAGGCCATGGACATCCCCGAGCAGACCACCAGCGCACCCGAGCAGCAGCAAGAGGAACGCCGCGCCGCCGGCATCGGCACCGCGGCCTGGATTGGCTCGGCCGCCACCCATGCCAGCGCCCTGGCCCTGATGGGCCTGATCTACTGGACCGTGGCCGATGAGCCAAAGGTCGAGTACGCCCCGGTGAACACCGTGCTGCGGCCTGAACTGCCGAAGCCCAAGCCGCCCGAGACCAAGCCAGTCGTCAGTACCAACCAGGACCTGCTGATCGAGCAGATCGCCGACGAGGTGCAGGTGCCGACGCCGATCGACCAACTGGTGATCGAGGACGTCGGTGATCCCAACGCCACGCCTGACCTGCCGCCGATGAACAAGGGGGACAGCGCTGCCCTCAGTGACATCGATATGGGCTCGAGTGGATTATTCTCCACCATCGGCATCGGCGGCAACGACCTGGGGAAATTTGGCGGCCCGTATGCCGGTCGCGGACGACGTGGCATCAAGGGACCGGTCGGTGTCCCGAGGTTCTGCGCCATTTCGACCGACCACGCCCTAGCCTGGTTCAAGCGCCACCAGAGCCCCAACGGCATGTGGGATGCCGATGGTTACTTCTCGAACTGCACCGACGACGGGCCCAAGGGCGAACCTGGCAAGAACCAGTCCGGTGACACCGACATCGCCATCACCGGCTACGCCATCCTCTGCTTCCTCGGCGACGGCTACGATCCGGTCACCCCCAGCAAGTACCGTCCCACCGTGCGCAAAGCGGTGGAATGGCTGGTTGCCAACCAGAAGCCGGACGGCCTGCTCGGCGAGCGCAATTACGAGCACGCCATCGCCACCATGGCCCTGGCCCAGGCCTACGGCATGTCTCCGGCCCCGTGGATGCGCGAACCGACGCAGAAGGCCGTCGACGTCATCCTCGCCCGGCAGAACCGCGATCCGGCGGCCCAGGCCCCCTACGACCGCCTGGGCTGGGACTACGTCAAGGCAAACGCCCGCAACGACGCCTCGGTCACCGGCTGGAACATCATGGCACTGAAGTCGGCCATGGTCGCCGGTCTCAAGGTCGGCGAAGGTCTCAGCGGCAGCAAAGCCTGGCTGGAACGCAGCTGGACGGCGGCCAACACCAACAAGCCGTGGTGCGCCTCAACCAAGGACCTTGATCCCTACAAGGGCATCAGCCGCTTCGGCTATGTGTGGAAGACCGGCAGCGACGAGGTCGACATCTCGGGATGGAACGCGGCGGCAAACCGCCCGGAGAGTGTCGACAACCATGACCTCGCCCCGGTCGGTCTGATGAGCGCAGTGTTCCTCGGCCACAGCGCCGGCGATCCGATGCTGGAATCGCTGGCCAACTACGTCTACCGGTTCCACATGCCAACCACTTGGCCGTGCAACACCTACTATCTCTACTACAACACGCTGGGCATGTTCCAAGTCGGCGGCGAGCGCTGGGAGACCTGGTCCAAGCAGGTGCTGCCGATGCTCGCCGGCGCGCAGCGTGACGACGAAGGCTGCATGAACGGCAGCTGGGACTGGCAGGGCACCAAGTTCCACGGCAACGACACCGGCCGCACGCTGTCGACCGCCTACGCCTGCCTGTCGATGCAGGTCTACTGGATCTACGAGCGCACCCAGCAGGCGAACAAGAAGAAGGGCTGAACCCGGCGCACCCCTGGACCCCAGGCCTTATCCGAGGCCTGGGGTTGTTGTGTCCCCTGCCCCCGGATCACGACTGATTTCTCTCCGTTCAGAAGACGGGATTCTTCGGCTGCGCCGGTTTGGGCTGGGCCGGCTTGGCAGCCGCCGCCGAGGCTGCGATCTGCGCGACCAGCGCTGCGGGCACCTCCTGCACCAGACGCACACGACCGTCGCCGAAGGCCATCGCCAGGCGCATCGGCACACCACCCTGCAGGTCGGCGAACATCGCCGGCATCATCGGCATCTGGGCGTGCATCATTTCGAACTGATACTTCATCTGCAGCGCCAGGTCCCAATCGATGTACAGGTCCCACCGGCCGGTGAGCTTCCTGGCCGCCAACTGCAGCGGCTTGGCGGCCGGGCCGGCGAGCAGGGCATCAAGCGTCTCGGGAGGTCCGCCCATCGCCAGAATGTCTGGGGCGACAGCGAATTCCTGGGGCTTGAGCATCGCCCGCATCAGGTCGACCTGGGCAGGCGGCAGGGCCTCGGGAATGACCTCGTAGGTGAAGCGATCGACCGCGACCGTCCCGACCTGGCGGGCGGCTTGCTGCAACTGCATGCGCAAACCGGAGGCGGCCATCAGGTCGGCGAAGGCCCCCTTCCCGAGCTGGCCGAAGATGGTGGCGAGGGCCTGACGCAGAGCGGCGGCATCGGTCACGCCCATGACCGACAGCTGCTGGAATGGGTTGCCCGGCACGCCCTGGCGCATGGCGATGCGTCCGTTGACGGCGCCGGCGAAGGCCCGCAGGGCCGTGACCAGGTCCTCCTCGATCATGCTGGCGATCGCCGGATCGCGCCGCGCCTCGGCGAGCAGGTCCGCCATGCCGCGATAGATCCCGGTGGGGAAGCGGCCGGACATGGCCATCATCGGCGGATGTTCGGCGGCGCCCAGGCGCGCGCCCAGATCGGCGCCAGCGTCGGCAACCGGCTTGATGCTGTCAGCCAGGATGCCGGGGGCTGGGGCCGCCAGCAGGTCGAGCCGCCAGCCGGCGCTGCTGCTGCTTATGTCGACACAGAGCGGACCGGCCTGGGCGAGCATCAGCCGCATGGCGGTCATCAGCGCCTGCTGACCACGTTGCTGCTCAGGACCCATCGGCTTGCCGCTGCGGCGCGCCGACTGCGCCATGCCCATCTGAACCACGCCCAGCAGCATCGGCATGTAGGCCTTGGCCAGACGGTCGCTGGCCAGCAGCAGGCGGACATCAGTGCCGGCGGGAACCGGCTTGGCCAGGGCAGGCAGGCCGGGGGCCAGGCGCTTGGCCAGCTCGATGCCGCCAACCAGGGAGCCGATGGCGAACCCGCCCGGCACCGCTTCTGCGGCAAGCCCAGAACCGCCAGCCAACTGCTGCAGCGCGGTGGCGTCGGCCACCGGGATGATGGCGCACCAGCTCGGGATCGGCACACCCGGACCTGCAGCGATCAGGATCGGACCGACGCCGAGGCCGACGAGTCCCGGATCACCGAGCGCCATCCCCAGGTGGTCGGCGACCATGCCGGACTGGACCGGCAGTTTGCTCGCGGTCATGGCCTGATCGAGCCGCACCAAGGCCGCCTTGAGGTCGGGGATGACCAGGACGGCGAAAGCCTCGCCATCAGCGATCACGGGAACCGGCGGCACCTCCACGGCACGGACCAGGGACAGGGAGACGAGGACGAGGAGGACGAGGAGGAGGATGCGCATGCAGCAGGCTAACCGGCCTAGCGCTGGTGGCCATCGCTGGCCTACCCCTGGAACAGGCGACCTCGACGGCCAACATCCGGCATGCCACAGGAACGCCTCGATTTCGCCAGCGACAACACCGCCGGGATGACGCCGGAGGCGCTCGCTGCGATGGCAGAGGCCAACACCGGCCATGCGGCCTCCTACGGCGAGGATGCCTGGACAGCCCGCGCCGCCGATGGGTTCCGCGACCTCTTCGGTTGCGCCTGCGAGGTCTTCTTCGTCTTCAACGGCACGGCCGCCAACTCCCTTGCCCTGGCCGCGCTGTGCCAGTCCTACCAGGCGGTGGTGGTCGGCGAGACCAGCCACGCCGAGACCGACGAATGCGGCGCACCGGAGTTCTTCTCCAACGGCAGTAAGCTGCTGCCGGTGCGCACCGAGGCCGGACGCCTGATTCCCGCCGCCCTGCGCGAGGCGGTCGAACGACGCAGCGACATCCACTACCCGCGTCCTCGGGCCGTCTCCCTCTCCAACAGCACCGAGTTGGGTACGATCTATGCCCCCGACGATCTGGCCGCGTTAACCCGAATGGCGCATGATCTGGGCCTGCGCGTGCATTGCGACGGCGCGCGCTTCGCCAACGCCGTGGCCGGCCTGGACGTGGCCCCAGCCGTCCTGGCGCAGCAGGCCGGCATCGACGTGCTGTGCTTCGGCGGGACCAAGAATGGCATCGGCCTGGGCGAAGCCGTGATCTTCTTCGATCGCAACCTGGCGCGCGACTTCGACTACCGCTGCAAGCAGGCCGGACAGCTCGCCTCAAAGATGCGCCTGCTCGCCGCGCCATGGGCGGCGGCCCTGGCCAGCGGCTCGTGGCTGAGTAACGCGCGTCACGCCAACACCTGCGCGCAACGGCTCGCCACTCGTCTGCAGCGCCTGCCAGGTGTGCGCCTGCTGCAGCCCTGCCAGGCCAACGCCGTGTTCGTCGATCTGCCACAACCGGCCCATGACCGCCTTGCCGCCGCCGGCTGGTGCTACTACCGCTTCATCGGCGGCAGTGCCCGCTTCATGACCTCGTGGGCGACCACCGACGCGGCGGTCGACGAACTGGCCGCCGCTGTCGCGGCCGCTCTCTAGGCGCGAAACTCCTCCACCACCGCACCCAGTCGGTCGGTGGCCGGCTGCGACGTCAGAGCGCCGACGTCCTCGCCGCAGTAGGCGCGAATCCAGCGGTCGTAGGTCGCAACCTGCTCGGCCGCCAGCAGGTCGCCCGGCTCGTCAGCAGCGACTGCCGATCCACGCAGGGCCTGCAGGGTCATGGCGGCGCTGACCGACAGGTTGAGCGACTGCGAGAAGCCGGCCATGGGCAGGAGGAAGCAACCGTCGGCAAGGGCGCGGGCGCGATCCGAAATGCCGTGCCCCTCGTTGCCGAAGACGATGGCGATGGGGCCACGCTCAACCTCGGGCAGCAGGGCCTGCGGACCGACCGCCGCGCCGGCCGCCAGATCGGTGACCCAGAAGCGGTAGCCCTGCGGTTTAAGCAGCTCCGCCGCCGCGTCGATATCCGGCAGCACATGCATGTCGAGGTAGCGGTGCACTCCCTGGCTGACCTTGTCGTTGATCTTGAAACCGTTACGCGCCGTGGTCACGACGATGCGGTGGATGCCGCAGGCGTCGCAGGTGCGCACGATGGCGGTGGCGTTGTGCGGATCGTAGCTGTCCTCGATCACCACGGCAATACGCGCCGTGCGCCGTGCCAGCACCTGGCGGTACTTGCGCGCCCGGTCGGTGGTGATGCGCGCATCCAGCGGATGGACAGGGATCGGACTGGGCAGTTCGCGCGCCAGTCGGCCAGCGTTGCCGGCCTCGGGCCCGCGCATCAGGCCTTCTCGATCCGATCGGTCGCCAGCGAGGCGCCGGGCACGTCGGGACGCTTGTACAGGCTGCCGTCAAGGTGGCAGGCGCTGAGGATCTGGGTGATGTTGGCGTCGAACCCGGCATCGCCGGCCAGCGCCTCGATCACTGCGCCCGGATCGGCACCAGGATCGGCGGCCAGGCGGGCGGCGAAGGCGGTGGTGGCGCCGAGGATGCGCGCCTCGGTGTCGAGCTCCTCGCCGGCAGTGCGCAGTGGTCCGTGCCCGTCGAGTCGCTCGTAGGCAGAGCGCACCAGCGGCAGCAGCGTCTCCAGGTCGTCGATCGAATCGAGGATGCGCGTCGCGGTGACGGCATCGCCGGTCAGGCGCGGGAAGTGGTGCAGCAGGCCGGCCATGTACAGCCGGTCGCGGCTGTCCTCGGGCAGGCGCATGGCCAGGGCGACGGCGCAAGCGGCGCGGGCGCAGCGTTCGCCGGCCCCGACGCAGGCCGCCCGGCCTTCGAGGGCGCGGACCATCGCCGACACCGTCTGGACGATGGCGACGCGGTGTTTGCGGCGCTCTTCGCGCACGTACTGGCCCTGGGACAGCTGCAACGCGACCGCCGAGGCGAGTTCGAGATCGCCCTGATCAAACGGCGAGTCGCCCTGGCCGCGCGACAGGTAGACCACCCCGCGGGTCGAGCCGGCGACCACCAGCGGCACGCACACCACCGAGCGGATCTGCTTGCTGTTGATCGACTGGTTGCGGGAGAAGCGCTCGTCCTCGAGGGCGTTGACGCTGTGTACCGCCTTGTTCTCGGTGAAGGTCTTCTTGACGATCGAACGCGAGATCACCGGCTGGATGCCCGGAGCCGAGGTGCGCACGCCGTTGGGCACCAGCTTGCCGGAGGAGGCGTCGCGGCGGAAGACCACCGCGCACTCGGCCGGCAGCTGCTGCACCAGGCAGTCGAGCACGCGCGCTTCAAGGTCGGCGACGCGGTCGCCCTCGGCAAGGATGCGACCGACCTGGTAGAGCGTACGCACGGCCTTGCCGCCATCACCGCGGGCGCTGGGCGTCAGGCCCTCCTCGGCCGGTTCCGACAGGTCGGCCAGCTCGTCGACACGGAACTCCAGGGTGTTGGAGAGCATCTCCGGATCATCCTGGTAGCGGATCCGGTCGCTGGAGTCGTCCTCGGCGGCCGCCGAGCCGGTCTCGAAGATCATCTCGGTGGTGCCGATCTTGATGATGTCGCCGGCGCGCAGCAGCTCCTCGTCGCGGAGCTTCTCGTCGTTGATGTGGGTGCCGTTCTTGCTCTCGAGATCGCGCACAAACCACATGCCGCCAACCGGGAAGACCTCGCAATGGAAACGCGAGGCGCTGCGGTCGAGGATCTGCAATCCGGCCTCGGCATCGCGGCCGATGGTGATGGGCTTGTCGACTAGGCCGCGTTCGCGTCCGCGATAGGGACCGTTGGATATGCGGATCTTGCTCATCGTGAATCGGACAGGGTAGAGGCCCGGCGCTGGTCGCCAATGGGCAACGTGTCGGCTGGCTGCGGCCTGCGGCTCACGGCGAGTAGACCAGACGCATACCCCAGCCGGGATGCACCAGGCGGCGGTCGACGTCGCGCCGGCTCCAGGCAGTGAAGCGCTCGGGCTGCCGCTCGGTGATGTTGCCACCAAGCAGTGGACGCAGCTCGGCATTCAGCGGGCTGCTGCCGTCGCAGAATTCGCTGACCGAGCCGGCCAGATCCCACACCCCCTGAACCGAGCGGTCGGCCGGATGGCGCGCCCCGGGCAGGCTGGCGATACGACCTTCGCGGACGAACGAGGCGCACAGCATCAGATCATCGGCCGAGCCCCACGGGAAGCTGCGCTGATCGCCGCCCTCGACCGCGAACTCCCACTCCGGCACGGTGGGCAGACGCCAGGGCCGGCCGTCACGGGCGGCGCGCCAGGCGGCGTAGGCCCGGGCGTCGTCATGGCTTATCTCGGTGACCGGGCAGTCCGGGTCGATCGCGCCACGGCCGTCACGCCATTCCAGCACCCAGCCACCCCGGCCGAGGAATTCGGAGCGTCGTTTCCAGCGCGGCAGGCCCTTGTCGCGATCCTTGTCATAATAGGCGCTGTCACGTGGCACCAGGGTGAGCCAGCCCCGCGATAGGGACTCATCGATGCGCGTCGACACCGCCGGATCATTGAGGAACTGCAGCCACTCGCCGCAGGTAACCTCCTTGCCCATACACACGAACGGGGCGACCGGGCCGATCGCACGTCCGGTCGGGTCGCGCAGGGTGCCGCCCGGGACGAAGATCATGCCGCCTGCCAGGCCCGTCGGCATGGCGGGCAGTCCGAGATCCAGGGTGCGGCCGCGCTCGATCACCACCGCCAGCCGGACGCCGTCGGCGGACTCGGCGAGGTAGCGGCCGTGGGTCAGCTGCAACCGGGCACCGGCCGCGACCTCAACCGCCTCGCCGCTGGGGGTCTCGGTGCGGTCACTGGCCCGGCTGATCGGGGTGAGCCGGAGGGCGACCTGGCCACGATTCGCCACCCAGGCGAGGCCGGCGAGCAGGTCGCGATGGGCGCCATCGTCGTAAGCGACAGCCTGGGCGACCGCCGCCGCCGCCGTGGCGAGATCGCTGGTGCCTTCAGCCTCGCGCAGGCGCTCCACCCAGAACTCGGCGAGAGCTGCGCGCACCGGCGGATGGGCCGGCGCCAGGGCGAGGGCGCGATTGAGCAGCCCGATGCACTCGGCGACCCGGGCCGCGGCCCCGCGTTCGGCGGCCAGGCCGGCATCCTCGGCAGTGGCCAGGCTGGTACGCAGGGCCGGGTCGCCGCTCTCGCCGAGTTCGCCGCGCAGCCGGCGGATCTCCTCCTCGCGGACTGCACGCTCGCTGCGCAGCACGGCGGCGGCGTTCTCGGCGCGCACCGCATCCTGCAGCAGGGCCTCGGCCGAGCGCTCGCGCGCCACGCGCAGGCCGGTCTCGACCCGGACCCTCGCCTCGACCAGGCTGGGATGCTCGGGCACGAGCGCAGCCGCGCGCTCGACGCAACCCTGGGCACGGACCGGTTCGCTGGCCGCCAACGCCCGGTCGGCCTCGCGCAGCTGGACGTCAGCCTCGGCCTGCCGCGCCTCCTGGGCAGCATGCTGCTCGTGCTTGCGCAGGTCGGCCTCGCGCTCGGCGCGCTTCTCGTTGCGCTTGGCGACCAGGACGCCGAGGCGTTCGACCGTGGCCGAATCGCGCACCAGGTCGATGGCGCTGCTCAGTGCGCCGATGGCGGCGTCGAGATCGCCCCGCTGCTCGGCCTCGGCCGCCATGACCGAGAAGGCGGCAGCGCTGGCCTGGCGCTGGCGCTCCTGGGCCTCGGCCTGGGCAGCCTGCTCGCGCTGGGTGCGCAAGGTGACAAGCGCATCGCGCCAGCGGTCTGAGTCGGCCGCCAGACCCGGTTCGTTGTACAGGGCCTGGGCGTCCCGGGCCAGTCTGACCGCCGACTCGATGCCATCGAGGCCGCCACGCGCCGCCGCCTCGACCGCCTGGCCATGCAGTTCCGCCGAACGGGCCTGCAGCCGGCGGGTGTTTTCCGCCTGGGTACGCTCGCGGGTCTGGCGGTCGGCCTCGGCCTTCAGCCGCTCCTCGTAGCGGGTGGCGTTGTCGCGGGCCTCGCGGTCGTCCTTACGATAGGCGAGGATGCGCTCGTTGGCCTGGCGGGCCAGATCCAGCCGACCATCGGCGACGGCGCGGGCCGCCTCTTCGCGTAGAGCGGCCACCGCCCGGGCGTCACGACGCTGCTGGTAGGTCCACGCCGCGCCGCTGGCGGCGACCACCACCAGGATGCCGATGACCGACCAAGTGATGGCCTGACGATGGCGGTCGATCACCCGTGCCGCCAAGTCGGCGAGGGTCTCGCGGTAGGCGGTGACCGCCTCGCCAGCGAGGAAGGCACGCAGATCGGCTGACAGTTCGCTGACGTGCTGATAACGGTCATCCTGGGCGTGAGCCATGGCCTTGTGCACGATGGCGCCCAAGCGACGAGGCAGGGTCCGGCAGGCGGGTTGCTGGTCGATCGGCTTCCACTGCCCCCCGACCACCTGGGCGACCGTGCGTCGCAGGTCGCCGCGCACGTAGGGCGAGGCCGCTGCCAGGCTCTCGTAGAGCATCACCCCGAGGCCGTAGATGTCCGAGCGGTGGTCGACCCGGTCGATCTGGCCGCGCGCCTGCTCGGGACTCATGTAGGCCGGCGTGCCGACGGCGGTGCCGGCGAGGGTCTCGTGGTCGGCCAGGTCGCTCAGCTGCACGTCCGTTTCCGGGCGCCGCAATGGCTCACTGACCCCGACCACCTTGGCCAGGCCCCAGTCCATGACCAAAACCTCGCCGTAGGTTCCAACCATGACATTGCGCGGCTTGAGATCGCGGTGCACCACGCCGCGGCTATGGGAAAAAGCCATGGTGTCGCAGATCTTGAGGAAGAGCTGGATGACCTCGAAGCGGTGCGTCGGCGAGCCGGCGCGTCCGGCCAGCCAGTCGCTAAGGACCACGCCCTCTACCCGCTTCATGGTGTAAAAGACGGTGCCGTCCGGCAGCACGCCGACATCGTGCACCGGCACGACGCCAGGATGTTCGAGCTGCGCCGTCACCTGCACCTCGTGCAGGAAGCGCGCGATGTCATCGCGGTCGACGACCCGCCCGTTGAGCGTCTTCAGCGCCACCGTGCGCTGGGCATCGCGGTCGCGCAGGGCGAAGACCACGCCCTGCGAACCCTGACCAAGGCGGCCACCGAGCACGAAGCGCGGGCCTTCCCCGCCGAGGCCTCCAACCGGTCGCCAACCGTCCAGGGCTCTGGCCAGGTCGTCCTCATGGTCGACCCCGCGCAACCGAGCAGTTATGCGCGTCGCCAGCAGGGCATCGGGCGTGGTCGTGATGCTGGCCCCGCCGTCGCTGTCATCCCCGGCGCCAGGGAAGCGCACCACCGTCGTGGTGTGACCCATGCGTGGTCAGCCCAGCAGGACGGCGAGCTTGGCCGAGTAGGGGTCTACCGCTTGCGGCAGCGCGGTCGGCGCCACCCACGAGCAGCCAGCCGGCGCGACCGTGCCGGGTGGGATCCGGGCGCGGTAGGCGAGGACGAAGGCGTGGCGCAGCGTCGGATCGGCATCGTCGTTGAGATAGCCGGCCAGTTCGACGCCATGCACAATGCCACCGGCGGTGCGTTCTGCGGTGGCAATGGCCAGGGTCTTCAAGGCGGCCAGGCCTTCGCACTCCGGTCCGATGTCAGCGTCGTGGGCCAGACGGCCGTCGGCCGCCACCAGCACGTCGCTGCCAGCGGTGATGACCACGGCGATGCGGACCTCTTTGCAGTCGACCTCGGCGGTTATCGCCGAACGCGTGGCGAACCAGCCCTCCTCGTCGATAGCCGTGAGGATGGCCAGATCGATGCGGGTGATCAGGCCCCGCAACTCATAGAGCGGGCGCCGCGGCATGGCCCGTACCAGGGGTTCGTCGTCCATGGCCTAGGTATGTACGCTTACGCCCCCAGTGCCAGCCTCGGCTTGGCCTCAGCCGGGATCTGGATGAGCAGGCTGCCCGGTCACAGGCAGGGTGTGGATGGACTGGCGATGATCCGCAGACTAGCCTCGCATTGATGCCCTCGCCGTTGAACCGCTTTCCCTGGGGCGTCGCGCCGGCCGCGCTGCTGCTGGTGGCGCTGCTCTCGGGCGCCGTGCTGCTCGCCACCACGGCGGCGGCCGGGCCGCGGCCCGATCTCGTCTTCGCGCTGTTCTCCAAGGAGCACAAACAGGCCTACGAGCCACTGATCGCCGCCTTCGCCAGCGAGCACCACGTCACCATCGAGGTCCAGCACAGCGACATGCGCGCCCTGGCCAGCCGCCTGCAGTCGAGCTTCCTCGCAGGGGCCGAGGTGCCGGACGTGGTCGAGGTGTCAGAACCATGGATGGGCTACTTCACCAAGGGCCCGCTCAACGACCTCGGCTTCGCCGACCTCACCGACCGCATCCGTGACGAGGGCATCGACCAGCA
Source organism: Planctomycetota bacterium (assembly GCA_038203025.1). GTDB lineage: Bacteria > Planctomycetota > UBA11346 > UBA11346 > UBA11346 > UBA11346. The sequence continues at coordinate 14,077 of JBBREK010000069.1, forward strand.
GATCCCCGCCGGGCGCTTCGCCATGTGGTCAACGCGCGGGCGCATCTTCGCGGTGCCGCACGACGTCCATCCCGTCGCCCTAGTCTACCGCCGCGACCTGTGCGAGCAGCTCGGCATCTATCCCGCCACCCTGACCACCTGGGACGAGATGACGCGCGTCGGCCGACGCATCTCCGTCGATACCGACGGCGACGGGGTGATCGACCGCTACCTGCTGGATTTGCCGGCGGAAGGCGACTTCGGCCTGCGTACCCTGCTGCTGCAGCGCGGCGGCAACCTCTTCGACGAGCACGGCCAGCCGTGCTTCGATGACGAACTGGCGGTCGAGGTGTGCGTGTGGTACGCGCAAGCGACGCGCGGTGCCGGGCGCATCGCCTTCCCGGCCGGCTGGGGTCAACCACTGGCCAAGGCGATGAGCGATGGCCTTGCGCTGTTCTACCTCGCCCCCGACTGGCGGACGCGCCAGTTCGAACTCGATGTGCCGCATCTCGCCGGCAAGCTCGGCCTCATCCCGTTGCCGGCCTGGCAGCCGGGCGGACGCCGCACCAGCACCTGGGGCGGCACCGGCATCGCCCTGACCCGGGCCTGCCGCGATCCGCAGCTGGCCTGGGCGCTGATCCACCGCCTCTACTTGCAGACCGACGGCATGGGCGGGCGCTTCGCCGACTCCAACATCCTGCCGCCATTCAAGCCGGCGTGGACCCTGCCCGAGATCCGGGCGCCGCGCCCGTTCTGGAACGGTCTCGCGCTCGGCTCGTTCTATGCCGCCCTGGCCCCGGACGTCCCGGCCTACTGGGTCACCCCGTACACCGAGCTCGCTAACGGCAAACTCAACGAGGCCTTCAGTGCCATCGCCGCGGCGCAGGAGCGTGGCGAGGGCGACCTCGCCGGAACCGCCCGTCGCGAACTGAAGCGCTGCGCCGACTACGTGCGCGCCGCCATCGCCCGCAACCACTTCCTTGAGCCGTCTCCATGAGCCTGTCCCGCCGCCTCGCCCCGTGGTGGCTGCTGACCCCCTACATCGCGATCACCGCGCTGTTCTTCGTCGTGCCATTGCTCGATGCGATCGGCATCTCCTTCTACCAGACCAACGGCGCGCGCAGCCGGGTCTGGGTTGGCCTGGACAACTTCACCTTCGTCCTCGGCGACCCCGACTTCCACAAGGCCCTGATCAACACCGCCGTGTTCACCCTCGGCTCGCTGTTCATCCAGCTGCCGCTGTCGCTCGGCCTCGCCCTGCTGCTGCATAACGGCACCGGCCGGGCGGTGCGGGCGGTGCGGCTGATCATCTTCTCGCCGCATCTGGTTGGCCAGGTCTTCGTCGGCATCCTCTTCTCGGTGCTGTTCATGCCGCGCTTCGGCTTGATCAACCAGGGCCTGCAGAACCTGATCGGCTGGGGCCTGGAGCAACGCTGGTTAGGCGATCCGGCGCTGGTCATGCCGGCGCTGATCCTGACCTCGCTGTGGATGTACGTCGGCTTCAACATGATCTACTTCCTCGCCGCCCTGCAGGGCGTCGATAAGGGGCTAGTCGAGGCGGCCCGCCACGACGGCGCGGGGCCGTGGCAGGTGTTCCGCCACGTCGTCCTGCCGGCGATCCAGCCGGTCACCGTCTTCGTGGTGCTGACCAGCACGATCGGCTCGTTCCAACTCTTCGAGCTGCCCTTCACCCTGCTGCGTGGCAACGGCCCGGACAACGCCGGCCTGACCGTCGTCGGCTACCTCTACCAGACCGCCTTCACCGCCGGCGATCTCGGCACCGGTGCGGCAGTCGGCTGGATCCTCGCGTTCATCATCTTCCTCGTCGGCCTGGTGCAGATCCGCCTGGTCGGCCGCGGGGGCGGGGCGTGACCAGCCTGCAAGCATGTCTGCTAGCCGCCGTCGGCGTCGGCGTCCTGCTCGCCCTCGGTGGGCCGCGCGGCCGCCGCTGGTCGGGGCTGTACGCGCGCTACGCCCTGCTCGGCCTCGCCGCCGGCCTGACCCTGACGCCGTTCGCCTGGCTGCTGTGTGCCGCAATCAAGAGCCCCGAGGCGCTGCTGCAGACGCCCTTCCTGCCCGCCCTGGCGGACTGGCCGCGCGACCTGACCCTGGCCAACTTCGCCACCCTGTTCAAACCGCAGCCGGGCTATCCGCCGTTCTGGCGTTACCTGCTGAATTCACTGTTCCTTGCCAGCGTCGGTACCCTGCTGCAGGTGGTACTGTGCAGCGCCGCCGGCTGGGCCCTGGCCAAGTACCGCTTCCGCGGCCGTGGGGCGCTGATGGCGTTCATGCTCGGTTCGATGGCCATCCCCGGCATGGTGCTGCTGGCGCCGCTCTACCAGCTGACCTACCGCCTGGGCTGGCTCGACACCTGGCTGCCGCTGCTCATCCCCGGCGCGGTCAGCGCCTTCGTCGTTTTCCTCTTCCGCCAGGCGTCGCAGGGCGTACCCGATGAACTGATCGAGGCGGCACGCATCGATGGCGCCGGCGAGCTGCGCATCTGGCTGCACATCGGCATGCCGCTGGTGCGGCCTATGACCGGGGCGTTCTGCCTGATCGTCTTCCTCGGGCAGTGGAATGCGTTCCTTGGTCCGCAGGTTTTCATCAGCCGCCAGGAACTGCTCACCCTGCCGGTGGCGCTGAATACCTACATGGGCGTGTACAGCCAGCAGTACGGCGTCTTCCTCGCCGGCACCCTGCTCGCCATCATCCCGCCGGCCATCCTCTTCCTCGCCCTGCAGCGCGAGTTTGTCAGCGGCCTGACCAGCGGCGCGGTCAAGGGCTGACGCAAACAACCCAAGCCGGGGCCCCGTCGCGCGACCCCGGAGCAACGGCGGCTGTGGCACTACGGCGCGAAATCTTCCTGCTGTCCGGAGATTTCGTGACGTAGTGCTACGGGGGGGGGGGGGCGGGGGCGCAGCCCCTGCAGCAACAGCCGAACAGCCCGGCGAAACCGATAATGAGCCTCTTGGTTCCGGCTTCGCCGGGCTGTGGAGACCGACTGCTTGACCGCGGCCTGGGTGGGTCCGACGCTGCGCCGATGGACCCGCCCAACACCTGCGCCGCTTGCAGCGCGAGCGTCGCTCCCGAAGAGGTGGCGCAGGGCCTGGCGGTGAAGGTCTCGGGACGGCTGCTCTGCCCGCAATGCCTCGAACGCCTGCCCGGCGAGGCCAAGGTGCTGGTCAATCAGATGCGCGCCCTGCGCGGCATGGCGGTGACGACCTACCGCTACTTCAGCGGCCGCCATCCCGGTCTCGCACTGTACACCTTCACCACCGCGGCGCTGATTCTCGGCCACCGCCACAAGCTGGTGCATGGTCTGGATTTCTCGGCCCCGCCCCTGCCGCCGCCGGGCAGCCGGCCACGCCTGCCCACCGCCGCCGAGGCTGGGCGCGGCGAGCATACCGGGTGGACCGCCGTCGCTGGGGTCGCCGTGCTCATCCTCACCGGCATCATCTGGCTGGCCTGGCCGGCTGCCGCACCACCGAGCAAGCCCCCGCCGGTGGAGCCAGTCGCCCCGATCGAATCGGTTGCGGTGCCGACGCCCGAGGACCAGAAACCGAGTCCGGCCAGCGAACTCACCGCCCTGGACCGGCGGCTGCGCGCCCACCCCGAAGAGGCACGCAACATCGCCGATGCCGCCGAGCTGCTCCGCGACGCGCTGGCTCCTCGCGAGGTCGGCCTGCGCAGCCGTGCCGATACCCTGGCGCGCGAGGCCCGCACGATGTGGGAATCCCGCCAACAACCGCCGACACCGCTGCCAACACCGCAGGTCTACCAGCAGCCAGAACCGCCCCAGCCGCCGAAATCGATACCGGATCCGGCCCCCCTGCCGCAGCCCGAGCCGATCGCGGTGCAGCCGCCCACGCCGATCGTCGAACCGCCGGCGTTGCCTCCACCCAAGCTCATCGAACTGCCTGTCCAACCGTCAAAACCAACCGCGGCTGTGCCCTGTGACGTCACGGTAGTCTGGCCGACCAGCAATCGACCGCTGGTCGAAGCTGGCGACCTGCCCCGCATCCGCGATCTGCCCTGGCCCTGGCCGACCGGCGTCGCCATCC
>JBBREK010000070.1:0-17925 GCA_038203025.1 Planctomycetota bacterium
ACCGTGCAGCGCAGCGCCTGCCGCGCATGGCGCTGGATCGATTCCCGACGACGGTCGCTCAACGGCTTGGCCTCGACGCCAGCAGCCGCGACATCTGCCCTGATGAAGTGCGCCACGCAGGCGGCCTCGACCCCGCTGTGAGTGAGCAACTCATCCATGCGGCGCAGCTCATCTTCGCGCTGCTGATAATCCCGGTTGCCCGCAACGATGGGCAACGGTAGACGAATGACGGTCTGCTCGGCACGGTCACTGGGGAGAAGGAGCAGGGTCGGCGGCGTGGTGTTCACGTACATCTATACGATGCCGATTTGCCAGTGTTGCCGGAAATCTGGCACCTATGCGGCAGGACGGCGTTGCGGCCAGGTCAGAATTACACCGTGAATTCGGCTTCTGGGACGGGCTCTAAAATAAGGAAGAATATCAGTATATATTTCCTGCAGCGAACCTGGTACATCAGGAACCCTGCTCCACAAACGACGAACGACGAACAGCGGCAATGCTACCTCACCCCTTCCGCAATCACCTCATACAACCGTTCGCGCAGCGGCGACCCCCAGCCCCAGGAAGAAGCCTGACCCACCCCAAGCAGGATGGCGAAGGCGAGGCGGCCGCGTGGGCCCTCGACGTAGCCAGCCAGGCAAGCGGCGGTGGCCAGCGTCCCGGTCTTGACCTGACCGACCACGCCGGCGTAGGGTTTGTCCTTGAGGCTGTCAGCGAAGAGCTTGCCGAAGCGGTGCGCGTCCATCGAGGCGAGCAGCCGGCATAGGGCGCGGGCGCTGGCGACATTGCCGTAGCTGAGGCCCGATCCATCAAGCACGGTCAACGAGCCGGCATCCTCGCCCAGCAATGGAGCGCACAGGTCGTGCACCGCCCGCGCCCCGGCGGTGATCGATCCTTCGCCGTAGCGGCGGAAACCGATGATGCGCAGCAACTGCTCGCCGTAGAAGTTCTGGCTGCGCTGGTTCATCAGGGTGACGGCCGGGACCAGCTCTGAACGCTGGTCGACCAGCTTGGCGCCCAGCCGCGGATCGACCGCACCCAGGCGCACCGACCCGGTCAGGCGTACACCGGCATCCCGCAAAGCAGCGGCGAAAGCATCGCCGGCCAGCAGGTCGGGGTCCTCGTGGATGGCGACCGGAAACCAGGCGGTGGTCCGGGCGAAACTGCCGCTGACGGTGAGGGCGTTGGCCTGGGCAGCGCGATCGACGAGGAATCTGGCGTCGCCGGAACCGCTGGCCGTGCGTGTGCGGTTGTCGACCTGGATGCGCGGACTGGCCGGCCGCGTCTCCACGCGGCAGGCCGCGCCCGGCGAGGTGGGGACGGCCCGGACGTCGATGCAGTTGTCGTTGTAGGCGAAGGCGCTGGCCGGAGCGCTGAACCACTTGATCAGGTTGCCGGCGTCCGAGGGATAGGTGGTCGGTCGGATCGGCCCGCGGAACAAGCGGTTGTCGACGACCAGATCACCATCGATGCGGACGATGCCGGCGACGCGGATGCGCTCGGCCCACTGGCGCAGGCAGCGCTGGGGATCGCCGTTCCAGAAGTGCTCGTCGATGGTTGGATCGCCGCCGCCGATGACACCGAGACCAGGGATCGCTCCCGCCTGCACCGGACCAAGGGCGTGGATGCGGGTGATGAAGCGGAAGTCAGGCGTCAATTCGGTCAGTGCGGCAGCAGCGACCAGCAGCTTGGTGGTCGAGGCCAGACGCAGCGGTCCCGGATCACCGACCACCACCGACCAGGCCCGGGCCCGGCAATTCCACACCGCCACTGCTGCCTCCCCACCGCGTGGAACCTGGGCCAGGGCGGCACGCAGGCGCCCGTCCAGGTCGGCCGCCAGGGCCAAGCCGGCCAAGCATAACACGATGATAGGCCTCAGCATGCGTGGCATGATCGGGACCTGGGCGCATTCGGCAACGGGGATGGAGGCTGGATTAACACGATCTTCACATGAAGCCTTATAGCAGGCCCATTCACATGTTCTTCACACCGCCACGGAAAATCCCGGCTCACCCAAGCGGAGACCCCATGTCCCGGACCCCCATCGCCTGCGTCGGCATCCTCGCCATCGCCTGCACCGTCAACCTCTCGGCCGCGGTCGAGCTGGACCCCAAGCTGCCCGAGTACACCAAGGTCGCCGGCGTCAGCGGCAACCTCAACTCGATCGGCTCGGACACCCTCAACAACCTGATGACGCTGTGGGCCGAAGGCTTCGCCGAGCACTACCCCAACGTCAACATCCAGATCGAAGGCAAGGGTTCGACCACCGCCCCGCCGGCCCTGATCGAAGGCACCTCGCAGCTCGGCCCGATGAGCCGGGAAATGAAGTCGCAGGAAATCGACGCCTTCGAGAAGAAGTACGGCTACAAGCCGACCGCGATCAAGGTCGCGATCGACGCCCTGGCCGTCTTCGTACACAAGGACAACCCGGTCAAGGGACTCGGCCTCGACCAGGTCGACGCCATCTTCTCGAAGACCCGCAAGCGCGGTTTCGCCACCGACATCACCGACTGGGGCGTCATCGTCCCCGAGTGGCAGGGCAAGGCCGTGTCGGTCTACGGCCGCAACTCGGCCTCCGGCACCTACGGCTTCTTCAAGGAGCACACGCTGAAGAAGGGTGACTACAAGGCGACCGTCAAGGAGCAGCCCGGTTCGTCCGCCGTCGTCCAGGGCGTCGCCAGCGAACTCGGCGGCATCGGCTACTCCGGCATCGGCTACGTCACCTCGGGCGTCCGCGCCCTGCCGCTGGGCGACACTGCCGACAAGCTGGTCGACCCGACCTATGAGAACTGCCTTCAGGGCAAGTACCCGCTCGCCCGCTTCCTCTTCGTCTACGTGAACAAGAAGCCTAACGAGCAGCTGCCCACGCTGGTCCACGAGTTCATCCGCTACGTCGAGTCGAAGCAGGGTCAGGAGGTCGTCATCAAGGACGGCTACTTCCCGCTCAAGGCCGAGATGACCCTGACCGGCGGCGCGCAGTAAGCGGCCGGACCAGGAAATCAGGCCTGGATGGCGGTTTACCGCCATCCAGGCCGTTGCCTTCCCGGCCGCGTCACCCCAGAGTTCTGAAACCACCTCCATGCCCGACGCCGATCCGAACCGCTTCGTCACAGCGCGATCGACCCTGCTGGTTGACCGCTTCATGACCTACTTCATCAAGGTTGGCGGACTGGCCATCATCGCGGCTGTCTTCGCCATCTTCGTCTTCATCCTGCTTGAGATCCTGCCTCTCTTCCGCCAGGCCAAGGTCGATGCCATTGGGGAGCGCCATGGCCCCGCCGCCGCATCCCTCGCCTTCGGCGTCGACGAATGGGGTGAACTGCCGTTCACCCTCACGCCCGATGGCACCTTCCATTTCCTCCCGGCAACCGGGGAGGCCACCACCTTCCACCTGCCGCTTACCAACACCGAGACAGTCACCGCCGCTGATTACGATCAGACCCAACAGGTCGTCTCCGTAGGCACCAGCAACGGACGGGTGCTGCAAACCAAGATCGCCTTCACCAATACGCCGCGCGAAGATGGTACCAAGGATGTCACCGCCATCCCAGAGGTGACCGGGGAATTCCCGCTCGGCGAACAGGGCAAGCCGATCACGAGCATCTCCTTTGGTGAATCCGCCGAGGCCAAGCTGTTGGCCGTGCTGCAAGAGGGCCGAGTCCAGGCCAGCGCCTTCACCGTCACCCGGACGATGATGGGCACCAGCAAGGTTGAGAAGCTGTGGGCCAAGGACTTCACGAACCTGCTCCCCGGTCCGCCGGAGCGCCTGCTGGTCGACGAGAAAGCCGAGCACATCGTCGCCGTCGATGCCGAGGGCCGCGTCACCGTCCTGGAGGCCAACGAGGATGGCGTCGAGGTGTTCCAGCCGGCATTCCAGCCCTTCGCCGACCTGCCGGACAAGCGCATCGCCTCGATCGACTACCTGTTCGGTGATGTCTCGCTGGTGTTCACCGCGCCGACCGGCGAGAACCGCATCTTCTCGCTCTACATCCATAAGGACCTGCAGAAGCGGCAGTACGGCCAGACCAAGGAACTGCCCAAGCTGGAAGCTGGTGCCACCGCCTTCGTCCACAGCGTACGCAACAAGTCCTTCCTGCTCGCCGACAACAAGGAGGTCTCGCTGCGCTTCGCCACCGCAGCGACGGTCCGCTGGCAGGGCCAGGTCGACTATCCGGTGCGACAGGCGACCATCTCCGGCAAGTACAACCGCATCTTCCTACTCGACGATCGCGGTACGGTGCACGACTTCAGCCTGGATGACAAGCATCCTGAGTCCGGCTTTGCCGCCTTCTTCGGCAAGGTATGGTACGAAGGCGGCGACAAACCGGAGTACAGCTGGCAGAGCAGCGGCGCCAACGACGACTTCGAGCCCAAGCTGTCGCTGGTCCCGTTGATCGCCGGCACCCTGAAGGGCACCTTCTTCGCCATGCTCTTCGCCATGCCCATCGCCCTGCTCGGGGCGGTATACACTAGCGAGTTCATGGCTCCGCGCCTCAAGGTCTACGTCAAGCCGACCATCGAGGTGATGGCCTCACTGCCGTCCGTGGTACTCGGCTTCCTCGCCGCCCTGTGGCTGGCCCCGCTGATCGAGGAGAAGGTCCCGTCCGTGCTCGCCTGCGTGGTCGGCCTCCCGGCTTCGGCCATACTCTTCGGCTGGTTCTGGACGAGCCTACCCGACCACCTGCGCAGTCGCATCAGGCCCGGCTACGAATTCATCGCCTACCTGCCGGTGATGCTGCTGACCTTGGTCGTCTGCTGGGAACTGGGCGGGCCGCTGGAGCGTCTGCTTTTCGCCGGCGACTTCCGCACCTGGTGGCCGAAGGCGACCGGCGCCGCCTTCGAGCAGCGCAACTCCCTGGTGGTCGGCTTCATGATGGGCTTCGCCGTCATCCCGATCATCTTCACCATCGTCGAAGACGCCCTGACCAACGTGCCGAAGGACCTCCGCTCCGGCTCACTGGCGCTGGGCGCTAGTCGCTGGCAGACCGCCATGCGCGTGGTCGTACCGACCGCCTCGGCCGGCATCCTCTCGGCGCTGATGATCGGCCTCGGCCGCGCCATCGGCGAAACCATGATCGTGGTCATGGCCACCGGCAACACCGCGGTGATGGATCTCAACATCTTCAACGGCATGCGTACTCTTTCGGCGAATATCGCCGTCGAGCTGCCGGAGGCGCCGCATGGCGGCACCCTCTACCGCGCCTTGTTCCTCGGCGCCATGCTGCTCTTCCTGATGACCTTCGTCGTCAACACCATCGCCGAGGTGATGCGCCAGCACCTCCGCGAGAAGTACAAGACGGTCTGAACCATGAGCAGCACCCCGATGCCGCACATCAAGTCCAACGGTCGCCCGGCCGGCGAACCGTTGGTCTGGCTGACCTCGATGGGCCTGGCCGTCGGCTTGGCCATGGTCTTCCTCCTGCTCTACGTCATCGTCACCAATGGCGCCTCGGTGTTCTGGCCGAAGCGGATCTACGCTTGGACGATCAGCGACAAGGGGCAGACCGAGGTGCTGTGGGGCGAGCTCGCCAAGAGCCAGAAGAAGCGGGTCGGCGAGGGCGACGAGATCCAGATCTATACCGGCAACCGCGACGCCTTCAGCGCCAGCTTCCGCTACGTCGACCGGGCCGTGATTACCACGGAGGAGCTGCCCAAGGGTGTCATCGCCATCGAACGCCTGGAGTACGGCAACGCAATCGGCCTGCCGGTGCGCCTCGCCCTCGCCGATGGCACCACCATACCGGCAGGCGACGACGCCTTCCGTGGACGCCTACGCTCTCTGGTCAGTGAGATCGCCAACCGGCGCGATGTGATCAGCGTGCTGGAGAAGGAGCGCATCGGCGAGAACTCGCGCGATATCTACCGCCAGGACCTCAGCGTCCGCCGCGGCAAGCGTACTGGCGACCTGGCCATGGTCGCCGATGCGGAAGCAGAGATCGCCCGCCTCAAGCTGAGCTACGATGAGCTCTCGGCCACGGCCACCGCCCTACGCAAGCTGCAGTCGGCCGACACGCTGATCATCGGCCTGTGCAACCACAAGGAGCGTAGCATCGTCATCGGACAGATCGTCGACTTCCACTTCCCCAACGAGCTGGGTCTGGCCGCCCGTATAGGGACCACAATCGAGAACGTGTGGAAGTTCCTCAGCGAGAACCCGCGCGAGGCCAACACCGAAGGCGGCATCTTCCCGGCCATCGTCGGCACCTTCGTCATGACCATACTGATGAGCGTGGTGGTGACGCCGTTCGGCGTCCTCGCCGCCATCTACCTGCGCGAGTACGCCCGCCAGGGACCCTTCGTGCGCGCCGTGCGCATCGCCGTCAACAACCTGGCCGGCGTGCCCTCGATCGTCTTCGGCGTCTTCGGCTTGGGCTTCTTCGTCTACGGCGTCGGCGGGGCCATCGACAGCATGTTCTTTTTCGACCGCCTGCCCACCCCGACCTACGGCACCGGCGGCATCATCTGGGCCGCCGCCACCCTGGCGCTGATGACCGTGCCTGTAGTGATCGTCGCCACCGAGGAGTCGATCTCGGCAGTCGGACGCGGCGCCCGCGAGGGCTCGCTGGCACTTGGCGCCTCGAAGTGGCAGACCATCCAACGCATCGTCCTGCCCGCCGCCGTGCCCGGCATCCTCACCGGCCTGATCCTGGCAATGGCGCGCGGTGCTGGCGAGGTGGCACCGCTTATGCTGGTTGGCGTGGTCAAGCTGGCCCCCAGCCTGCCGATCGACGGCACCTGGAATGACACCGACCTGATCCCCTTCCTGCACCTGGACCAAAAATTCATGCACCTCGGCTTCCACATCTACGACCTCGGCTTCCAGAGCCCGGATTCGGATGCTGCCATACCGATGGTCTATGCCACGACCTTCTTCCTCATCTGCCTGGTCCTGGTGCTCAACCTGACCGCCATCCTCATGCGCGAGCGTCTGCGCAAGAAGTTCGCCACCGGAGCCTTCTGATGTCCACCGCCACTACAGCGTCACTCGCCGCCGCTCTGCCTCAGTCTGCAGCCGACCAGCCACCGTACACCGGCAACCAAGCTTACATCAAGATATCCACGTTCGATTTCTTTTATGGCGCGCACCAAGCCCTGTTCGACATCAACATGGACATCCCCGAACGCCAGGTGACGGCCTTCATCGGACCCTCCGGCTGCGGCAAGTCGACCCTGCTGCGCAACATCAATCGGATGAACGACTTGATCGACGGCGCCAACCATCGCGGCGATATCTTGGTCGGCGGCAAGACGATCTTCGACCGCAACCTCGAAGTCACCAGCCTGCGCAAGCGCATCGGCATGGTCTTTCAGAAGTCGAATCCGTTCCCCAAGTCAATCTACGAGAACGTGGTCTACGGCCTGCGCACCAGCGGCATCAGCGACAGGCGCATTCTCGACGCCGCCTGCGAGGAGGCCTTGCGCGGCTCGGCCTTGTGGGACGAAGCCAAAGACCGCCTGCAGCAGAGCGCCCTCGGCCTGTCCGGCGGCCAGCAGCAGCGCCTGTGCATCGCCCGGGCCGTGGCGATCAAGCCCGAGGTCCTGCTCATGGACGAGCCATGCTCGGCGCTGGACCCGATCGCCACCGGCCGGGTCGAGGAGCTGATCCTCGAACTGAAGAAGCAGTTCACCGTCGTTATCGTCACCCACAACATGCAGCAGGCGGCCCGGGTCAGCGACCGGACCGCTTTCTTCTACCTGGGCAAGCTGATAGAGTACAGCAAGACCCTTTCGATATTCACCAATCCGTCGGTCAAGCAGACCGAGGATTACATCACCGGCCGGTTCGGCTAGGACCCTATCATGACCCAGCTGCGCCAATTCGAGGTCGAACTCGCCGATCTCAAGCGCTCGATCGTCGCCATGGGCGACATGGTCGACCGCGCCCTCAGTCTTGCCATCGAGGGCGTGCAGAAGCCGACCGCCGACCTGCGCGAGCGTGCCCGTACCCTGGAGGATGGCGTCGATGCCATGGAGACGGTGATTGAGGACCGCTGCCACACCATCATCGCCCTGCAGAACCCGATGGTCCGCGACCTGCGTTTCATCATCTCGGCGATGTCGATCGCCAGCGACCTAGAGCAGATCGGTGATCATGCTGAGTCGGTGAGCAAGCGGGCCTACTACATCGCCTGCCACAACCCGGTGACCAACCCGCCCGAGCTGGAACCCCTCGGACGGTTGGCCCAGAGCATGCTGCGCCAGTCGATGGATGCCTTCGTCACCGGCAACGCCGAGGTGACGCGCAAGGTCATCGAGGATGAGCCGCAGACCGACCGCCAGACCAAGGCCTGCTACGCTTTCCTTCAGGAGCGCATGGCCGAGGAGTCTACTCGCATCAAGGAATACACCCATCTGCTGCGCGCCGTGTCCTCGCTCGAACAGATCGGAGACCTGGCCATGGCCATCGCCGAGGAGACGGTGTTCATGCACCAGGCGCAGATGATCCGCCATAACCACGAACAGCTGAAGAAGGAGTGACCAAGTGGGCAGAGTACTGGTGATCGAGGACGAGCCTGACCTGCAAGAGCTACTGCGCTTCAATCTGCAGAAAGAGGGGCACACCGTCACCGTCGCCGGCACCGGCAGCGACGGACTGCACGAGCTGCGCCGGCAACCCTTCGACCTGGTGCTGCTTGACCTCATGCTGCCTGATCGCGACGGCCTGGAGGTCTGCCGCATCGTGCGCGGCGACGAGGCGCTCAGCGCCATGCCCATCATCATGGTCACGGCCAAGAGCGAGGAGAGCGACGTCGTCCTCGGCCTCGGACTGGGCGCCGATGACTACGTGACCAAGCCATTCCGGGTCAAGGAGTTGATGGCACGCATCCGCGTCCGGCTGGCCCGGCATCTCGACGAGACGCGCGATGCCGAGCGCCGTCGCATCCAGGTCGGCACCATGACCATCGATCCGGTGCGCCACCGTGTGCTCATCGGTGAGGAGGTCGTGCCGCTGACGCTCACCGAGTTCAAGCTGCTGCATTTCCTCGCCAGCCATCCCGGCGTCGCCTACGGCCGCTACGACCTGCTCGATCGCATCGGTGACGGCGACAGCGTGGTCACCGACCGCACCATCGACGTCCACGTGCGCAACCTGCGTAAGAAGCTGAGTCAGTACGAATCGCTGGTCGAGACGGTACGCGGCATAGGCTACCGCTTCAGTGAGCTCTCCTGAACCTGCCGGGCGCGGCCACCTGACGATAGCCGCCCTCATCATCGCCAGCGCCGGGGTGTGCATCCTCCTGGTCCTGGCGGTGCCCGGCACGGCACGTTTCCTCGCCGTCGCCATGGCCATCGCCGCTGCCATCCTTGGCATCCGCCAAGCCTTCAACCATGCCCGGATGGGTGAGCTCCGCCGTGTGGCCAGCGCCTATGCCGCCGGGGACTTCGCCCGACGGGGAGCCATCGGCGGCCTCGACTCGATCGCCCGTCTGGCCGGCGATCTCAACGAACTGGGCGACCGGTTCGCTGCCACCCACGATGAGCTGGAAGCCCAGCGGCGTATGCTGGACGGCGCCCTTGGGGCACTTGCCGAGGGCGTCGCCTGCGTCGACGACCTCGACCATGTGCTCTATGCCAACACCGCTTGGCGCCATCTCTCGGCCGCCGGCGCGGATGCGGTCGGACCGCTGTTCTACGAGCACATGCCCGCCGCCGCCCTTTCTGCAGCAGTGGCCAACGTGCGCGGTTCGGGCCGCCCCGAGACGGTCGAGTTCGAGCACCGCCGACGTCGCCTGCGCGCCGGCGTCTCGCGCCTGGGTGAATCGTCGCTGGTCCTGGTGCTGCACGACCTCACCGAGCTCAAGCGCCTGGAAGGCAGTCGGCGCGAGTTCGTCGCCGCCATCTCCCACGAGCTGAAGACGCCGCTGACCGCCATCGCCGGCTTTGCCGAGACCCTGCTCGACGGCACGCTGCACGAAGATCCGGTCTCGGCCAAGAGCTTCGTCGAGAAGATCGCCCGGCACGCCGACCGCCTGACCGTGCTGGTACGCGACGTGCTGACCCTCAGCCGGCTGGAGCAGGGCGCCTGGGAGGTACATCCTGCCCCGCTCGATCTGGCCGAGCTCGGTCGCCAAGTCCTTGAGGAGCACCAAGGCGCCGCGAGCGCCCGGCAGGTGCGCATCACGCTGGAGGCGCCGGACGCCCTCGACGCGACCTCCGACCGCGAGCTGCTGCATCAGCTGCTCGGCAACCTCGTGTCCAACGCCGTGCGCTACAACCGTCTGGGCGGATCGGTGACCCTGCGCCTGGCCGGGGATGACGCGCGCCTGCGCCTGGTCGTCGCCGACACCGGCATCGGCATCCCGGCCGAGCATCGCGAGCGTGTCTTCGACCGTTTCTACCGCGTCGATGCGCATCGCAGCCGGGCCAGCGGCGGCACCGGCCTGGGCTTGGCCATCGTCAAGCAGCTGGTCGATGCCCTGCAGGGCGACATCACGCTGGAGAGCTCGTCGACCGGCTCGACCTTCAGCGTCGACCTGCCACGCATCGATCCACGCGCTGCCCGGCCGACACCGTCCGCTAGCGCCGCTGACGGCTAGCCGACTTCAAAACCGCGATCGACCAGATCCTGCAGGTCGAGCAGCCCGGCCAGCCGTCCGTCGGCATCGACCACTGGCAATTCGTTGATCTTCTTCGCAGCACACAGGTGCAGCGCGGTCTGCAGCAGCTCGTCGGCACGGATGTGCCGACAGGGCATGGTGGCGACGGCGCTGACCGGACCGTTGAGCAGGGCTGCCGGATCAGGGCTGGTCGAGAGGGCGCGGCGCAGATCGCCGTCGGTGCAGATGCCAAGCAGGCGACGATCGCCATCGATTAGCACCACGGAGCCAGCCCGCGCTTTGCCGATGGCGCGCATGCAGGCGACGATGGCGGTGTCCGGCGCCACCGTCGCGACCCGCTCGCCGGTACGCATGGCCTCGGTGCAGGTCATCAGCTTGCGACCCAGCGCGCCACCGGGATGGAAGCGGGCGTACTGCTCGGGCGTGAAGGCACGCATGCGTTGCACGGTCAGGGCGATGGCGTCGCCCAAGGCGAGCATCGCCGTGGTGCTGGTCGACGGCGCCAGGCCGAGGGGACAGGCCTCGACCACCTGGCCGATCGACAGGGCGACGATGGCGTGGGCGGCCAGCGGTGAGTCGGTACGTCCGACGATGGCGATCACCGGCGTGCCGATGCGCGCCAGCGAGGGCAGCAGGGCGACGATCTCCTCACTAGAGCCGCTGTTGGACAGGGCCAGCACCAGGTCCGACTCCTGGACCATGCCAAGGTCGCCATGCCGCGCCTCGGCGGGATGCAGCACGAACGAGGGCGTGCCGGTCGAGGCGAAGGTGGCGCTGAGCTTGGTGCCGATATGTCCGGCCTTGCCGATGCCGGTGACAACCAGGCGGCCCTGGCAGGCGCGGATCAGCTCGCAGGCACGCTCGACCGCCGGACGTTGCGCCTCGCATAGGCCAGGCAGGGCGGCAAGGGCCTCGGCCTCGGTGCGTAGGACGGACTGGACGCTGGCGAGGATGTCGACCATGGCGGCATGCTCGCTGGCCGGATGCGCCCGCCAAGGCACTCTCCGCCCATGCGCGCCAGCCTCGCCGCCGACCGCCTCTACGCCCTGTCGATCCGCCCCCAGGAGTGGGACGGCTTGCGCAGCCAGGCCCGAATGGCCCTGCGCTGGGGGCCGCTGGCCGATGATCCGGCCTTGTCCGCCCGCCGGCACTGGTTCCTGCTGGTGGTCGAGGCACACGTCCAGCTGCCCGCCGACGACCCGCTGGCCGCGCAGCATGGCGACGGCCTCGAGGTGCTGCGCTGCGGCTGGGAGGCCGAACTGGAGCTGCCCGTCGATCTGCCGGCAAGCGCCATCGACGACGATCCGGGACTGGTCACGAACCTCCTCGGCCGGATCGCCGGCGCCGTCAACAGCGTGGCCGGGCAGGCAGGCTGCGAGGCCCTGCTGACTCCGGAGATCCTGGCTGCGCTCCAGCGCTCCGCTGACGCGGGCACCTGATCAGGGCGTACGGGCGCTGCGATCGAAGGTGTCGATGAAGGCCCGCACCGCATCGCTGGCGGGGGCGCTGGGCTCGGCCAGGCTGATGCGCAGCCGCACCACGCCGTCGGCACCGGTGGCATCGCTGAGCTGGGCCCCGGCCAGGGCCAAGGCGCTCCAGGCCTGCATGCCGAGCAGGTCGACGCTGGAGAGATCGGTAGCGGCGGCGACCTTGCCGCTGGCCACGAGATCGACGGTGTAGACCTCCGCCTCCTGCGGTTCCAGACGCACCGAACCGCCGATGGTGGCGCGCAACAACCGGGTGGCCGCGTCGGCGCCGCTGGCCAGCAGCCCCGGATCGCAAGCCGTCACGCGCGACGAGGCAACCTTGGCGACCCCACCAGCCGAGGACACGCCGGCGACGATGGCGGCGGCGGCGTCATGCTGCCCCGGAGAGCGCGGCACCTGGGCGATGCGCGCGGTGAGGGCGCAGGCGAGATCCGCAAGACCCCTGGTCGAGGCAAGGATGCCAGGCCACAGGTCGCGCGGATCGCCTGCCGGGGCACCCAGGCCGAGACGAGCGGTGCGAAACGCCCACCACGCGGGCAGGGTCGCCAGCGCCCGCGAGCCCACGGCTGCGAGGATCAGACCAGTGGCCCGCAGGCGGTCGGCCAGCAGCAGCTCCTGCATGACGGCGATCTTCTCGCTGAGCAGCTGGTCGCGATCCCGCTCCAGATGGTAGTACTCAAGGGCTCGGCGGATCACCACCTTGAGGTCGTCGAGCTGCCAGGGCTTGTGCACATAGGCGTAGACCCAGCCCTTGTTGACCGCGTCGACCGCACTGGCCAGTTCGGCAAAGGCCGTGGTGAGCAGGCGCATGGCGCCCGGCACCCGCTCCTTGACCGTGGCCAGCAGCTCGGTGCCCGACTTGCCAGGCATACGCTGGTCGCTGATGACCAGGGCGAGCCGCCCGCCCTCGCGCTCGACGATCCCGATCGCCTCTTCGGCGCTGGTCGCCGTCAGCACCTCATAGGTCTTGCCGAAGGCCAGGCGGAAATACTTCAGCGCCTGCTCCTCGTCATCGACGTAGAGAATGAGATCACGCGGTTCCGGCATGTTCGTCTCCCTGACTGCTCAGTTGGGCTGCCCTGGTTTCGGCGGGCAGCTCAATGGTCACTGTGGTACCGCGTCCCGGGCTGCTGTCGATGGCGATGCGTCCGTGATGGTTTTCGACGATGGTGTGGCACACCGAGAGACCCAGACCGATGCCCTTTCCCGGCTCGCTGGTGGTGTAGAAGGGATCAAAGACACGTTTGGCTTGCTCGGGTTCCATGCCACAACCGTCGTCCTGTACGTGGATGCGCACGACGCCAGGCCCAGCCGTGGCCGTCAAACCGATGCGCCCGGTGCCCCGTCCGGTCTTGCCGATGGCCTTGATCCCGTTGCTGATCAGGTTGACCAGGACCATCGATACCTGGTTGAGCGACCCGGCGGCCTGCAGGTCGGGCGGCACCGCCACCTCGCAGGTGATCCCAGCGCACGAGCCGGCGGTGAAGCGCTTGGCCACGGCCACCGCCTCGGCGACGGTGAAGCGCGTGCTCAGGTCGATGCGTTCGGGATAAGCGAAAGTCCGCAGGCTGGAGATGATGTCACCGATCCGCCGCATGCCGGCATGGATGTCATCGAGCATCTCCTTGAGCAGCTCGTCGTCGGGCGACGCATTCGACTGGGCCAGTTGCACGGCGGCCAGAGCGTAGTTGAGCGGGTTGTTGATCTCGTGCAGCAGGCCGGCCGACAGACTGCCGATGGCGCGCATCTTCTCCTGCTGGACCAGGGCCGATTCGGCCTGATGCAGTTTGGCCATGGTCGCTTCCAGCTCTGCGTTGCGGTCGCGCAGCCGCTGCTCGAGGGCCGCGTTCTCAAGCAGGTTGCGGGCCCGCGACAGGATTTCCTGACCACTGAACGGCTTGGTCAGGAAATCGTCGAAGCCGCCCTCCAGCGCCGCCAGCTTGGTGTCGTCATCGGCCCGTGCGGTCAGCAGGACGATGCGCGCATCGCAGCAACGCGGGTCGGAGCGGATGCGTCGGCACGTCGCCATGCCGTCCAGGGCCGGCATCATCAGGTCAAGCAGGATCAGCTGGGGCCGCAGCTCAGCGGCCAGGGCGGCCGCCTGCTCGCCGTCGCCGGCGAGCACGACGCGATGCCGATCGGAGAGCAGGTCATGCAGGAAGCGCCGCATGTCCGGCTCGTCATCTGCCACCAGCACGAGAGGACCACCGCCGCCCCGCCGCGCGGCGCTGACCTGGCCAACGACCGGTCCGCCGCCGACGTCGATGGCATGACCGATGCGATCGGCCTCGCGGTACGCCTGCACGATGAAGTCCGAGGTCGCCTCCTGGGGCGCCGCCAGCAGTACGGATGCGGTGGCCGCCTCGGCCAAGGGCAGTTCAACGCGGAACACCGAACCCTGCCCGGGCCGGCTGCGCGCGGTCAGCGTCCCGCTGTGCTGCACGGTGAGATCCCGCGACAGCGACAGGCCGACGCCGAGTCCGCGGTACTGGCGCGTTGCCGACATGTCGACCTGGTGGAAGCGCTGGAACAGGCGCGGCATCTCCGTCTCCGCTATGCCGATGCCGGTGTCGGCGACCTCGACCCAGGCGTGCCCGGAACCACCGCCCCAGCGCACCGTCACCGTCCCGCCATCCGGGGTGAACTTGATCGCATTAGATAGCAGGTTCAGCAGCACCTTCTCCATGCGCAGCGGATCGATGGCGACCGGCAGGGGACGGTCACCGTCCGCCGGTCCGCTGTTCAAGGTCAGCCCCTTCGCCTCGGCGAGATGGCGTGCCGATTGCGTGATCCCGCGCGCCCACACCGACAGGTCGTGAGGCTCGCAGCGCAGCTCCAGCCGGCCGCTGTCGAGACGCACGACCTCGAGGATGTCGTTGACCAGGCGGAGCAGCCGCAGCGCATTGCCGCGCATCAACTCGACCATCTCGCGCTCTGGTATGCCCAGCGCCCCCTGGCCGAGCAGTCTCTCGATCGGCGCCAGGATCAGGGTCAGCGGTGTACGCAGCTCATGACTGACATTGGCGTAGAACTCGCTCTTCAGCCGGTCGACCTCGGCCAGCTCGCGGTTGCGGCGGTCGAGTTCATGGCGCAGGCGGAACTCCTCGAACCGCCGCCGGCCGGCGAAGAAGCCCGACAGGCAGCAGATCAGGGCGGTGGCCAGCATGAAGTACAGGTTGGTCACCATCGCCTCCCAGACGATGGGCACGTCCGGGGTATGCAGGAGGCAGGCGCCGAGGTAGCCGAAGATGGTCAGGCCACAGAGCAGGCCGACATCGGCTGCCGTCCAGGGCATCAGCAGGCTGACGATGATCATCACCAGGTTGAGCCCAGCATAGTACGGCGAGGACTCGCCCTGCACCCGCCACACCATCCACGAGATCGCCATGCCCGGCAGCACCGCCCAGGCGATCGACAGCAGGCGGATCCAGCGCCGGCCGACGGCGGTGAACAGCAGGGCGAAGACCACGGCGATGCCGACGTCGCAGGCCACACGGGCGGTCAGGAATTCCCATTTCAGGGCTGGATACACCACCAGATCCAGGCCCCAGAACAGCGGCACCAGGATGATCGCCAGGATGCAGCCGACCTTCGATAGCCGGATGCGCTGGACATGATCGGCCTCAAGGTAGGCCTGCAGCAGTTCGGTGTCGCTGGCCACCGCTCAGCCGGGCTTGCGCACCACAAGGAACTGGTTGATGCCGGTGTTGTCCTCGCGCACGGTCTGTTCGCCGATACCAGGCTTCAGCTTGAGCATGTCGGGGCCAGAGCGGTAGATCAGGTACCATTCCATGAGCAATTCGAGGCTGGCCACGATCGGACGAGAGTGGGCGACGTTGGTGACGATGACCAAGCCGCCGGGAAGGACGTGGTTGTAGAACAGCTCGATCAGATTGCCGCAGATGCGGTCGGAAAGGTAGTCGAACAGCCCGGCGCAGTAGATGATGTCGTACTCGCTACCGAGTCCGTCGCGTCGGCCGCGCGCCTCCTGCAGCAGCTCGTGGATGGACTTCAGCTCGTACTCGGGCGTGATGGTCCGACCGGTCTCGCGGGTCACCTCATCGACGCGTCCGCGGGCGAAGTCGATGGTGGCCTGGTTGAAGTCCATGAGATGGAAGTTGCAGCCGGTGGCGGCTGGATCCTCGCGCATGAAGCGCTGCACCTCGTTGACCGGACCACAGCCGATGGTCAGGGCCTTGAGCGGCCGGCCCAGGCTGCGGCGGACGCGCTGGTTCTCATGGCGCAGGTGCTCGACCAGCATGGTGATGCGGTTGGCGTAGGCGATCGGCGGATCGGTGCTGAGGAATTGGCGGTTGATCAGCCAGGCGTAGGAATTCGGCCCCTCGCACGGATCGCGCAAGGTCATGTTGAGCATCTCGAAATCGCCGGCATAGCCGTGGGGCTTGGTGTAGCAGCGATGGGCCCAGGGGCTGACCATGGTCAGCGGATGCAGCTCGCGCTGCGCGAAGTTCTTGTGCACCGCGTGCAGCTCGGGATCCAGCTTGCCGGCGACCGCCTCGAACGAGGCGAACATCTCGGTGACCCGGTCCGAGGTGCGGTGATAGACCTCCTCGAAGAGCTCGCGCGCCAAGGGCTTCCGCCGCATGCCCTCCTGCTGGCCGAGGGTCAGTTCGGTCCCTTCCAGCCAGCGGTTGAGCTCAAGCAGGAAGCTCTTCATCCGGTTGACCGCGAGCTGGAAGTTCGGATCGATGGCGGTGTTGCGATCCCAGTCGTTAAGGAAACGGTCGACCTCCTCCTTGATCCCCTCGCGCGTCCCCACCCCCTGCAGATCGGTCCACGGGTCGACCAGGGCGGCCGACACGATCAGCATCAACCCGGTCGAGACGAGGTTGCTGACCATTGCCCGCCCGGCGTAGATGGTCTTGCCGCGCCTGGTCAGGCGCAGCTCGGGCAGCACCTCCGACAACTGCACGATGGAGTAGGGATTATAGACCTCAAAGATGACCAGGTTGCGGCCAAGGCTGATCATCGTGCCACGGGCGTTGACCTCCTGGCTGTTCCTGAAGGTGATGACGCCATCGGCCAGGCCATCCGTCGCCCCTCTGGTGTTCCCCGTCATGAATCCCTCCGTAGCCGGTCAACGGCGCTCCAGAGAGTGAGCCGCCAGGCCCATCCCGCAATCAACATCGTGGGGGACGCCTGGCCCGGAGAGGGCGGGTGCATGTTGCTCTTCCTCCCGGGCACGGCTAGTCTGCCGTCCCGAGGCTCCTGTGACCGCCAGCGACAACATGCGCATCCTGCTGATAGACGACACACCGGCCGAACTGGTCCGCATCTCCGTCATGCTCGCGCGCGGCGGACCCGGTCGGCAGGTCACCTGTGCGTGCGGCTACGCCGCCGGCCTGGCCGCGATCACTGCCGGGGCCGATGCCTTCGATGTCCTCCTTGTCGACCTGCATCTCGATCGGGGCGATGGCCTGGCGCTGCTCGCCGAGGCCCGTAAGGCAGGCTGCTGCATCCCAGGCGTCATCCTGACCTGGGACGAGGATCAGCAGCAGGATACCCGGGCCATGCGCTCCGGCGCCGACGACTACCTGCCGAAGTCCATCCTCTCCCCGGAACTGCTCGTCCGCACCCTCAGCCATGCGATCGAACGCCGACGCGCCGAGGAGCGTATCCGCCTCGGCGAAGCCCGCTGGCAGATGCTGGTCGGGGCCTTCCCCGACGGCGCCGTGCTGGTGGTCGATGCCGCATACCGCGTCGCCGCCGCCGCCGGCAGCGCCCTGGCCCGCCTGGGCCTGGACGGCAGCGTCGGCACCGACCTGCTAGGCCGACCTGGGTGGTCCCGTCCCGGCAGCGCAAGCGGACCGGAATCCACGGTCATAGCCGGACTGCGTTGTCTGGTATCGTGGTCGCCC
>JBBREK010000071.1:0-17816 GCA_038203025.1 Planctomycetota bacterium
ACGGCTTGGATCTCAGCCAATCCCGCGTCATCAAACTGCCGACCCTGAACGGTGATCGTTGGCATGGTGACGGAATATCACGACCCGGGCTGGAACCCAGCGAAAAGTCTATCCGACTACTGGACCGCCTGAGCAGTTACATTGGGTTTACACTTGGTCACCCGTTTGGTGAACACCCTCAACACACACAACACGTGTAGCTACAACCGCGAACTGCGAACTGCGATTTCTAGGGTGGCATCTCAGGGGCTCCGTCCTCGCGGCCCTACGGACCTGTCCCCGCAGACATTGCTGCAGCTCGGCTTTGTCGATCGGATCACGAAACCGTGGACGAATAGGTTTCGCCCAATATATCCGCTAGTTGACATGAAGAGTGAGCGCTGGACCGTGCAAAACATGAAAGACATCGCGAGGCGACGGGAGTGAGAATGCCTACTGTCTTGCGGATTCTGAACGGTTCAGCGGAGCAGGTCTGCATTGCCGAGACGACGAAGCGGAGGGTCCTGAATTGCGTCGGGCGACTTGCGAGTCGGAGGAACGGGCTTGCTGCCGCCATCAAGCGTGTCCATGCTCACGGCCATGGGGCGGGCTTTTTCCTGAAGGCGCGTAGCGGTCTGGGTGGTGCATTGCCTGCATGGATTTTCGGAGCAACGGGCCATGTGTCGAATGCGCAGCAGTCGGCGGAGGCGGCCAACGACATCGGACTTGGCTTCATTTGGCTGCCCGCGCCTTGGTATGGCATGGCCGTCATACCTGTTTTGTTCTATCGCGTATTCGAGGCTTTAGATGTGCAGATTCACAAAGATTAACCTAAACGTAGAAGGGGAGCTTAATCATGTTCCAATTATTTAACAACCCATTGGCGTGCGAGTTGGAGGACGGTGCAAAACGCCTGCGCATCGCGTTTGTGAATCCTTCAATTGTTCGAATTTCCTATATCGAGGCCGACGGTTTTGTTGATCCTCAAAGCCAGATCGTTACCGAAGTTGCCGCCTTTACTGACGTTAGCGTTTTGGAAGATGGTGAAGTAGTTTTTATCTCAACGAGTGCGCTTACATTGAGCGTCTCGAAAACGAGCGGTGCTATTTGCTTTATGGATGCGCAGGGAAATGTGTTGCAGCAGGAGCCGAAACGCGGCGGCAAGTCGCTGATCCGCAAAAATGTTTTCCGGAATGTCTATGACCAGACAGCGAAAGTCGCGACGGGCCATAGCATCGATGGGGCGCGGGCAGAATCGGAGGCGTTCGAGCGGGTGTTTGACCGGCAGGCATTCGAGGCAAAACTGGAATTTACCTTTGCGGACGATGAGGCGCTATTTGGTTTGGGCTCGCACGAAGAGGGCTATGGAAACCTGCGTGGTAAATCGCAGCAGCTCTATCAGCAGAACATGAAAGCGGTTGTTCCGTGCTTAACCTCATCGAAAGGGTATGGGCTTTTATGGGACTGCTCTTCGTTGATGGTTTTTCATGATGACGCGTATGGGAGCTACCTCTGGGCAGAGTGCGTGGATCAGCTCGATTACTATTTTATCGGCGGCGGCGATGCCTCTGCCGTGGCGCGGAATTATTATTCACTGACCGGTGCGCCCCCCATGCTGCCGCGCTGGGCGTTTGGTTACATCCAGTCGAAAGAACGCTACGTGACTCCAGAAGAAATTTTGGATGTTGCCCGCGAATATCGCCGCCGGAATATCCCGCTCGATCTAATTGTGCTGGACTGGAAATCCTGGCCGGACGGTGATGCGTGGGGACAAAAAGAGTTTGATCCGGTGCGCTTCCCCGATCCAGCGGCATTCATCGATGAGTTGCACGCAATGGATGTGAAACTGATGGTTTCCATCTGGCCGATTATGTCTGGTCAATGCCCGAATCAGAGTGAATTGCTCGAAAAAGGCCTGATGCTTGGCAACCAGTCCACCTATAATGCGTTCGATCCGGAAGCGCGGAAAATTTATTGGAATCAGACGAAGGTTGGGCTTTTTTCGCATGGTGTCGACTCCTGGTGGTGCGACTGCACTGAGCCTCTGGAGGCGGACTGGAACGGAGCGGTGAAGCCGGAGCCGCATGTTCGGCTCAAGATTAATACTGAAAAGGCAAAACAGTACTTGGGTGAAGATCGGCAACTGTCCTATTCACTGCACCATTCCCAGGGGATCTATGAAGGACAACGCGAAGTGACCAGCGTCAAACGGGTGTTGAACCTGACTCGCTCTTCCTACGCCGGACAACACCGTTATGGTACCGTCAGTTGGTCGGGCGATATTTGCGCGACATGGGAAGTGCTGAAGCGTTCTATTCCTGAAGGCGTTAACTTTTGCGCGACGGGTGAGCCCTATTGGACGGTCGATATCGGTGCGTTCTTCGTGGCTTCGGATCCCGAGCGCTGGTTCTGGAGAGGTGATTATGACGCCGGGTGCCGCGGGTTGGGACCGATGACAGGCACAGAACCAATTGCCAACGATAACGGATGCACGGATCTGGGCTATTGGGAATTGTATACGCGTTGGTTACAGTACGGCTGTTTTCTTCCGTTGTTCCGTTCGCATGGCACGGATGCTGCGCGCGAGATATGGCGATTCGGAGATGAGGGCGGACGGTTTTATGACGTCATCGCTAAATATATTCGCCTACGTTATCAGTTAATGCCCTACATCTACTCCATAGCGGCTGGCGTTGCGGATTTCGGACTTGCGATGCTGCGTCCGGTGGCGATGAACTATCCGCAGGATGCCTCCACCTTTGATTTGACCGATCAGTATTTCTTCGGTCCCGGTCTGATGGTCTGTCCGGTGGTGCATCCGATGGCTTACGATCGTGGATCTCAGCCGTTGGTCGGCATTCCGCAGTCTCGTACGGTTTATCTGCCTGTGGCGTCTATATGGTACGACTTCTGGACGAATGAAATTTATGCCGGCGGTCAGGACATCGAAGCCGCTGCGCCGTTGGAAACCATGCCGATCTTTGTCCCGGCGGGAACGATTCTTCCGATGGGACCGGTTACGCAACATGCCGGAGTCGCTCCTGAAGGACCGCTGGATCTGCAGGTGTATACTGGTGCCGATGCCTCCTTTGTCTGGTATGAGGACGCGGGAGACGGCTACGCCTATGAAGCTGGTGAGTGTGCGCGGGTGCAAATGCGCTGGGATGAAACCGCCCAGGAACTTCGCATCGCTAATCGCGTCGGGAGCTTCAAAGGCATGATTGCGTCTCGAACACTGAACGTGAAATTCCACACGCCGACTGGACTTCGCGAGAACTCGGTTGTCTATGATGGCTCCGCTGTGTTGATTCAGTAGCGTCTGTTGCAACGTTCAGGAGGATGTTTACATGACACATGAAGGGGCTCACTGCTGCCCTGACTACAAGACTGAGGATGATAACGTCTTTACCGACCAGGGTTCGGGAGTCTCTGCCTTTCTTATGAAATCAGGGAATTCACCGCAATCTTTCGAAACACATTAGGCCAAAAACCTGGGAGATATGTTACGGGTTAAGGCGATCCACGTTCATCATCTTGCGCAGGATCGCGATCAGGACGTAGGTGCTCATGGCGATTCAGACCAGGGTCTTCACCGTGTTCTCGAAAATGCCGAAGAACGTGGTTCATGACCGACCAGATTTACGCAGACGGCATTGGCGTGTTTCAGGTGGGGCCGTGTAGTCGTCGGTAGGCCTCGGGCGACAGGCCCATGGCGCGACGGAAGTGGCGACGCAGATGGGAGCCGTCGCAGAAGCCCAGGCCGGTGGCCACGCTCTCGACCGTCACGGCGCTGGTCGCCAGCGCCTGTGCCGCGGCTTCGCAGCGGGCCTGCAACCGCCAGCGGCCGGGTGGCAGGCCGTAGCGGGCGCGGAAGCGCTTGCGGAACAATTCCCAGCCCATGCCGGCGGCGTCGGCGGCGGAACGTGGATCGAGCGGGCGGGCCGGGTCGGCTGTCAGCAGCTGACGGCCGGCCTCCAGCGCGGCGTCCTCGCCGCCGCGGCTCCAGCGGGCCAAGGCCAACACGGCGCCGTGCAGGCGCCACTGCGTCTCGGCGGGATCGGCGAGGCGGCCAGCCTCGACATCGTCGATCAGCCGGCGCAGGGGGGCAGCACCATCGCCCGGCTGGCGCAGCAGCGGTCGGCGGCGATCGAGCAGGCCCTGCCCGGCGAGTAGTCGCAGCAGGTCGCCGTCGCAGTCGATGTAGCATTCCTGCCAGCACTGCCCGTCGCCAGGCCCGTAGTCGTGGTGCAGACCTGGGAACAGGACGATGAGGTCGCCTGCGGCCACCGTTTCGCGCCGGCCGTCGCTATCGCGGTAGCTGCCTGACCCATGCGCCAGGATGAGGAACCCGTGCATGCGCAGGTCGCGTCCCGGCGGCCACCAGGTGTGCCGCGAGGTCTTGGACGAGCGTCCCGCGAGGAGGTAGAAACCAGGTCCGCGTACCGTCGTCCTGGTGAGCATGGGCCATACCATAACGTACCGCATGGTACCACGTCCTTCCTGGCGTCACGGGAAATCAGCCTGTAGGATCTGGCATGACTGACCGCTCGCATCTTGCCATCGTCTCCGGACCGTACCGCATGCTGCACGGCGGCGACTACAACCCCGAGCAGTGGCTGCACCGGCCAGATATCCTCGACGAGGATGCGCGGTTGATGCGCGTCGCCGGGGTCAACGAGGCCTCGGTCGGCATCTTCGCCTGGGCGGCGGTCGAGCCCGAGCGCGACCGCTTCGAGTTCGCTTGGCTCGACGCGCTGATGGACCGCCTGCTCGCGCATGGGGTCGGCGTCATCCTGGCGACGCCAACGGCGGCGCGACCGCGCTGGCTGGCCGAGGCCCATCCCGAAGTCATGCAGGTCACCGCTGATGGCCGTCGCGCCCCGCCGGCCTACGGCCGGCACAACCCCTGCTGGACCTCGCCGGTGCTGCGCGAGCGCTCGGCGCTGGTGATCGACCGCTTGTCCAGCCGTTATGCTGGGCACCCGGCGCTGATCGGCTGGCACATCAACAATGAGTACGGCGGCACCGCCGACCAGGGCCGCTGCCACTGCGCCGGCTGCGTCGCTGCCTTCCAGGGTTGGCTGCGTCAGCGCTATGAGGGCGATCTCGACCGGCTGAACCGTGCGTGGTGGACGCACTTCTGGAGCCACCAGTACCAGGCCTGGGAGCACATGCGTCCGGGCGATGGCAGCAGCGAGGCGCTGCTGCTCAACTGGCGGCGCTTCGGCAGCCAGCAGATCGAAGGCTTCTGCGCCCATGAGATCGCCGCCCTGCGCCGGCACAGCGCTGCGCCGGTGACGACGAATTTCCATGGTGCTACTGACCAGTACGACCATACGTCCCTGGCGCGGCAGCTCGACTTCACCAGTTACGACAGCTACCCCGAACTCGATGGTACCGCCAACGATATCGGCCATGTGCACGCGCATGCCTTCATCTGCGCCACCACCCGCGGACACGGCGGCGGTAGGCCGTGGTTGCTGATGGAGAGCTGCCCATCGGTGCCGCAATGGAAGAAATCGCAGCGCCTCAAGCGTCCGGGCGTCAACCGGCTGCTCTCGCTGGCCGCGGTAGCCGAAGGCTCCGACGGCGTATGCTACTTCCAGTGGCGCGCCGGGCGCGGCGGCTGCGAAAAGCTGCACGGCGCGGTGCTGATGCAGGATGCGCCGCACGACACCCGGGTGTTCCGCGAGGTGGCGGCGCTCGGCGCTGAACTGCAGGGCCTCGCCGCCTTGGCTGGTGCGGCCACCCCCGCCCCGGTGGCGGTGGTGTGGGACGTGCACAGCGAATGGGCGCGGCAGCTCAACTCGGGTCTGGCAAGCATCGTCGGTCCGCAGGCCGCTGCGCACGCCTGGCATCGGCCGCTGTGGGAGGCCGGCCTCGGCTGTGATGTGGTCGACGCCAGCCGCGATCTCACCGCCTACCGCCTGGTCGTCGTCCCCGGGGTCTTCCTGCTGCGGCCCGGCTTCGCCCAACGGCTGGAGGCGGCGGTGCGGGCCGGCACCCAGGTGCTGATCGACGGACTGTCGGCGTGGGTCGACGACGATCTCGCCTGCGTCGCCGGCGGCCGGCCTGGTCCGTTGCGCCAGGCCTTAGGCCTGCATTGCGAGGAGCTCGATCAGCTGCGTGACGACGAGTCGGTGGCGTTGCAGGACGCGCACGGCTGGTTTGGACCGGAGGCCGTCGCCACCGGCTGGGTCGACCGCGTGCATGTCGATGGCGCCGAGGTGCTGGCGTCGCTGTCCGGCGGCTTCCACGACGGCTGGCCATTGCTGACCCGCAACGCCATTGGCCACGGGTCAATGTGGTATCTCGCTGCCGGTGTGCCGCCGGCTGCCCGGGCCCATCTCCTGACCCGGCTGTGCGTCACCGCCGGAATCGCCCCGTGCCTGCCCGACTTGCCACCTGGCGTGGTCGCTCGCGAGCGCGTCCAGCCGGGGCGTCGCCATATCGTCCTGATGAATCCGACCAGTCAGCCAGCGACGGTGCGCCCCGGTGTCGGCTGGACGCTGGTGCCTGGTGGTCAGACGGTCGAAGCCGTCGAGCTGCCGCCGATGGGGGTGACGGTCATCAGCGCGGTCAGGGAAGGCTGAGCAAGGAAATCGCGGTTCGCGGTTCGCAGTTCACGGTTCGCGGTTGTAGCGGCACGTGTAGTGTGTGTTGATGGTGTTCACCAAACGGGTGACCAAGTGGAAACCCGATATGGTTCGTAATCGACGGTCCAACCGCGAACCGCGAACCCACTGCGGCAACTAGGCTGAGGCCTCAGTGTTGACGCTCGATGCTGGTGACGGCCGCGACCAGACCGGCGGCATCGGTGCCGAGTAGATCGAGGCAGTGGCAATCACCGACGAATGGCGACCAGGTGACGTGGGCCAGGCCGGTGCCGGCGGCCGGCTCGCAGGCGGCGGGCGGCAGCAGTCCGCCGAGGGCCTGATCGTAGATCAGCACGTTGTCCCGGGGCGAGCCGAGCAGCACCAGGTCGACGGGCGCCGTCTGCCAGATCGGATGGGCCTGAGCGGCGGTGTAGGTCTGTACCCCGGTGACCAGATCGCCGGGCGCGGCGAGGCGCAGCTCGGCCTGCCGGCCGCTGGCGGCGAGGGCACGTACCACACGCTCGCCCAGGGCGCGCAGGGCCGGATCGTCCTGCTGCGCCTGGGTCAGGCCGACTGCGACCGGTCCGCGGCGGGCGAGGAAGCGCCGCACCGCGTCCTCGCTGGTCGTCGAGGCGGTGGCTGCTGCTGCTGGCACCCGCACGGTCGTGCTGGCGCTGCGTCCCGAGCACAGTTCGCGCACCGTCACCTGCGCTTCGCCACCCGGGGCGATGGGCAGCGCGATCGGCGTGCCGCTGGCACCCCACAGCGTGCCGATGCCGGCGACGGTCAGTTCCACCGGCAGGCCGCGACAGGGCTTGCCGCCGGCCGGCACGGTGACGGTCAGGCTGGCTCCGGCGGCCCGCAGCTGCGGATCGCCTACTGGCCCAGGCGGGCAGGCGTAGAGGCGCATGGCGTCGACGTTCAGGTCGCAGCGTGTCGCCTCGGCCGGGGTCAGCAGACGGCCGGCGGTGAGGTCGTAGATCGGACGGTCGGTGCGCCAGGTCAGATCGGCCGTCACCGGCGCGTAGGCACGCACCGAGCTGGCGTCGTCGCGCCAGCCCCAGTTGGTGACGGTGACGTAGTCGACGTCGCCGGTGCGGTGCGGCACCGCCCACACCTGTTCGTTGCCGACCGCCAGCGGCGTCGCAACGCCGGTCATCGCCGCACGCAGCTTGGCCGCGTTGTCGCGGTTGCGTTCAATGAGGAAGCGCACCTTGTCGCCGTTCACCCCGGCCGGTCCCTGGTTGCGGTAGCAGAGGATCTCCAGCCCGGTGGCGCTGCCGGCCATCCCGTCGGGCAGCACCGATTCATCATCCCGCAGCAGGCGGCCACCGGCGGCGGCGAAGGCGCGTAACGGCTGCTCGATCCCGTCGCTCCACAGCCAGGTGTCGTCGAAGCGGTTGAGCCCGGTCAGCAGCAGGGCCGGCATGCCGGCGGGCACGCCACTGCGCGTGATCTCCTCGACCGTGATCAGGCGCGCCGGCCAGCCGGCGGCGTGGCACAGCAGCAGCGCCTCGACTGCCTTGCCCTCATGCGGGCCGCGCAGCGCCTTGGCGCGGTCCTTGCCGTCGTCGATCGGCCGCGAGGCCGCCTGCAGGTTGCTGTAGACGATGCCGATGGCGACCTGCGGCACGGTGCCGGCATAGGCTCCGCCGAAACGGTGGACCCAGGCGTTCAGGTCGCGCTCGTCTTGGCAGATCGCGGGCTTGGCCTGCGCCCCGGTGGGCTGCGGCATCCAGTTGAAGCCAACTGAGGCCGGGCCACGAGTCAGGGCCAGGGCGATGACGCGCTGGCGGGCCTGGCGCCCGTACTTGAGGAAGAAGTCGTCGTGCAGCATCCACAACGGCTTGTCCGGATGCCACGAGCGCAGGCGGTCGGCCTCGGCGAGGTTGTGCAGCGGGCGTTCGGCGTCGGTCTCGTCCCAGTCGTAGGTCTGCAGCACCGGCATGCGCGCGAACATCTCGCGTCCCGGGATGGTCGCCCATGGCCAGCCGCCCGATGAGCCGACGCCTGGGGCGCTGCCGTAGCTCTGCGTCGTCACCGCCAGGCCTGGATCGACCTCGCGCACGCGCTCGGCGAAGGCGCCGAACTGTTCGAAGGTGCGGTCGTAGGTGCGCAGGTAGCTGACGAAGTCGCGCTGGCTCGCTGCCCGTTCGTGCGGTTTACTTGCCGTGATGCCGGGTCCGACCGGGTTGCTGGTGGCGCCGTGGTTGACCGCCAGGAAGGCCTCGCCCCATGGACGATTGGGGATGGGCGGGGCCCAGTCCCAGTACGGCACGTAGCCGGCGTTATCGCCGCCGAAGACCAGGGCGGCGAAGTTGGGCAGACGCTGCAGACGCTGTGCCGCCAACTGCAGGTCGCGCACCTTGGGTAGCCAGAAATCGGGCAGGACGCGCGAGTAGTAGGCGAGGTTGGCGTTGCCGACGGTGACGACATTGAATCCGACCCGCACGCCGGCCCCGCGGCAGGCCTCGGCCAGGGCCTCGGGCGTGCGACCGTCGCGCTGGACAAACTCCTCGATGATCAGGTCGATACCCTGTTCGGCGAGGAAGGCGGCGTAATCGTCGGCTGATCCCGGCCAAGGCAGGCCGTGGTTCTGCTGACCATCCGGCCCATGCGCACTGGTGATCCAGTGGCCGCCACTCATGCCGTGCGTCATGCTGACCGAGTGCACCTGCACCGGCGAGCGCGGCGCGCTGATGCCTAGCAGCGGCGTCGGGCCAGCGACCGCCGTGCCCCAGTCGTGCCGGTCGGCCAGGTCGGCCTGCATGCGCCGCCAGTCCTGGCGGAAGGGGAAGAACTCCGGCACCGTCAGATTGCGCACGGTTACGCCGCCAGGCAGGTCGGCCGAGACCGCGATCAGCACCTCGCGCGGATTGCCCTCGACCACCGGCTGCAGGCCGGCGTCGAAACGTGCCGACGGCTTGCCGTCGATGGTCAGCTCGTAGCCCTGCGCCGCCGGCAGGCAGAGGATCAGGCGTGGGATCGGCGCCGGCCAGGTTCGCTCATAGACCGTCTGGCCGGCGCAGGCCAGCCGCACCTGGTGCAGGCCGCCGAGGATCTCGATGGGGAAGGTCCAGATCTCCAGTTCGGCTGACGCGCCGCGCACCTGGCGGTCGGTGGTGTAGGTGAAGGTGTGCCCCCACAGCCAGCTGACCTGACGGAACCAGTGGTCACCGGGCATCACGGCCATGTCGTCGGCCTGGCGGAACAGTGGGCCGCCCATCTGGTGGGTGCGGCGGGGTGCCATCACCGTGGCTTCGGCGCCGTCGGCGAACAACTCCTGATCGCCGTAACGCATGCGCGGCCAGTCGGTGGTGGCGGCTCCGTCGAGACGCCGGCAGGTCTGGCGCGTCAACTGCGGATTGCCCCCGTCGCGATTGCGCTGCCCGAGGGCCATGTCGAAGCGGACCAGGCGCAGGGTCACCGGCATGCGACCGGGGGCGAGGTCGGCCGGCGTGGCGGTGCGCGACGGCAGATCCGCGCCGGTGGCCAGCGCGGCGATCGCGGTGGCGTCGAGGGCTGCAGCGTAGATGCGCAGGTCGTCCATCAATCCGTGGTAGGGGGCGAATCGGCCGCCATCCCAATCGCCGCCGTTCTCGTTGCCGAGGAAGATCGGCAGCTGCGTCTGCATGATCGTGCCGCGCAGGTGCGCCCGTCCGCTTTCGGCACCATCGTGCCAGGCGACCACATCGCCGTCCGACGCGTGGGTGAAGGCGAGGTGCGTCCACGTGCCTGGGGCCAGTCTGCCGAGACCGGCGGAGACGGTGTCGCGGCCGTTCTGCACCTGCACCTGGGCGTTGCCATCGCTGCCAAGAATGATGCGGAAGGAGAATCCCTGCCAGGCCTCCGGGCGCTTGCTCAACAGGACCATGTCGTAGCGGGCCGGCGGCAGGGCCTCTGGCCGCACCCACAGGCCGATGGTCAGCGGCGAACCGATCAATCTGGCGTTGGCGGCATCCTCGCCCTCGTTGCCGATGCGCACCCGGCCGTTGCCGGCGAAACGCCACGCTCCGCCGCTGCGCCCGTCGTCCACGACGGTGATGCCATCGCCAGCGTTGGCCGCGGGCAGCGCTCCGCCGTCGGGTTGGAATCCCGCATCCATACTGAAGCGCCCGACCAGCGGTAGTTCGGCGGCGGGCAGAAGGATGGCGATGGCGAGCAGGGCGGCGAGGCGCATGCGATCCTACTTTCCAGCCGGGCAGACGCTGGCCCAGGTCGTGCCGATACGCAGTTCGTCGACCGTCCAAGTCTTCTTGGCGACCAGTTGCACGCCGTCGACTGGTGGCAGATCGAGGTTCAAGGCTTCGACGTCGGCCACCTGCGGCTCTGCGGCCAGCTCGGGGTCGATCCACAGCCGCACCGCACCCTTGTCATCGTAGGTCAGCTTCAGCACGGCGAAGATGGCATCCGGCCGGGTGCAGCTGGCGCGGCTGTCATGCTCGCCCGTGGCCAGCAGCTGCCAGCAGTCGCCCATCCAGCTTTTCCCAAGGCCGGCGACCTCCTTGCCGCCGCCGGTAAGCACGGCGCGGAAATAGTTCTCCTTCTGCTCGCCGGTGTCGTTGCGTGCCAGGAGACTGACGTACCAGGTGCCCGGGTGATCGCCGATCGGCGCCGCCAGGGCGCGCTTGGCTGCCCAGTCCGGGTTGCACAGACTGGCGGCCCCGCCGCTGGTCGCTGGGGTCTGGCCGAGTTTGCTGGTCAGGCCCTCGGCGATCTGGCGCTGGTGGCCGTCGCTCCAGGCACCGGCAAAGCCAGTGCTGCTGCTGCTGCTGCTGCTGCTGCCGCTGCTGCCGGCGAGCCGTCCGTCAGTGGCGAAGGGTTCGTGAACGATCAGGTCCGCGGCCGGCAGGCTGGCCACGAGGACAAGCGCGATGATGCAGTGGTTCATACTGGTCTCCGCATGAAGTGTCAGGATATCCCAAACTAAGCAACGTAGATTGACATCAGACATTACTGGTATTAATCTGGTATCATGACTGAGGAGCAGCCCATAGCCCAGCAGGTCGCCACCCGGCTGCGGCAGATGATCGAGTCGGGACGCTGGCGGCCCGGCGACCGCCTGCCGGCCGAGCGGGAACTGTGCGATGATTTGTCGACCAGCCGGGTCAGCCTGCGCCGGGCTCTCGCCCTGCTCGTCGGCGAGGGCATGGTGCGGCGGCATGATCGGGCCCGCGCCGAGGTGCTGGCGGCGCAGCCGGCCCGTCCTGGTCTCGAACGCGATCATCTCTGCGTGCTTACGCCGATCCCTTTCGCCAGCGTCGTCGACCCGACCAACGATGAGCTGATCAACATCATCGCCGCCGCCCTGCACGGTGCCTCGCAGGCGCAGCTGCGCTTCACCTACCACCATGTCGACGCCGAGCGCATGGCCGACGGCGTGGCGGTGCGCGCCCTGCTGCGTCCGTACTACGGCGGTGTGCTGCTGATTGGCCACGACCATCTTGGCAGCGACGCGCTGCAGGGTTTCGCCTCGGCCGACTGTCCGGTGGTGGCGGTGCAGACCTCAGGGGCCGAGCGCTGTCCCGGTCTGCATGTGGTCGAACGCGACGACGGGGCCGGCATGCGTCTGGCTCTCGAACATCTGCGTGGTCTCGGACACCAGCGCATCCTGCACCTGACCTACCGCGATGCCCTGCCGTGGGTGCGCGCCCGGGCCACTGTGCTGGCAGCAGCCGGCGTGCCGACATCTGCACCGCTGGCGATGCGCGAGACGACCGATCGCAGCCTCGCCCTGGCGCGCATCCAACGCGTCCTCGACGACGGGGCGACGGCGGTGATCGCGGTCAACGACGGCCTCGCCGAACTGGTCCTTGCGGCTGCCGCGCAGCAGGGCCGACGCGTGCCCGAGGATCTTTCGGTGGTCGGCTTCGACAACGTCGCCCTCGCTGCCACCCTCGGTCTGACCACGGTGGCGCACATGTCGCGTGAACTGGGCGACGCGGCCATGCGCCTGCTCCTCGACGCCATGGCCCAGCGCGCCCCGGCGCAGGGGCGGCACCTGCGCATTGAACCGCGGCTGATGGTGCGGCGTTCGACCGGGCGGTCAGGCGGGGGCTGAGAAGTTCCAGGCGCCGGCGCCCACCGTGTAGATCACGTGCGTGGCACTGTCGCGCAGGTGCCGGGCCCCGTCGCTGGTGACGCCGGTGGCGCCCAGCGTCGTCGGTACGTGCACCTCGGCGGTGCAGTTGGGCGGCACAATGACGTGCAGTCCGAAGCGCCCGTCGGCGATCCACCAGCGGCTGCTGACGGTGCCGCGCAGCGAGCGGTACGAACACGAGGCATGGCGGCAGTGGCCGCCCGGCACTGGGCGGATGACCAGGCGCTGGAAGGCGACGTCGTCCTCGGCTCGGTCGAGGCCGCCGATGGCGCTGTACATCCACTCGCCGACAGCGCCGAAGGCGTAGTGATTGTAGCTGTTCATGTTGCCGACGTTGACCGGGCCGGTCTCCGGGCTGTAGGTGTTCCAGCGCTCCCACATCGTGGTGGCGCCATTCTTCACCGTGTACAGCCAGCCCGGATAGGTCTCGCTGGTCAGCACGCGCCAGGCGATGTCATCGCGTCCGGCCTGCGACAGCGCCGGCAGCAGGCAGTAGGTGCCGAGGAAGCCGGTGTTGAGATGCCAGCCGTGACGTTCGACGCCGCGCACCAGATGACGCGAGGCCTCGCCCCCGTCGATCAACCCGGCGCGCAGGGCGCAGGCGTAGGCCGCCTGGGTGTCGCTGCTGTGGCA
This sequence comes from Planctomycetota bacterium, assembly GCA_038203025.1. Taxonomy (GTDB): domain Bacteria; phylum Planctomycetota; class UBA11346; order UBA11346; family UBA11346; genus UBA11346. Next base: position 13,309 of record JBBREK010000071.1, read on the forward strand.
GCGTCCGTCGGCTGCCAGATGCTTCGTTCGCCAAGCCGCGCGGATGCGATCGAAGCGTGCGCGGTGGTGGCGCTGGTCGTCGGTCCGGCCCAGCGCCTGCGCCAGTTCGGCCATCAGCCGATGCGTCCAGGCGTGGTAGATCGGGCCGAGTACCTCATTGGGCGTCTGCGGTGGCGGGCTGACCCAGTCGCCGAAGCTCCAGTCGACATTGAGATCATCGACTGCGCTGCGGTCGCGCTGGTCGAGATACCGGCGCATGCCGTCCCAGGCGCGGGCCGCGGTGTCGAGGTCGCCGTACAGCCGCCACAGCCACCACGGGATGACTACGCCGGCGTCGGCCCAGCCGAAATGGCCCTTGTCCAGCGTCTCGGGCGATGGCGCATAGGGTGGGAAGGCGCCCGAGGCGCACTGGCTGTCGAGCATGTCGTCGACGTATTTGCGGTAGAACGCTGCGCAGTCGGCGTTGTGCACGGCGGTGCGCACGAACACCTGGGTGTCGGCAGTCCAGCCCAGGCGCTCGTCGCGCTGCGGGCAGTCGGTGGGGATGGAGAGGAAGTTGCCGCGCTGGCCCCAACGGATGTTGGCGTGCAGGCGGTTGAGCAGCGGTTCGCTGCAGGTGAAGGTGCCGCGATCCGGCGTGTCGCTGCCGTAGACCACGGCGCTGATCTGTTCCATCGTCGCGCCGGCGGGTAGGCCGCGGATCTCGGCATAGCGGAAGCCGTGGAAGGTGAGGGTGGGCAGGAGGTCGTCGTCGCCGCCCGAGCACACGTGCTCGTCGATGGCCAGGGCGCTGCGCAGGTTCTCGGTCCAGGGTTCGCCGCGCAGGTCGAGGACCTCGGTGTGGCGCACGAACAGATGCGTGCCGCGCGGAGCGCGCAGGCGCAGGCGTACGGCGCCGACCAGATTCTGGCCGAAGTCGACCACGACGCGGCCCGGGCCCTGCTCGGTCAGGCTGCGCGCCGGCAGCTCCATCAGCCGACGCACCGGCTCGTCGGGTTGGGCCTGCAGTTTGCCGGCCGGTCCGGGTACGGTGATAGGCGCACGCCAACTGCCGGCACAGCGCGTCAGGTCGGTGAGCTGACCCTCCATCAGGTCGGCGAGCCGCACCGGCCCGGTGCCGGCCTGCCAGCCGGCATCGGCGGTGGTGAAGACGTCCTGGTTGCCGTCGGCGTAGTCGACGTGCAGCGCCAGCTTCAGCGCCTTGGCGGCGCCGTACCAGCTGCAGCCGAACGGCGTGGCGAGATGGCCGCTCCACCAGCCGTCGCCGACCGTCGCGGTCAGCTGGTGGTCGCCTGGTGCGAGCAGCTCGGTGACGTCGTAGGTCTGGTAGTGGATGCGGTGGCGGTAGTCGGTCCATCCCGGGGCGAGCACGCGGTCGCCGACGCGCCGGCCGCCGAGGTCCAGCTCATAGGCGCCGCAGGCGGTGGCGTAGAGCCGCGCCCGGGCCACCGGCCCGGCGATGCGCATGCTGCGCTGCAGCATCAGGGCGGGCAGTAGCCGGTCGGCCCGGTTGCGACGGTCATCCGCCGGCCACGGTCCGGCGCCGAAGGCACCGACCTCGGTGACCGCGGCCCAATCCGCCGAGCCGGCCGCGTCCCAGCTGGCGTCGTGTCCGTCCTTGGCGAGGTGACGTCCACGCCACGCCGGATCGCCGGTGCCGAGGTCGAGCACGGTGCCATCGGCCAGCCGTACCACCAGCCGGGCGATGCAGGCGCTGTCGGGGTAAGCGAAGGTCTTCAGCGCCACGTGGTTGGCCCCCGGGCGTAGCCAGGCGGCGATGTCATAGGTCATGACGCAGCAGCGCGGCAGGTTGGCGCAGCTGTCGGGACGGACGCCGTTGACCGAGAGATGCCGGGACACGCCGCAGCCCCACGGGTTGTCGTGACCGTCGGCCAGGACATGCAGCGAGCCCTCGACCACCTGGGCACCCGCCGGCAGGTCGAAGCGCAGGCCGTAGCAGGCCAGCTCGCGCGGCTCGCCGGGCGCGCGCACCCAGTTGGCCCGGGCCAGGGGGCTGCGCTCATCGTCGTGCTGGGCCGTGGCGGACAGCCAGGCGCCGGCGAAGCGGTTCACGTCGAGGAAGGCGGTCTCGAACCAGGTCGAGGCGCTCCAAGCCGAGGCCGTGCCGCCGCCGTCCCACACCCGCACGCGCCAGTGGTAGCGGGTGCGGTCAGCCAGTGGCGCACCGGCGTAGGCGATGGCGAGTTGGGCCTCGCCGGCGTTGCGTCCGGAGTCCCACAGGTCGGCGAGGTCTGGCGCGCTGCCCACCTGCACCTGCCAGGCGCCCTGCACTGCATCACGCGGCCCGCCATCCAGGGCCCAGCCGAAGCGCGGCTTCGACGTGTCGAGACCGAGCGGCTCGTGGCGATGGTCGGTGTGCAGGTCGATGACGCGCAGGGGGGTGCTCATGCTCCGTATCGTGCCTGCCAGCGCCGTTACGGGCAATCCTCGGACCGCATCGGAGCGCTAGCACGAAGTTGATCGGCCGGGCGCGTGCGGAAGCTGGCGCCATGGCCGCCAAGCTCGCCGACCATCCGTACATCATCACCAGCCTCGACTACCTGCTGCCGACGCGCGGTCTGCCGCTGTTTTGCAACCGGCCCAGGCATCAGGACCCGACGCCTTTCCACGACCACGACTTCCTCGAGGTCGCGGTAGTGCACGACGGCGACGCGGTGCACCAGGGCATCCACGGTGAGCGGCCGATCACGCGCGGCGACGTCGTCCTCCTGCATCCGGGGCAGTGGCATGGCTACGCCCGCTGCCTCACCCTCGACCTGACCAACCTGTGCGTGCCGACCAGCCTGTTCACCCGCGAGCTGGCCTGGCTGGCCGCCGATCCGCTGGTCGCCGCCCTGCTGCCGGCCCGCCATGTGACCAACGCCCAGGAGGTCATCCACGTGCATGCCGATGCCGCCGCGATGGCGGCGATCGAGCCGGCCTGCCAGCGCCTACGCGAACTGGTCGACAGTCGTGGCGGCGTCAAGTCGCGGGCCGAGATGATCGCGCTGTTCGCCGCCATCCTCACCCGGCTCGCCGGCCTGGCCGGGCGCCGCCACGAGCCGAGCCACGACGACGACGGCGTGCTCGCCATCGCTGCCGAGATGAGCGGCGATCTCGCCCGACCGTGGAAGCTGTCTGAATTAGCGCACCGCGCCGGCATGACCCGCGAGCATCTCTGCCGTCGCTTCCGCCGCGTGCATGGCCAGCCGCCCCTGGCCTGGCTGACCGCCCGCCGCGCCGAGCGCGCCGCCGTGCTGTTGTTGTCGACCGATGCCGCCGTCGCCGAGGTCGGCCGCCGCGTCGGCTGGGACGACCCCAACTACTGCGCCCGCCGCTTCCGCGCCGCCTTCGGTCTCAACCCGGCCGCCTATCGTCGCCGTGTCCCCGAGGTCATCCGCGGCTGAAGAACCCGAGGGGTGTAAAAGGACTGTGGGCTTCAGTCCGCGTCGAATACATCACCAGTCACGGTGTCAGATATTTCGCCTCGATGCTGTTGATCACCAGCTCCCGCTCACGCCCCGCCCGCTGCAAGGCCTCACGGACAATCGCTGATACGCGCTCGGCCGGTATCTTGGCGCAGTCGATGAAGGCCTCGACCATGCGCATCTCGGCCTCGTCGGTGTGGCCGTCGATCACAGCCATCAGCACCATGTCGCGCAGGCAGCGTTCGTCGCTGATCAGGCTACCGGTAGCGATCGGTTGTCCGCCGTAGGAGCGGATAATGGCATCGGCCAAGGTGCGTTGGCTGCCGTCGAGGGCGGCCCGCGCGCTCGACAGCCACAGCACCTCGATCGGGCGCAGTTCGCCGTCGGCGCGCGCCACCAGCACCAGATTCAGGATGTGGTCAGAGCGCCAGGTGCCCGGCATCAGCGCCCGGCGCGGCGTCCGCGACGCTGTGCGCCGCCAAGCAGGCGCAGGGTTGACGCGATGATCGTGCGGGTGCGCTCTGGCGCCTCATGCACAGCCACCGCGAGGTCGTCCTCGTGCAGGGCATCGGGCTCGGTCGACTGCTCGGCCAGCTGGCGCAGAGCGGCGCGCAGTTCGCGGAAGCCGGCCTTGCGCTCCTGCGCTGCGTTGGCGATCCGGGCCTCACGCCGCTTGGCCGTCTGAGCGGCGTCGAGGGAAGCCTGCCAGGCTGACAGCGTCTCATCGGAGACGCGCGGCTTGGCCGGGACGGGCTGCCGCCGTGGTTTCGGCTGCGGCGCCGGCTCTGGCATGGGATCGGGCTGGACTGCCACGGCCGGTGGGGTTTCGACCACCTCAACCACCTCAACCACCTCAACCACCTCAACCACCTCTACCACTGCGAGAGACGCGGGTGGGGTGGCGGACGTTGTGGTCTCGGCTGCGGGGGCAGAATCGGTCAGGATGTCCGCCGTCACCTCGACGGAAAGGGTTTCGGTCAGGACAGGCTGAGTTTGGTCGGTGTCGGTCATGGTTCGGCGAAGTGCTTGGTGGAATGATAATGATGAGGGGGGGAAAAACACGGTTAAGAAAGAGTAGTT
>JBBREK010000072.1:0-17768 GCA_038203025.1 Planctomycetota bacterium
GGGGTAGCGGTGGCGAACATCCCGAGGCCGGCTAGTGGCACCAGGGTGATCGCCGGCTTTGCCTCGGCCTTGGCCTCGACGCTGGTCTTCACCCAGGCGCGGAAGTCCTCGGGTTCGCGCGGGATGGTGAAGGTGAAGGCCGGGATGGCGGTCTCGGTCCCAGCCACCGGGTCGAGCACCCGCGGGGCTTGGTCGGACCCGGCCACCCAAACCGGCGGCGCGACGTTGAAGACGGTGCGCTGCGGCCGGGGCCACTCCGGATACCAGGCTTCGGCGCTGCCAGCGGCCTCGAAGGGCCCGACATCTGGCGCCGCCCCGGCATGGACCTCATTGAATCCCGGGATCACCGCGCCGGCATCAATGGCCGGAGAGCCGGGCTGCAGGCGGAAGTCGAAGGCCTTCGGGTTGGCCAACTTCAGGTCGGCGAGTTCGACCAAGGCCCGGCCCTTGGCGCCGGTGAAGCGGTTGTCCTTCACCTCTGGCATGACGGTGAGGTTTGAGTCGAACGCGGGCTTGCCGCGCGGCAGGTCCAGGGCGCCCGACCAGAAGTGCGACTGCAGCAGGATGTTGTTGGTCCAGGTCAGCCGGTCCCAGATCCCGCTCGACTTGGGATCGAGCCAGTAGAACGAGCTCTTCTCGACCCAGACCAGATTGTGGAAAAAGTTCCAGCCGGCCCCGCGCTGCGGATTGAACTTCACCGTCCACAGGTTCGACCAGCCCTGGGACGCGTCCGGCCGACCCATGAGCACATTGCGGAAGACGTACAGCGGCCCCTGCGGACAGCCTTCCGGCTGGTTGGGCTTTACCTGCTGGATGCTGATCGGACCAACCCCGCCGTCGATGACCAGGTTGTGGTGCCAGTACAGGTGCACGCCGCGCGACCAGTCCGAGCCCTCCAGTTCGACCGCGTTGTCGAGCACACCGGCGATCACGTTGTGATGGCTCTGCGCGTATTCGAACATGCCCAGCTTGTCGCCATCGAAGCAGTCATGCGGGAAGTTGTAGCGCAGCTCGACCCCGGAGGCGTGGTACTTGCTCAGGCCCTGCCGCGTCTCCCGGCTCACATAGGCGATGCCGCCCTCGATCTGGTTTTCCTTACCCTTGAAGCCGCCCTTCCACCAGTCGAAGTATTGGAGATCGATCATGCCCATGTCGCTGGCGAAGGCTTTGAAGCCGGGCCAGGTGTATTCGCACCACTCGACCAGCGAGTCGTTGGGTACGACCACCCCATAGCCGCAGTAGCGCAGCACGCAGTTGCGGATCGTCATCGGCGAGCTGGCATGGTCGGCGAACACGCCGAGGCCGCCGCCACCTTCCAGGACGAAGCCGTCAAGGATGACGCCGGGCGAGGCGACGATGTGCACCAGCGGCGGTGTCACTGAGGCCTGGCTCTCGCCACCGAGCGGCTTGCCATCGACCCCGCGCAGCGTCCGCTGCGGCAGCACGATGCGCAGGCCGTTGGGGTCCCGGTCATCGGGCATGCGCAGCACGACGCGCCGCTCGGCATCGATGTGGTAGCCGTAAACCTGCGGGATCTGCTGCCGCCGCGTCTTCTCATCGAGCGCGGTGATCGAGCCGCCGAGCCGCACCTTTGCCTGCAGTGTCAACGTGCCGCTGCGCAGATCCTCGAGCTTAGTGAACTGGTGCAGGTACCACGCACGCTTGGCGTCCGCGAAGCCGCCACCCATCAGGCCGATCCCCTCAGGCAGTTCGCCGATTAGGCGCCACAGCCGGTCGCCGAGCGATTCGAACTGCGCGGTGCCTTGTGCCGGCCCGGGCAGGGCGCCGCTGATGATCACGCTGCCGCGCGGCACGGCTCGGATCCAGGTCGGCTTGGCCGCCGATCCGGCGACATCCTTGAGCACCAATGGACCCTGATACCGGCCCGGCCCATGAACGATCAGGGTGTCCCCTGGAGCCAGCGCGGCGAAGCCGGCGGCGATGGTGGCGAATGGCTTCGCCGGGTTCGTCCCCGGCTGGCCGTCATCTCCGGTACCGGCGTTGACGTGGTACTCGGCGGCAGTCGCCATCACGGCCAACAGCATTGCCAGGCCCGCGTGTAGGGTTGCGGTGAAGGTCATGCGTGCTCCACATGGTGAGGGGATGAACGGCGCTGCAAATCATGCAATTAATTAAGCGTTCACACGAGTGAATAGTATATAGCCAGGGGGGCTTGTCAAGCCGCGCCCGCTGAATTAAACACCCAGAAGTCTGAAGGGGGACAGGTCAGATACGGCATCGTCCTGTACGTCTGGGACCAATCATGAATGTCGCGGGCCTGGCGCCCATGCGCGCAGATCGGGAGGATGCCGGCATGCCAGCCCAACTCACCTGCGAACACCTCAACAACCCGCTTGGCATCGGCCGGGAGCGGCCCCTGCTTGGCTGGACGCCGGGGGTGGTCCAGACCGCTTGGCGCATCCGCGCCAGCGAATCCTGCGCCGCCCTCGTCGCCGGTGCGGCGACGCGCTGGGACAGCGGCTGGACCACCGATCGACGGTGCGCCACGGTCTGGGGTGGAACCCCGGTGGCGAGCCGCGAGCGGGTGTGGTGGCTGGTCGAGGTACGCGATGCCGCCGGCACGGTGCACAGCTCTGATCCGGCACACTTCGAGGCGGGGCTTCTGTCGGTGGAGGATTGGGACTGTGGCTGGATCGGTTGTCCGGCGATGCGGCACGGGCGGGCTCTGCTGTTCCGTACGCTGTTCTCGCTTGACCGGGCGGTAGTGCGCGCCCGGCTCTATGTCGCTGGCGTTGGGCTCTACGAACCCCGCCTCAATGGCAGCAAGGTCGGCGATCGCGTCCTGGAGCCGCCTCCGGTGACGTGGACGCGGCGCGTGCCGGCGGCCGCCTACGATGTGACCGAGGCCGTGCAGCCTAGGGGGAACGTGCTCGGCGCCATCGTCGGTCATGGCTGGGCTGGTCAGCGCGCCCTGCTCATGCGGCTGGAGATCAGTCATTCCGATGGACCGATGACGGTCGTCGCCACGGCCAGTCCGTACGATGGCAGCTGGTTGTGGCAGGTGCGCGAGGGCCAGTACCTCGCGGACAGTTTGTTTGACGGCGAGGAGGTCGACCAGGGCCTTGAACCACGTGGCTGGGATGCACCGGGAGCGAGGACTGGTTGTGACCCGGCGGAGCCGCGCACGCGGCAGTGGATGCAGGCCTACCGCGTACCCGGACCGGGCGGCGAACCAGTGTTCACCGCGGTCGAGCCGATGCGCGTCGTCGCCACAAGCGCGCCGGTCTCCACCCGCCGCGTCCGGCCGGGACTGACCATCGTCGACACCGGCCAGAACCTCGCCGGCTGGGTCCGCCTGGCGGCGATGCCGGCTGGCAGCCAGGCTGTGCTCCGGCACGGCGAGTTCCTCGATGCCGATGGCCAGGTCGACCAGACCAATCTCTATCAGGCCGCCGCCACCGACCGGGTGGTCTTTGCCGAGGGCGGTGGCGACTACGAGCCGCGCTTCACCTACCACGGCTTCCGCCATGTCGCCATCGAGCATCCGTCCGGGGTCGAGCCGAGGGTCTCCATCTGCAGAGTGCGCAGTGACCTGGCCCGGCGCGGCGACTTCACCTGCAGCGACCCCACGATCGCGGCGATCCATCGTCTGGTCGTCGCCACCGAGGAGTCGAATCTGCACGGTGTGCCGACCGACTGCCCGCAGCGGCCTGAACGGCAGGGCTGGCTCAACGACTTCACCGCCCGTGGCGAGGAGTTGGTGCACAATTTCAACTGTGCCGCCTTCCTGAATAAATGGCTCGATGACATCAGCGACGTGCAGGACCGCCTTGGTCGTATTCCTGACACCGTCCCGCATCACTGGGGTCGGCATCCCGCCGATCCGCTGTGCATCGCCCCGGTTTCGATCCCATGGCTGCTGTGGCGGCACTTCGGCGACAGTGCGGTCATCGACCGGCACTGGCCCTTGATGACCGGATGGGTCGACTACCTGGCGACCCGACGGGATGCTGCGGGCATCATCCACGACACCAACTGGGGCGATTGGGCGGCACCGGCCGAGGAGACCGTGGCGGGCAGCATCGGTGGTTCGGCGATCAGCGCCCGCACGCCTGGGGCCCTGGTCTCGACCGGACATTTCGTCCACATGGCGCGGATGCTGGCGCGTCTCGCCACCGTCAGCGGACGCGTGACAGAGGCAGCGCAGTGGACCACCACCGCCACCCAGGCGGCTGGGGACTTCCATCGCGCCTTCTTCTTTCAGGAGAGTGGACGATGCGGCTACGGCAGTGGCAACCAGGCCTGTAATGCCCTGGCCCTGGCCCTGGAACTCGTGCCGGCTACGCACATCCCCGCTGTCGCAGCGGCGCTGGCGGCCGAGGTCGCCGGTCGCGGCAACCGCCTCAGCACCGGCAACATCTGCACCAAGTACCTGCTGGAGGCCCTGACCAGGCATGGCCATCACGACGTGGCGGTGGCGGTGGCGTGTCAGCACGCGTACCCCTCATGGGGGCACATGCTCGATCATGGCGCCACCACCGTGTGGGAGCGCTGGGAGCACCTCACCACCGGCGGCATGAATTCGCACAACCATCCGATGCTCGGCTCGTGCGGGGCCTGGTTCTACCACGGCCTGGTCGGCCTGCGCGACGATGTCGAGGCCGAACCGGGCACACGGTGGTTGCTGACCCCCGGCGTCGCGACCGGGGTCGACGCGGCCAGTGCTGAACTGCCGACCATGCGCGGTCGGTTGTCGGTCTCCTGGCGCCGTACCAACGAGGCTCTCGCGGTCGAGGTCGTGGTGCCGCCCGGCGTCGAGGTGATGCTGGCGCAACCGCACGGCTATCTTGGCGAGGCACGCACCCTGGCGGCCGGACGATGGGAGATCCATCTCGACCTGGACCGGTCCGGGCAGGCTGCTGCAGCGCGCGTTGGTCTCGGATCGAAGTGATCCTTAATGCAGCAGTGGGTTCGCTGTTCGCTGTTCGCGGTTCGCGGTTGGACCATCGATTACGGACTAGATTGGGGTTACACTTGGTCACCCGTTTGGTGAACCCCCTCAACACACACAACACGTGTCGCTGTAACCGCGAACTGCGAACCGCGAACTGCGATTTCGAGGATGATCAGTGACTGCTACTGCGCGAGAGTGAAGCGCAGCGCGTCGAGGTCGACTGGCCCGGCGACGATGGTGGCACGCAGGATGTGAGTGCCGGTCTTTGCCAGGGTGAGGTCGGTCGTGGTCGCGACGAAGCTGTCCCAGTCTCCAGAGACCTTCAGCACGACGGGTTTGCTCAGGGTCTGCCCATCAAGGCTGAGTTGGAGCAAGGCGCCGTCGAACGGCGACGCTGCGATGATGTCCACGCGATAGACCCCGGCGGTTCCGATTTCGACGGTGTAGGCCAGCCATTCACCGTTTTGAGTCCAGCCGACAGCGGCGCCGTTGCTGGCTTTGGCGTTGGCCTTGATGCCAACCTTGTCGGTGCGGTAGTGGGCACCCTGGTTGGTATTGTCGAGATCGTGATAGGCCACCTCGGGGCCGCCAACGTCATAATCCTCGAACTCGACCGTGCCTGGCACCCGCCAGGGCAGCGGCTGCTGTAGTGACTTGGTGGGATCGTAGGGCGCCTGCGGGATCTTTGCAGTCGACCCGCCCGCCCCAGCTTTGCGGGCGGCAACGAGCAGCTCCTCCCGGGCCCGCTTCCATACCTCAGGGGCAGTCGGCGGCTGCCGCATCAGCGAGCCATCCAGGGCGAGTTTCTGCAGATCGCCAGCGACGTCCATTTCAACAGTGGAGGCATCAATGTACGGGATCGCTGCCCGGAAGGCCTCGATGGTCGGATAGTCGAGGACCTTGCCCATCTGCCAGCGCATCGCCAGCGGTTGCGGACTGGTCCGCAGCAGACGGTTGAACCCCAGGGTCATGCCAACGCCATCGCGAAGGTGGAGCTGACTTGCGCGGTTGGCGAAGAACACGTTGTCCCAGGCCTCGGCCTCGTCTGCCTTGAATAGCCACAGGCCGGACTTCACGTTGCCGAAGGAGATGTTGCGGTACATGCGCACACTCTGGCAATAGCCGATGGCCAAGCCGTGGCCCGCCGGTCCGCCGAAGGGCATCCAGCCCTTGGTTTTGTTGCCCTCGCGCCAGCCGCCGGCCGTGTTCGTGCCGTTGTTCCATGCGATGTTGTCGAAGACCTGGGCTCCGCTGGACTGCCAGACGTAGATGCCGGCATTGCAGCCGGAGACCCGGTTGCCGTAGGCTTGGCAGGGGCGTCCATCTTCCGAGTCCAAAGAAACCGGGTTATGCTTCGCATCGGCAGCGGCGTAGTCGAGATACAGCCCAGTGACGCCCTGGAGAAAACTCCACTGCTTGCCGCCCTGCGAGGCCGGCGCCCAGCCAGGGCTTGTGCTATCGCTGCTGCGGTAGCAGTCGGTGATGGTGTTGTAGCGGGCGAAGCAATTGGGGGCCATCAGCTTGATCGCACCCTCGTCGTCGGCGTTGCTGCCCACGCCGGTCACCGTGTTCCATTCGACGATGCTACCATAGGCCCGGCTGTGGAATAGTACGCCGGCCTTTCCGGCGTCATGGATGCGGTTGGCGGAAACGATCACGCGATACGCTCCGTCGAACACCTGGATCACCGGCTGCTTCATCGACCCCTGGATGTCGTTGTTGACTACCCATATATGGTGACGATTGGCGCCCTGGATGCGGAAGACGTTGTTGTTCCCCTGTCCGTCGAGGTGCAGGTCGCGCACCACCAGATAGGCCTCCTCGGCCTCGCGTTTGGGCATCCAGCGATCGCCGATACTCATGTTGAAGGTGGCAAGGCTGCCGCCGCCGAGGATATGCGCCTCCTCACCGGGATAGCCGGCCAGGGTGATGTAGGCGTCCGGCCGTCCGCTGCGGGCGAAGGTCAGGTTCTTTTCGCTGTAGTCGCCACCGCGCACGTACAGGCGTTCGCCGGGATGCAGTTGATCGAGACCGTGCTGGATCGACCGCCAGGGCAGTTCCAGCGAGCCATCGCCGGTCGCATCGTCGCCGGTGGTGGCGACATGGACGGTACGGCCGGTCACCGGCGGCGGAGTGAGCGGAGCGGTCATCACGATCGGCTCGATCGCCGGTTCGGTGAAGGTCGAGGACTCAGCGCCAGGCAGCGTGGCGGCCAGCAGGACGAGCCCGATCAGCCAGAGGCGATTGGACGGCAGCGGGATGGGGGTGGTGGTCATGAGGTTTCCTTTTTGCTCAGGGGCTTCGTCGCGGCTCGGTTTCGTCGCAGGCTCCGAAACCGTGGCGGCATCGGCTGCGCCGATTGTATGCCGCCACCGCCACTCGGCGCCCGTTCCCTCGCTGCGCGATGGGGGCCCCGGCCTGAGAGTCATCTGCAATAATTGAACGCGTTCGGCTGCGGATGGGACGGCCCCAGGGAATCTCCATTGGTTTCATGCGACCACGCATGGTTGAGGTCGCATGAACGCTGGCGACTGGATTCCGGCAGGGTATGGGGAAGGCATGCCATTCACCCTCGCACTCGGTTCGACCGCCCCGCCATTCGTCCTGCCGGCCACTGACGGGCGGACATATGGACTGGACGATTTCGCCGATGCCACGGTCCTGGTGGTATTTTTCACCTGCAACCACTGTCCCTATGTCACCAGCTCCGACGAGGTGACCCGGGCGACGGCCGAGAAGCATCGGGCCAGCGGGGTGCGCTTCGTCGGCATCAACGCCAACAGTTCGTCGGTCCATCCCGAGGATGATTTTCCCGGCATGGTGGTGCGCATGCAGACGCAGCGCTTTCCCTGGACCTACCTGCATGACGGCAGCCAAGCCGTGGCCAAGGCCTACGGCGCCCTGCGTACGCCACATTTCTACGTCTTTGACCGGCAGCGACATCTGGTCTACTGCGGCCGCGGTGTCGATGCGCCACGCGATACGGCGAAGATGACGGTCAATGATCTGGACCGCGCCCTCTGTGACGTCGTCGCTGGCCGGCCACCGACCACGCCGCTGACCAACCCGATCGGTTGCAACGTCAAGTGGGACGGCCGGGATGCCCACTGGATGCCGGCCGACGCCTGCGATCTGGCGTAGGCGTATCCGCCCAGGCCGACCCGGGGCATTGCCGTCAACCACCACAGCGTCCAACTGTTTGGGCGCAGCCGCGATGACCATCAGCATGACGGACACGCTGCTTCCCGGCGCGCGAACGCGGCCATGACACGGTGCAGTTCACGATAGCTGGCGAATCGTTCGGTATGCGCGGTGGCATGCTGTGGGCGCGGATCGACGATGGCGGTGACGCGGGCCCAGGCATTGGCAACCTCGGCGACAGCGGCCCCGACGCAGGTGGCATGGCCGGCCGCGGCCATGCCCAGGCAGCCGGCCTCGGCGAGCAGTTCGAGCGGGCGTCCGAGGGCGTCGGCTTTGAGCTGGCACAGCCGGCGGTCGCGCGTCCCGCCGCCGCTTGCCCGCAGGCTGTCCACCGCCAGGCCAGCCGCGTCGAGCAGGGCGAGGTTCAATCGCATCTCGTAGGTCACGCCCTCGGCCAGGGCCTGCAGCAGATCGCTGCGTGTGGTGTCGAGGCGCAGGCCGACCATCGCGCCAGGAGTCTGGGCGTCGAACCACGGGGGTGCCGCTGGAGCACAGATAGGGCAGGGCCAGCACCGGCGATGGTCCCGGGCGCAGGCCGGCGCACAGCTCGCCGAAGCTCGCGTCCGCGCCGCAGGTCGAGCGGAACCAGGTTAGGACGTTGCCGCCGGCCAGACTGTAGGCGACGCTGGCCCAGCAGTCCGGCACTGCGGCCGGATAGGTGCAGAGGTTGGAAAGGCGCAGATCCTCGCTCTGCACAGGGTTGGCGAAGGTCGAGGCGATGCACTCGACCGTGCCGCAGCCGTAGATCGCCTGCCCGGGGTGGACCGCTCCGGTACCGAGGGCAGCGCAGCATTGGTCGTGACCACCACATACCACCAGGCAGCCGGCGGCGAGGCCGAGCCGCGCCGTCATCGCCGCCGACAGCTCCCCGGCCACCGCGCCGGTGTCGAGCGGTCGGGCCTGCTGCCGGGCATCGATGCCGGCTATGGCGCATAGCCTGGCATCCCAGGTGCCGCTGTGGATGTCGTACCGCAGGGTCCGCGCCGCCAGAGGACGGCCCATCGCCGGGGCGATGCCCAGCCGCAGGTGCAGGAGGTCTTCGACGCAGTGGAAGGCCGAGGCCTCGGCCCATATGCCAGGCCGGAACCGCGCCAGCCAACGCAGCTTGGCCAGGCTGCAGATCGCCATCGGGGTGTGGCCGGTGCAGGCGTAGATGGTCTCGGCCGGCAGCGCCGCCAGCACCTCGGGCAATACCGTCTGCGGGCGGGTGTCGCTGCTGACCAGCAGCGGTGCCAGGCAACGCCCGGTGGCGTCGACCGGCACCACTGCCTCACCTTGGCAGCTGATGCCGAGGGCTCGCGTCGCGCCCGGAGCCGTCGCGGCGACCTCGGCCACCACGGCGAAGGCGGCGGCGATCAGCGTCTCGGGGTCCAGCTCGGCGGCACCGGGCTCGGGATGGGTGAGGGCGTAGCCACGCTCGGCGCGGGCCAGCACCCGTCCATCATCGTCGACCAGCAGCGCCTTGGCCGCGCTGGTCCCGACATCAAGTCCGATGCTGGGCATCAGGCCACCTCGGCGCCGTACCACAGCTCCAGATAGCCGTTTGCGATGGCGCGCATGCGTGCGAAGATGAGTTGCTGCCTTGCGGCGGTGGTGCAGTGGCTCAGCGCGGCACGCTCGTCGACCTGGCAGGCCGGTCCGAGCAGGCCGGCGGTACGCAGACGTCTCGCCTCGGTCGCGCCCACCGCCTTGCCGGCGTGGCGCACCAGCTCCTCGACCAGGGCCGGGCTGCTGTCGCGCTCCAGCGCCGTCCACACGTTGCACTTCACCACGCCGTCGGCGAACAGGTGGCGTACCTGCTCCGGCTCCACCGAGCTGGCGCCGTGCAACACCAGGCGTGGGCCGACCACGGCGGCGATCGATCGCGCCAGCTCCGGCCGATAACGCAGGCTGGCGGCACTGGCGCGATGCTCGGTGCCGAGTTTGGCGACCATCAGATCGACGCCGGTGGCGGCGAAGGCCTCGGCCTGGGCCGGACTCGACAGCGGCGAGTCCTCGGCACCGCCCGCGTCGACAACCTCGTCGCAGGCACCCTCGACCACCAGCTGGTGACCGCCGCGTCGGACGAAGGCGGTGGTCGCCGCGATGTTGTCCGCCAGCGGCAGGGTCGAGGCATCGAACATCAGCGAGCTGAACCGTGTCAGGTCCCAGTCCTTGAGCAGACAGCGGTCGCCGGCTGGCTGCACGTGGTCGAGATGCAGCATGCAGTCGACAAGCGGATACGGCCCATCGCTGCGGGTCAGCACTTCAAGCTCGGCCAGGGCGAGACGCAGTCCGGTATCCCAACGCCGGGAGTGGCTGTAGAGGACCGCCTGTGGCCGATGGGCGTAGGGGACGGTCAGGGCGAGGATTTAGGGGGATGCGCGCCCAGCCGCGCCGTTCGGCGAGACTCTGCGCCGTCGCCAGACAGGCCTTGCTGGTGGTCAGGTTCTCGGTGCCCAGGCAGGGCATGGTCCAGCCGGTACTGGCGGCCCGGCGGTACAGGTCGAGGACGGCATCGCGACCGGTGATCAGCGGCATGGCGGCCTCAGGCGAAGCGGGTGATGTGGTAGCCGAGGTAACCTTCCAGCGCATCGGCCATGGCCTCGCGGGCCAGACCCGGGGCGAGGGCGACGTGATGCCGGTGGCCCTGGCGGCCATGCCCAGCAGCACCTCCTCCAGGTGCGGGATATGCGCCACGCCCGCGCAGCCGAAGAAGTCGACTGGCACCGCATCCTCGGTGAAGGCGCCCTCGCCCAGATAGACCTCGACCCGGCCATCGTCGGTCATCAGGCCGCCGTAGGTAAAGGGGATGGCAGCGATGCGCCCGGTGTTGCAGCCCCACGAGCAGCCTTTGCCAAGTACCGGTTGCAGCAGCACATGGTCGGTCACCTCGCCCTTGGCGCGCATCAGTGCCTGCGGCACCGGGCCGCAGTGGAAGAGGATGACCTTGTCCAGCTCCTCGCCGAAATTGTTGTTCCAGTCGAGCAGTGTCGTGGCGCCACCAGTGGCCAGTCCGAGGGCGCGCATGACCACGGCATTCCCGATGTCGACCTCGCAGGCGGCGGGCAAGCCGCGATGGTTGAGATCCGATAGCAGCAGGCAGGGCGAGATACCGAGTTCGCGCTGCAGTTCGATCCAGCAGCGCAGGGCCAGGGCGTCGCAGCCCAGTTCGGTTGCGATCTGGTCCAGGGCAACGCCGAGGCGGCAGAGGTTGGCGAAGGCGGGCTCCGGCACCCTGGAGACATCAGCGTAGTCGCGCAGGAGGAGTGCCTTGGCTTGTACCGCGGGGTCGCTCCAGCTGAGGTCGCGGACGCGCGTCAGAAGGTCGGCGAGATCGGTCGCCTCCACGGTCACGCCGACACGCGACAACGCCACCTCGTCGACGCGTACGGTCTTGAAGGCGGTGGTGCGGACTCCGATGGCGCCGATGACGCACTGGCGCAGGCCTCTAACCACGCGGCATACGGTGGCAAAGTGGGCCAGGTTGGCGGCGAAAGCCCGGGTGCGCGGATGTACCACGTGCGGCTTCAGCGCGGTGCAGGTGATGCCGACCTGGCGGAAGACATCGAGCACCGACAGTTTGCCGCAGAAGGCGTCGCGGCGGTGGGCTGGCGCCATCAGCTGCAACTCATCAGGCCAGGCGTGGACCAGGATCGGTACGCCGGCATCGCGCAGCGCCACAACCACCCCGTTCTCGTCGCCGAAGTTGGGCAGCGAGAGGATTACGCCATCGACCTCGTGGCGATGATCGGCCAGCCAGCGCCCCCAGGCCCGACCCTCTTCGGCGCTTTCGACCGCACCGTGCCGGGTCACCCCGTCGGGCGCGGTAAGCAGACGGTGGCCGGCTGCCAGCAGCACCTCGCCGAGGGTGCTGCGTGCCTCGGCGATCAGCGCCGAGGGGAAGAAACCGCGGTTGCCGAGGCAGAGCGCGAAGGTGCAGGGTGCGGGGTTGGGCAGGTCCATGCTGGCCATCGTACCAGGGTCGGAGGTGGGCCCATGGACCCGATGGCATAGATATGTATATTCCGGCACACATGCCGGATAATACGGAACCTCCCACAGGTCTGCTCCGCGAGGCGAGCGGCGAGCTGGCCTCGGCTCTTGGCCTGCTGCGCCGGCTGTTTGACGTGCGCGTAACCTTCTTCGATCTCGACGCGGTCGAGGCGGACGGCTTCGAGGTCAAGCCGATCAGCGCCTACTGCGCCGCTCGTCGGCGCGATCCAGCGTTCGATGCCCGTTGCCGGGTGTGTGACCGCCGGCACCTCGACGAGGCCAAGCGCGGTCGGCAGATCCGCGTCTACCGCTGCCACGATGGCTTGGTCGAGGGCGTCATTCCGCTCTATGGCCGCGACGGCGGCTACCTTGGGTCGATCATGTTCGGGCAACTGCGCCCGGACGACGATCCCCCAGCTGCGCGCCCGCCCGTCGCGCAGCGTCTGCGCCAGCAGCTGCCGCTGGCCGAGCCGTGCCGGCTGCGCGATCTCGCAGAACTGCTCCGATGGCTGACCGAGCACATCGCCCTGGGTGCGGCCATGCGTCGTTCCGCCCTGCCCTGGGCTGACGCAGCATCGGCCGCTCCCCGTCATTCGTCTCGCACCGCTTCCCCGCTCTCTTTGGTACCAGTTTCGCCCGCCATGTCCGTGCCCTGCGTCTGGCCGTCGCCCGCGAGCGTCTGGCGCAGGGGGCCGGCGTGGCGCAGGTCGCGTCTGAACTTGGCTTCTGCGACCGCTTCCACCTTTCGCGCGCTTATCGAGCGCACTTCGGACACCCACCGCGCGGCGGGGGCGGGATCAGCGCGCAGCGGCGGCGGCAGGGGCGATCCCCACGGCTTCGCGCATCAGCGCTGCGATAGCGACGGCATCGCCGCCGCGCATGGCGGTCTCGAAGCGGTGCCAGCCGAGCTGTTCGCAGCGCTGCCACATGCCTTCGATCCAGCGGATCGAGGCGTCGATGGCGCCGCAACCGTCTTCGCGATAGGGGTACTGGTCCATGCTGAACCAGCCGTCGTAGCCCTGGCGTTGCAGCCAGAAGAACAGTTCGAGATATTCCGGCAGGTGCATCGAGCCGACGATCATATCGTCGTCCCAGCCGCGGTAGTTGTCGTTGAAGTGCAGGTGGAAGAGCCGCTTCCGGCGCATCAGCAGCATCGCCGCCTCGGCCAGGTTCTCATAGGCCATCATGGCGTGGCCGGTGTCGATGGTCACGCCGACGTTGTGCTCGCCGGTGTCCTCGGCAACCAGTACGGTGTCGGCGGCGCGGCTGAGGTAGCAGTGCGTGCGCGGCTCCTTGATCTTGTACTCCAGCGACAGGCGGACGTCGCGACGATGACGGGCGCAGGCGCGCACGCCCTCGACCAGCCAGCCCCAGCTTTCGTCGAAGTTGCCCTGGAACGGGTAGTCGAAGCCGTCCTGGCCCGGCCACAGGTTGATCAGGTCCCCGCCCAGTTCGGCGGCGGCGTCCATCATCGCCGTGGTCTCGGCGATGGCGGCGCGGCGGATCGCAGGATCGCGGCTGGTGAAGGCGCCCCGGCCCCAGCGCTTCTGCGCGAAGTGGTCGGGGATGATTGAGACCAGCTGAAGCTGGTGATCCTGCAGCAGCGTCTTCACCTCGCCGACGTTGGCGCTGGTGATGTCCCACGTGCCAACCAGCTCGATGCCGCCGACCCCGGCGATCGAGGCGGCTTGGCGGAACTGCTCGGCCTTGGGCGGCTGCTCCTTGTAGCCCGAGGCGAGGAAGCGGTCGCAGGTCTGGCCGAGGTTGCCGAGGATGACGCTGTAGCGGGGCATGGCGGTTCCGTGGGTTCGGTGGCAGTGTGCCACGACTGGTGGGGTGGCGATTGCCCCATCCGAGCAGGATTGGTATCATACGTGCATGTCGACCCTGGAACTGCACCTCGACCGGCCACCGAGGATCGCGGCCGCGTCCGCCGCCGCCGTGCATGGCGAACGTGGGGATGAGTGCTACCGGCTGCCGCACTTGTGGTGCCTGAACCTCTATCGCGGCGAGGGCATTCTGGAACTGCGTGGCGAACGCCACCCGTTCTGGCCGGGCTGCGCCAGTGTCACGCCGCCGGATACCGACTACCGTTTCAGCTTCAAGAGCCGGACAGTGAAGAGTTGGGTGCATTTTGCGCCGGATCCCTCCGGAAGTGCGGTGCACGTTCCGGTGATGCAGGATCTTGGCAGCACATTCGCATCCTTCCGAGAAGCCGTGGGCGACGCCTGCGCCTGCCGCATGTCCGAGCCGCATCGCGCCACTGCCCGGGTGTGGGACGTGCTGTGGCGTCTGGTGGCGCGGCCGCAGTCGTCAGAATGGGGGCATCCGATCCTGCGCCTGGCCAGCGACCACATTGAGCAGTATCTCCATATGGCCCTGTCCCCCGAAGGCATCGCCCTGCGCTGCAAGTGCTCGGCGACCCAGCTCAACCGCCTGATGCGCAAGACCAATGGGCTGTCGGTGATGGCCTACGTCCGCCAGCGCCGGGTCCAGCATGCCGTGCACCTGCTACGTCAGACCACCCTGAGCATCGGTCGTATCGGCGAGATCGTCGGCATTCCCGACCAGCATCTGTTCAATAAGACCGTCCGTCGTGAGCTTGGCCATTCACCCCGCGCGGTACGGCAGGAAGCGGAGTAGGCCGTTTCAGTTCGACGGCGGAAGCGGGAAGCGCTGTCTTGCTGCCTGGGTCGAGGCGGCATAGCCCTGGGCGTCAAACGACGGCAGGGCGAAGCTGTCGCCGGTGCGTTCGATCCAGCCGGCGAGCAGAGCGTTGAGATCGCGACGCCGCTCGCGGGCATGTGCGGCGTGCGCCAGGTTGACCAGTTCGTAAGGGTCGCTGTTCAGGTCGTGCAGCATCATCGGCTGGCCGTCGATGGCGACGTACTTCCAGCCGTCCATGGTCACCAGGCCGCGCCACGGCAGGTCCATCGAATCGCCATGGCAGGTCGGCACAACGGTCCCGAGGTAGGCCTCGCGTGGGGCGGACGCGGCGGTGGTTTTGCCCTGGCCACGCACCATCGGGCTGAAATCGAAGCCCTGCATGCCCGGCAGGGCCTGGATGCCGGCCAGGCCGAGCGACGTCGGCGCCAAGTCGACGTGATTCGGGATATACGGCTGCGTGCCCGAGGCGCGGTAGTGGAAGCGTCGTCCGCCGTGCACGATGAAAGGGACGCGGATCGCCTCCTCGTAGGGGGTCATCTTGCGGAAGTGGCCATGGCTGCCGTGGTGGTCGCCGTGGTCGCTGAGGAACACGATGTAGGTACGGTCGTCGATGCCGAGGCGCCGCAGGTGGGCCAGCAGGCGGCCGACCTGGCGGTCGACGTCTTCGATCAGGGCGTAGTAGCCGGCAAGTTCGCGACGGGCGCGCTCCTCGATCGCGGGGATCGCAGGCACGTTGGGCCGCAGCTGCAGGGTGGCGGGATTGAACAACCCGGCCGACTCGGCCGGGGCCGAGTAGGGGTCGTGGGGCGGCTGCACCGAGACGCAGGCGAAGAACGGCTGGTCTTTCACCCGCTCGACGTGGGCCATGAGCATGTCGGTGAGGGCGCCGGTCTCGTGCGTCGGCAGGTGGCGCAGCGGCACCTCGCCGCCGGCGTCGTGGCCATGCACCCAGCAGTCGTACTGGCTGTTGTTGTTGTCGTAGCCGAGCCAGGTGCCGAAGCGGCCGCGGCGCTCCTTCGGCACCAGGTGCCAGCCACCCCGGCCGGTCGATTCACGGTGCCCGTCGAGGTGCCATTTGCCGAACCAGGCGGTGTCGTAGCCGGCGCTGTTGAAGGCATCGGCGACGGTGGGGATGGCCGGGTCAAGGGGGTACTCGTGGCCGGGCACGCAGCAGTGCGGATAGCGGCTGGTCAGCATGCTGCCGCGCGCCGGGCAGCACAGCGGGAAGCCCATGACCGCGCGCGGGAACCACGTCCCGTCGCGGACCAGGCGGTCGAGATTGGGGGTGGTGATGTTGGGGTCGCCGGCGATCGACATGGCCTGACCGCGCATCTGGTCGACCATGAACCAGATGACGTTGGGACGGACCTGCTGGCCGGCATAGGGGTCTGCGCTGCTCATGCCGTGCAGCATGGCGCCAGTCCGCCGCTTGGCCATGTCTGGCAATGATCGCACCTGGACAAGAATGACCGCCGTGCAACTGCTCCAGGCCAGCTTCCGCCCGCGCACCCGCGCCTCGGTTCCAGACCATCGTCATGCGAATTGGGAGCTGCACTACGTCGCCGACGGCCGCTGTGGCTTCCGCGTCGGTCGGCGTCGGCTGCGCCTCGCTGCCGGCGACATCTTCCTCATTCCGCCGCGTACCGTGCATGGTGTGGACATCAGCGCCGGCGGCGAATGGCTGTTGCAGTACATCGTCCATCTTGGGGTCGGGCGGTCCGACGCGCCTCTCCTGCGCCGGCTCGGCGGTGGCGTGCATCACGTCGGCAGCGCGGTGCAGGGGCTGTTCGCCACCCTGGCCGAACGCTCGACAGCGGGCGATCCGTGGCGGCGCCAGGCCGCCTGGCACCGCCTGCTGGCGCTGCTGCATGACTGCGCTGGTGGTCTGGCCGACCATCCGCACGAGCATCCGGCGGTGGCCGCGGCTCTCGACCTGATGCGCCGCAACCTGCGGCGCGGCGTCGGTCCGGCAGAGCTGGCCGCGGCGGCCAGCTGCACCCCGGCACACTTGTCGCGCCTGTTCCGGCGCGCCATCGGCGTGCCACCGCTGCGCCATTTTCGTCATCTGCAGATGGAGGCCGCCGCCGCCGAACTGGCCGCCGGCGCCGGCGTCACCGCCACCGCCGCGGCGCTAGGCTTCGCCGACCCGTTCCACTTCAGCCGCTGCTTCCGCCGCTGGGCCGGACGGCCGCCCAGTCGGGCACGGACGATACCAGTGGTGGGACGTAGGGGGCCGGTGGGATAGTTCCTGGACAGACACCGATTGAAACGAGGTGGCTGGTATGATTGAAAATGTCACAACTGGCCGTTCTGGCAGGCAAGCCGTCCGGGATCCCCATGGTGACACTCGCTGAAGCGATCCGGCTTAGGGGCTCAGAGTGATGATGGTCCGGCCCGGAATGGCCACGGTCAGTTCGCTCCAGCCGGCCTTACTGGAGATGGTCGCCGGCACCTCCTGGCCGCGCGATTGTGCGTGCGCGGCAGGCCCGGTTACCGGCAGGCGCACGACCACGCGCAACGGGGTGGCAACCCCGGCCCGACCCCATTCATCCGGGTTGATCACGATGCTGGTGCGGCCGTTGGCGTGCTGCGCCGCCACCGCATAGACACCCGACAAGGCGGTGCCGTCGGCGGCGGTCAGCGACAGTTCGACCCGGCGCCCGCCCGAGAGCGACAGGTAGTCGGCGAACGGTGCATAGAGCCCGTCCCAGAAGCCGAATTCACGGTGTAATTCTGACCTGGCCGCAACGCCGTCCTGCCGCATAGGCGCCAGATTTCCGGCAACACTGGCAAATCGGCATCGTACAGATGTACGTGAACACCACGCCGCCTGCCCTGCTCCTTCTCCCCAGTGACCGTGCCGAGCAGACCGTCATCCGTCTACCGTTGCCCATTGTTGCTGGCAACCGGGATTATCAGCAGCGCGAGGATGAACTGCGCCGCATGGATGAGTTGCTCATTCACAGCGGGGTCGAGGCCGCTTGCGTGGCGCACTTCATCGAGACTGATG
>JBBREK010000073.1:0-17633 GCA_038203025.1 Planctomycetota bacterium
GGTAGCAGGTCTTCACTCAGGTACGTGTCGCACCAGTTTGCCGTGCTGCCATTGCCAGAGACGCCCACGTTGGCATCGATCCAGCCCTGCGGGATGGATGCAGCAACGCAGCCGGAGAACGGCAGCACGCCCTCGTTGTCATCGATGTAGGAGAACAGGGCGATGCCGATCTGGCGCATGTTCGCCCCACACATGGTGGTCCGCGCCGCCGTCCGGACCAGGCCGACCGCCGGCAACAGCATGGCGGCGAGGACGGCGATGATCGCCACCACGGTCAGCAGCTCGATCAGGGTGAAGGCCTTGCGCATAGGAATCACTCTCCGGTCCTGCCGGCAGCGAATTCGGCGAATTGGCGCTGCGTCTCCTCGCTCAGCCAGGGCACCGCCGCAAGCAGTTCGCTCCCCTTCAGGGGCCGGCCGAGGCCGGGGATCGGCGGGGTGCGGCGTCCGCCCTCGTCGGTGAGGATCATCGGGAAGAGCAGCGGCCTGCCCTCGACCAACGGCAGGGCGGCGAGATGGAACACCGGCCAGGCGCGGCGTCCGTCGGGCAAATCGATGGAGCGTGGAACCTGGCGAGCCTGGTCCCAGGCGATCAGCAGGTCCTGGTTGGCGGTGACCGTGTCTTCTGGCAGGTAGTAGAGGGTGATGCGGTCGAGCACGGCCTCGTTGCGTCCCGACAGCGCGAACCACAGCGCGGCGCAGGCCAGGGCGGCCACGGCGACCGTCCACAGGCCATGGCGCACCAGCGGAGATATCATGGTGGGCATGGCGACCTCCACCGTGGAGAATAATCCCATCGTTCTGGACCAACAGTGTCTTAAGTCACTGATCAGGTGGACGAATCCACAGCCCGGCAGAGCCGGAATCAAATGGTTCAGTATAGCCTTCGCCGGACTGTTCGGCTGTTGCTGCAGGGCTTCGCCCCGCACCCCCCGCACTCCTCGCCTAAATCTCCGGACGAACCGGAGATTTAGACTCGTAGTGCTACAGCCCGGCTGTGGGCCGCCGTCCGCCTGATCAGCCGGCGACGCGCACCGTCTGGCCGCTGGCCGCGGCCGCATCCATCGCCCGGGTGAGCCGCAGGGTCGCCACCGCGTCGGCGTAGGGGCACGGCACCGCGGTCGGGTCGCCGGCCGCCACCGCTGCAAGCAGGGCTGCGGCTTGGCGGCGGAAGGCGTCGCTCTCGCCGGGTAGGCGTTCCGCTTCGGCGCCCGGCCGGCAGATCTCGGCATCCATCGCCCAGCCCGACAGCCGGGCCGACCAGCCGCGCGCGTGCAGCTGCACCCCGATCGGATCGAGGTCGTGGCCGGCCAGGGCGTGGCAGCTGGTGTGCACGCTGGCCACCGCGCCGGAGGCGAAGCGGATGGTCGCGACCATCGCGTCATCGACATCGTAGTCCGGCACGCCGTCGACGAAGCCGCGCGCCGCGGCGGCGGTCACCTCGCTGGCCTCGCCCAGCCACAGCCGCAGCAGGTCGACCAGATGCGTGGTCTGCTCGCTCATCTGTCCGCCGGAACCGGCGCGCGAACGCCACCAGGCCGGCGGCGGCATGGGCGTATGCCACCACGCCGAGGCTACGGCTGGGCTGGTGCCAGCGCACAGCTCACGGATACGACCAACCGCGGCGCGCACCCGGTTGTGGTAGCCGGCTGCGGCGACGGTGCCGGCGGTGGCGAAGGCCTGCGCCGTGGCGGCGGCCTCGTCCGGGTCGATGCCTACCGGCTTCTCGACTAGCACCCCGCGTACGCGGCCGGCGCAGGCGCGGGCGATGCCGGCGGCTGCCGACGGGATGACACAGATCCACAGCGCGTCGGGCCGTTCACGATCCAGCATCGCCTGCCAGTCGTCATAGGCGACGGCGCCGCGGGGCGCTGCCAACGCCTCGGCCTTGGCCCGCTGGCGTCCAGCCACCGCCACCACCTCGCCGCCGGCGGCGGCGATGGCGTCGAGATGCTGGCCGGAGACCCAGCCGGTGCCGATCACAGCGACGCGCATGTCAGATCGCTACCGGCGCCTTGATGCCCGGCCACGGGTCGTAGCCCGTGATGCTGACGTCCTCCAACCGCAGGGCGGTCGGATCGCTGACCGTCGGGGCGAGGTGCAGCCGCGGCAGCGGACGCGGCTCGCGCGACAGCAGCAAGCGCACCTGGTCGAGGTGGTTGCGGTAGATGTGCACGTCACCGAAGGTGTGGACGAAGTCGCCGACACCGAGGCCGCAGCACTGCGCGATCAGGTGGGTGAGCAGGGCGTAGCTGGCGATGTTGAATGGCACGCCGAGGAAGCTGTCGGCCGAGCGCTGGTAGAGCTGGCACGACAGCAGTCCGTCCTGGACGTGGAACTGGAAGACGGTGTGGCAGGGCGGCAGGGCGACGCGGTCCTGCTCGTGCGGATTCCAGCCGGTGACCAGCAGGCGGCGGCTGTTGGGATTGCGGCGGATCTCGGCGATGACCCAGGCGATCTGATCGACGCCGTCCCTGGCGTAGGTGCCGTCGGGCAGGCGGGTGGCGCCGAAGTTGCGCCACTGGTGCCCGTAGACCGGGCCGAGGTCGCCGGCGGCGCGGCCGAAGCGGGCACACTGCTCGGGCGTCGCCCATTCGTCCCAGATGGTCACGCCGTGCTCGTTGAGCCACTGGTTGTCAGTGCGGCCGCTGAGGAACCACACCAGTTCCCAGACGATCGAGCGCAGGTGCAGCTTCTTGGTCGTGACCAGCGGGAAGCCGGCGTTGAGGTCGAAGCGCATCTGATGGCCGAACAGACCGATCGTGCCGGTGCCGGTGCGGTCGTCGCGCGGCCGGCCCTCGGCGAGGATGCGCTGGAGGAGGTCGTGGTACTGCTTCATGGGCTGATTGCGCGTTTGCGGGGGCATCCGCAACGTGGTTGGCCTGCGCTGCTCAAGCCAACCAGAGCCAGCCCGCGACGAACAGGCCGATCGCCGCCAGCCAGGCCAGCCACAGCCACCAGGGGATGGGCTTTTCGACGCGCTTGGCGGTGGCGTCGCGGATCTCCTGGCTGCGGCTGCGCGCCTCGGCCATGATTTTCGACGACAGCAGCGGGTCCTGCAGCGGTACGGCGGCAGCGCCACTGGCGGTATCGCGATGAGTGCGCAGGGCTTCGACCATGATCTGCGAGGCCTTGCGGTCCTCGGGAGTTTCGCCGAGACCGGCGGTCAGGTCCTGGGGGGTCTGTTCGGGCACATCCGCCAGCGTCGGTGGCCGTTCCGTCTGGCAAGGACCGACCCCAATCCCGGGCAGCACCCTAGACACTAAGTCAATATAGACCCAGCCGTGTCTGATGAAGTCCCCTGGCCCGATGGAAAGCCACGCAGACGCGGGTCTGCATCTGACATAGCCTGTCGCTCAGGCGATAATGAACCGGCCTCAACCGGCTGCGTTTACCCGCCCTAGGAGAGTCCCATGAGCCAGGACGACCAGTACGAAAACCAGGGCGAGCAGCTGCTGGACGAGAACGGCAACCCGATCGATCCCGAGGTCGAACAGGCTGAGGAGGACGGCGGCCACAAGTACGCCGGCATCATCAGCTGGGTGGTCTCGGGCGCGTTGCACGCGACCGCCATCCTGCTGGCCGGCACGATCTACTTTCTCACGGCTGAGCCGGATCAGGAGATCCCGCCGGTGCGGGTGACCAGCATTCCGCCGCCGCCAATGAAGAAGGAAGAGAAGCCGAAGATGGAGCGCGAGCTGCTCGATCCGAAGGTGGTGCTCGACATCGAGAGCAAGAACGACGTCGTCGCCCCGATCACGCAACTGGACTTGCCGGACGACAACTCCTCGCGCGAGGAGGAGAACGACAGCCCGGTGCCCAAGGGTCGTGAAGAGGCGGTTGCTGACAGCGAAATGGGCGGCCAGGGCGCGTTCATGGCGATCGGCGCCGGTGGCGGCAGCTCGGGCATGTTCGGCAGCCGTACCGGCGGCGGGCGCAAGCGCGCGGTCGGCCGCGGCGGCGGCTCGAAGGGCTCGGAGAGCGCGGTCGACGCCGCATTGCGCTGGTTCAAGAAGCACCAGTCGCCCAACGGCATGTGGGACGCCGAGAAGTACTTCCAGAACTGCACCGAGGATCCGAAGTGCGAGCCCGGCACCCTCGCCGGCCACGGCGCGGACGAGGTCAACCCGGCGATGACCGGCTATGCCTTGCTGTGCTTCCTTGGCGCTGGGTACGACCACAAGACGCCGAACAAGTACAAGCCGGTGGTGAAGAAGGGCATCGACTACCTGCTGTCGGTCCAGGCCCCGGACGGGCTGATCGGCAAGCGCAACTACGAGCATCCGGTCGCCACCATGGCGCTGGCCGAGGCCTATGCGATGACCTCGGACCCGGACCTGCGCAAGCCGACGCAGCTGGGTGTTGACGTGATCATCGCCCGGCAGAACCAGGACAAGAGCGGCGGCTACGGCCTGGGCTGGGATTACGTCAAGCCGAGCGCGCGTAACGACTCCTCTGTCACCGGCTGGAACATCATGGCGTTGAAGAGCGCCTACGCCGGCGGCCTGAGCGTTGGCAATTCGATGGAAGGGGCCAAGAAGTGGCTGGAACTTGCCTGGAAGGCGGAGAACGACGGCAAGAACGGTCGCAATGACTGGCAGAAGCTTGATCCGTACAAGGACCAGTCGGTATTCTCCTACTGCTGGAACACCGGCGCGACTGAGCAGACCGACAAGATTGGCCGTGAATCGATCGGCATGGTCTGCGCCGTGTTCCTGGGCCACCGCGCCGGCGATGCGATGCTGGAGACCCTGGCCAACACGGTGATGGCCAAGCAGGTGCCGAAGTCCTACCCAACCAACACCTATTACATGTACTACAACACCCTGGGCGTCTTCCAGGTTGGTGGCGACAAGTGGCAGGTGTGGAACTCGTCGGTACGCGACATGCTGGTCAATTCCCAGAAGAAGGGCGAGGGTTGTTACGACGGCAGCTGGGACTGGCAGGGAACCCAGTTCCACGGCAACGTGATCGGGCGCGTCCTCTCGACCGCCTACAACACCCTGTGCCTGGAGGTCTACTACCGCTACGCCCAGGTGCAGGCCGCTGGCAAGCACTAGGACCGTTGGCTGAAAGGACCGCGGGCTTCAGCCCGCGTCGAAAAGCGCAACCCCGGGCCTCAGCCTGGGGTTGCGTCGTCTCATCGCGGGCTGAAGCCCGCGGTCCTGGTGCGCGTCTATGCGCACAGCTCGGTCAGTCGCGATTGGCAGCGACGATGTTTGCGATGGAAGGCCGAGCGCAGCGGCGGTTCGCAGAACAGCGTGTCGATGCGGCAAGTGGCCTGCACCCGCATCGGCACCCGCCAATCGTAGAGGCGGTCGACCAGGTTGACGAAGCGCAACGCGGCCAGTTGATCGTCGAACGGCCCCATTCCCACCACGCACACCCCGCGCACCTGCGCCGCCAGACGCCGCAGGTTGACCACCGGCAGTCCGCCGAGCAGCGCGTCGAGCCGGTCGGCCTCCAGGCACAGCCAGTCGGACTCTGACGGAGCGGCGACGGTCGGACCCCACAGCGGCGGATCCTCACCCTCGCGCACCGCCAGTCGGCGATGGTCGGCGCCCGGAACATGCACGCCCTGGAAGGCGTCGCCGATGCGCGAGAGCTGGGCGCGGAACAGGTCGACCGCCATGCGTCCGTCGCCCAGCTCGCCGACCACGGTGTTCGAGGTGGTGACGAAGCGCGCCCCGCGCTCGGCGAGCAGTCCCAGCAGCAAGTCGGCCAATCGCGTGTTGGTCGGGTCGTCGAGCTCGAACTCGTCCAGGCATACCAGATCGGCGGCCAACAGCGCTGCCGTCTCCTGCGGGCCGCGCATAGTCATCAGGCTCATCGCATCGGAGAACGACAGGTAGCGCCGCTCGCCGTCGGCCTCGTGGAAGCAGGCTGCCAGGAGGTGGGTCTTGCCGACCCCGAACGAGCCATCGAGGTAGAGGCCGGGCTTGCGGCGGGCGCCGAAGATGCGGCGCAGCAGACCGCCGCCGGCCCAGGTGAAGTCGCGCACCGCGGCGATGGCTGCGGCCTGGCCGGGCACCGTCGGGTCGACCAGGTAGCCGGCGAAGGAGGCCTCGCGGAAGCGTGGCGGCGGGACAAAATCCGACGGCGTGGCGGGTTCAGCGAGCAGTCCGCGCAGCGAGTCGACATCCATCAGTAGACCCCTGGGACCGCGCGCTGCTGGCGCGCCAGGGGCACAGCAATTTCCCGCAGCGCGCCAGCGGCGCGCAGTCCCAGGGACCTCATATCGCGATGGCATCCCAGCCGAGCGTCCGGGCGCCCTCGGGGGCGGTGACGCAGGCCTGGCTGCCGCCGTCCGGTGGCAGCCAGCGTTCCGTCGCGGCGCGCACCGCCGCCAGGCTGCAGTCGAGGATGCGCAGCCGGAAGGCGTCCAGGGTCGCCGGATCGCGGCCAGTGAGGTCGCCAAGGAAGCGTCGTCGCGCCTCGCCAGCCGGGCTGCCCGGTGCATCCAGGCCCTGCAGCACACCGAGCTGCGCTTCCTTCAGCGCCGCCGGTTCTTCGGGTAGGGCGGCCAGCCAGCGCAGGCCGTCGCGCATGTCGCGGTAGGTGTCGGCCAGGCGCGGATCACGGTAGCTGGTCAACTGCACGCAGCCGGGGCTGAAGCCGGCACCACCGCCGTAGGCGCCGCCCTGCTCGCGCAGCTTGGGATGCAGCCAGCGGTTGGTCAGGATGCGGCCCCCGACCGCCAGGGCGGCGGCGTCGGCGTGGCGCAGGGCCGGGGCCGGGAAGGCCAGGGCGCAGTAGTTGACCGAGGTGCCGGTGGTGAAGGCGGTCGGTGCCACCGCGGGGCCCGGCGGTAGGAGACGTGTCGTGGCGTTACCGGCCGGTCGGGATGGCCAGCGCGCCGCCGCCAGCAATTCTGCCGCGCCGCCGCGATCGCCGATCAGCGCCGCGCACGGTGCGACCGCGGCGATACGATCGCGCAGCCGGGCCAGACGAATGCCTAGGCCGTCGCAGCCCTGTTCGGAGAGGCGCTTCAGGTAGGCCAGTCGGCCGAGTCCGCCGAGGCGATGGCCGAGACCGACGGAGCCGGCGAAGGCGCGGGTCGCCGCCGATCCGGCGAGGGCTGAGCCGGCGCGGGTGACGCGCTCCTGCCCGTGCGCCACCGCCTGCTCGACCAGTTCGACGAGGCGTTCCGTCTCGTCGAAGCGCGTCTCCAGCAGAGTCTCCGCAAGCAGCGGCAGAAATCTGTCGGCGTGTTCGCTCAGGCCCCTGACCTCAAGACACAGCCAGGGGCGCACGGCGGTTGGATCGTCCGGATCGGCACCAGTCTCCAGCCAGGCACGAATGCCGCCGGTATGTGCGTTGAGGAAGGCAGCCTGGGTCGCGTAGTCGCGGGTGCCGCAGCCGAGTCCACCGAGCCCGCTGGTCAGCAGCGGGATCAACTCCAGCTCGTCGTCGAGTTCGAGCGGCAGGGCGGCGGTCAGATGGGTCAGGCCGTTGGTCGGGGCGGTGAACACGGTCAGCCGGCCGCCATCCCAGGCGGTGTCGGAACCCTGCGTCCAGCGCCGCTGGCGTGGTACCTCGGCAAGGGCGAGTTCCGGCAGGGTGCCGGCATCGTCGGCTTGGGCCTGGCGCGCGGCCAAGGCGGCGGCGGCAGCGCGTAGCCGTTCGTCGGCCCGGGGCTGGGCCAGTTCGGTGCGGTCCAGCTCAGCGATCTGCGCCTTGCCGCGGGTGTGGAACTCCAGGTCGGGCTTGGCGCGGAAGACAGCGTGGTGTGGGTTGTCGCGCAACCGGCTGGCGATCTCGCGGCGCACCCAGTCTGGTGTGGCGCGGCTGCGCAGTCGGTCGAGGGCCGGACCGGCATCGAGGAAGGGCACGCCGTCGACGCCGAGGTTCCACGGCCCGACCAGGCGCAGGCATAGTTCGAGGCCATAGGGCCAGCCGTCGCCGCGTACCACGCGGCGCGACAGTTCCAGCTGATGCAGCGCAGCGTCGATCTCGTCCTGGGGCACGCCCTGGTCGGCGATGCCGGCGATGGTCGAGCGGATCAGCGCCTCGATGCGTGGCTCGGCACCTGGCTCATGGCCGTCGATCGCGGCGGTGAACAGGCCGGTGCGGGTGTGGCCGGTGTAGCCGGACGGACCGGTGCCGCGGCCCAGGCCGCTGCTTTCCAGGGCTCGACGCAGGGGCGCACCGGCGTGACCAAACAGCAGGCGTTCAAGCAGGTCGGCGTCGAGCGCCTCGTCGATGCCGGCGCTGTCGCCCCAGGCCCAGGTGATGCCGCATTCGGTGACATCGACCGTCTCCTGGCCGGGGGCCAGCGGTACCGGCACGTCGAGGCTGGCTGGCGTACGCAGCGGCGGCTGGCCCGTCGGCGGCGGCAAGGCGGTACCGGGATCGACGAGGTAGGGTGCCAGGGCAGCGTCGAGGCGGTCGAGCGGCACATCGCCGTAGGTCACCAGCACGGCGTTGGCCGGGCGGTAGCAGCGACGGTGGAAGGCGACCAGATCGGCGTGGGTCAGGCGCGGGATGTCGGCCGGCTCGCCGCCACTCTCATGGCGGTAGATGGTGTCGGGCAGCAGCGTCCGGGTGATGGCGTTGCGCAACTGCGCGTCAGTGTTGCCCAGCGCGCCCTGCATCTCGTTGAAGACCACGCCCTGGCGCTGCCAGGTGCCGTCGGCAATTGGCGCGCAGCGGTGCCCCTCCTGGTGGAAGTCGCGTTCGTCGAGGCGCGGTGCGAACACCGCGTCGAGGTAGACCGCCAGCAGGTTGTCCCAGTCCTTCGCCACCTGGGTGGAGAACGGATAGGCGGTGAGGTCCGGATAGGTCATCGCGTTCATGAAGGTCGCCAGCGAGCGGCGCAGCATCATGAAGAAGGGGTCGCGCACCGGATAGCGCTGCGAGCCGCACAGCGTGGTGTGCTCGAGGATGTGCGGCAGACCGGTGGAATCTTCCGGCGGGGTACGGAAGGCGATGCAGAAGGCGCGGTGCTCGTCGGCGCAGGCCAGATGCAGGTGGGTGAGGCCGGAGGGCAGGTGGCGCTCGATCAGCTCGACGCCAAGGGCGGGGACGGGAATGGTCTTCATGCGTGGGGCGGTAGCCTAACCGATGCTGACCGCCACCACCATCGCATCGTCGCCGAGCTTGGCCGATCCCTGGAAGTGGCGGGCGGCGTCGAGGATGCGGTTGACCACCGCCTCGGGTCCGGCGGGAGCATGCTGCGCGACCACGTCGGCCATACGCTCGATGCCGAACTCCTCGCCCAGGCGGTCGGTGGCCTCAAGGATGCCGTCGGTCGCCTGCACCAGCAGGTCGGCCGGCCGCAGGCTGCGGCGCAGCTCTTCTGAACCGGCGATGAAGGCCGGGCCGCCGCGGATGCCCAGGGCGATGCCCTTGGGCGCCAGGATTTCGCGCGTGCCAGTGGCGGCGTTGGCCAGGATCAGCGGCGGATGTCCGGCCCGGGCGACGCGCAACTCGCCCTTGGCCGGGTCGATGGTCAGGTAGGTGCAACTGACGAACTTGCCGGCCATGGCGCCGAACAGCCAGCGGTTGACCTCGGTCAGGACCTTGCTCGGTGACGAACCGGTCGAGGCGAGCATGCGAATGGTCTGTTTGGCCATCGCCATGATCATGCCGGCGCCGACGCCGTGGCCGCTGACGTCGCCCTGGACGACGCCGAGGCGTCCATCCGGGAACTGGAAGAAGTCGTAGAAGTCGCCGCTGACCTCATGCTCGGGTTCGAAGCGGGCGGCGCAGATCAGGCCGGGTAGACGCGGCGGCACGGGCAGCATGCCCAGTTGGACGTGCCGGGCCTGCTCGACCTCGTCGGTTTCTGCCTTGGGTTTGGCCCCAGGACGGGCCCAGCCGCTGGCGTTTCCGGGCTTCTCCGGCTCGGCCTCATCCATCCAGCCCAGGCCGCCGGTAGGCGGGCCGCCAGCCGGCGCTTCGCCCCCAAGGACCTCACGGATGAGGGCCTGCACGTCGGCGGGCGGGGTCTGACGATGGTCGGTGGCCACGTCACCAGTGTCCCCGGCGGCTTCGACGCGCAACGCCGGTCCGCTTGCAGGCGAGCGCCGGCTGCGCAGCCTCCCGCGATGCGTCTAGTCCGTGTCCACGCCGCCGGTATCGAGGGGGTCGACGGCTACCTCGTCACCGTCGAGGTAGCGCGCAGCACGCCCAAGAGCGGCGAGGGTCGCGTCACCGTCGTCGGCCTGCCCGATGCGGCGGTACGTGAAAGCGTCGAGCGCGTGACCACGGCGATCTTCGCCAGTGGCCTGCACCATCGCCCGGGCGACATCATCACCGTCAATCTGGCCCCGGCCGACCGGCGCAAGGAGGGGCCGGCCTTCGACCTCGCCTGCGCAATAGGCTTCCTCGCTACCATTGGCGACAATGGCATTGGCGATCCGCCGGCCACGGCGCTGTTTCTCGCCGAACTCGCGCTCGATGGCACCTTGCGGCCGGTGCGTGGAGTGGTTGCCGCTGCTGCTGCTGCCCGTGCTGCCGGTTTCGACACCGCCGTGGTCGCGCCGGCCAACGCCCATGAGGCGGCGGCCGTTGGCGGTCTGCGCGTGGTCGCTCCGCTGAACCTGCGCGCCTGCTGCGACTGGCTGCGCGGCGGCGAGGCGCCGGCCTCGCCACCGCCGCCGGTTGTCGAGGTGTTTGAGGAGCCTTGCCTGTCGGATGTGCGCGGTCAAGCCCAGGCCAAGCGGGCCCTGCTCATCGCGGCGGCCGGGGCGCACAACCTGCTGATGCTCGGTCCGCCCGGATCCGGCAAGACCATGCTGGCGCGGCGGCTATCCGGCATCCTACCGGCGCTGACCGCGGATGAGGCACTAGAGGTGACGCGCGTGCATTCGATCGCCGGCCTGCTGCCGCTCGGCTGTGGTCTGGTATCGCGGCGGCCGTTCCGCTCACCGCACCATGGGGTTAGCGGCCCAGGCCTGGTCGGTGGCGGCAGTCCGCCGCGTCCGGGCGAAGTCAGCCTCGGGCATCACGGCATCCTCTTCCTCGACGAGTTGCCGGAATATCCGCGCACCGCGCTGGAAGCCTTGCGCCAGCCGCTGGAGGATGGCTTCCTTACCGTGGTGCGGGCCAGTGGGCGGGTGCGCTTCCCCGCCCGCTGCTGCCTGGTCGCGGCGATGAACCCCTGTCCGTGCGGATTCCTCGGCCATCCCACCAGACGCTGCACCTGCGGTTCCGACGAGATCCATCGCTATCGCGCCAAGATCAGCGGCCCGCTGCTCGATCGCATCGACCTGCATCTGGAAGTTCCGGCGCAGCGGCCCGAGACGCTACAGGGCGGCGACGTGGGAGAGACCAGCCTGGTCCTGCGCGAGCGGGTGGTGGCAGCACGCTCGCGCATGTTGACGCGCCAGGGTCGGCCGAATGGCCTGCTCGAACCGCGCGGTCTGCGCAGCCACATCCACGCCGCGCCTGCGGCGCTGCAGTTGCTCGCCCAGGCGGTCGACGAGCTCGGCCTGTCGGCCCGGGCCCATGATCGCATCCTCAAGGTCGCGCGCACCATCGCCGACCTTGAGGGCCGCGAGGGAGTCGGGCTGGACGATGTCAGCGAGGCGATCGGGTATCGGGTGCTCGACCGACCGGCATGAGCGCAGGGGCCGGCGCTCCTAATCGAGAATGGCAGCGAGTTGCTGCAGTGCTGCCGCCATCGCCTCCTGTTGTCGGAGCTCCACCCCGGCGAGCTTGTCGGCTAGCCGATGCTCGAGAATCTCTGCCGCCGACGAGGCTGTCTCGGTCCCCGTGGCGGTGGCATGCACATGGATCCGGCGCCGGTCAGCCAGATCACGGTGACGCTGGACCAGACCCTTGACCTCCAGGCGATCGATGATGCCGACTAAGGTCGAGGGGCTGAGGTGAACCCGTTCCGCCAGTTGGGTCTGGGTCAGATTATCCTGTTGGACGAGTTCGCGCAGGCATGCGAGTTGGGCCGTGGTCATGTCTCCGGTGTGGCCGTTGACTCCGTGGGCGTCGGTGGTGTGTTGGAGCAACCGATGCAGAGCACCGACGATCTGATCCTGGATCGTTTCGGAAGTGCTCACCATGGATGCACGGTAGCTATAATCATTCATAAGTAAATGATTAGAGATTGCACGGTCGCGCGATCTCGACCTAGGATATGTAATTTATTTGCTATTATAGACTTGCGCGCATAGTTGATCATCGAATGATTTACAAGCTTGTGCAGAGCGTGGCCTCATGAGCGCTACTGCGACCTCAATCATCAACGCCGATCTTGACAGGCATCCGGTCCAGGTGCTGGTGGGGCTGCACGAAGAGCGGCCGTGTCCAGGCGCGGTCGCCTACCAGACTGTCGCGGCTCTGACCTCGTCCAGCATCTATCGCAATCCGCGTCTGGAGGCCGAGTCGCAGCGCCTACGGTCCAGACGGTCGGTGTCGCTGGTCCTCACCGAGGCCCCGCGTCAGGACGATGCCGATACCGCCCACCTGCGCCTACTCGAATCGGCCGCACCGCTCCTCGCCCTGGGTTCGGCTGGACTGCCGGCGGCAACCGAAGCGGTCCGCGCCGGCGCCGTGCCAGGCGGACATCAGGTCCTGATCTGGAGCGACGGGATCCGGGCGAGACTGCTCTTCCAGGGCGACCATCGCATCATCCTGGTGCGTGCCGCCCAGGCCTCCTTGATCCGGCCGAGCGAACCGGGGGGGATCGGCCATTGCGAACTGGCCCTCGCCGCTGGGGACATCCTGGTGATGGTGGCGCACGCGACCCACGGCCAGTTGCCGTTGGGTACGGTGGCCGACATGGCCCGCGAGGAACCGACGCCGCAGGCCTTGTGCCAGCGTGCCACCCGGCTTGCGGCGGCGAGCGATCCGTTGAGCCACCACGCCGCCGTGGCCATGTCCGTAACCGCTGCGGCGCCGGCGCAGCCGGGTCCGGCCGTTCCCGGCGCATGAACGGAGGCGTTAGCGCATCCCTGACCGCCCGCCCACGCGGCCTGCTGCGCACGGGCATCGGCGCATCGCTGGCCGAGGGCGCTGCCGTGGGGGTGGTGTTCAACGCCCTGGAGCAGTGGCTGGTCCCGTTGCTGCAGATCCGCCTTGGCGCCACCGCCTCGACTGTCTTCCTGCTCACCCTGGTGCCGCTGGCGGTGAACGTCGCGCTGGGTCCGTGGTCGGGGGCGCTGATTGCCCGGTTCGGTGGGCATCGGGCGGTGTCTATCGGCATCGGCCTGTTTCAGGCCGGGTGCCTCGGGCTGCTGGCGGTGGCGGCCTGGATGCCAGAACCGACGTGGATGCCGGTGATGGCCTTGGTCCTGGCCATCGCCATCCCGGCGTCGATGGCGCTCAGTCAGCCGGCCTGGTTCGCCTGGACCGGCACCTTCGTCCCGACGCCGCTGCATGGTCGCTACTTCGGACGGCGCAACCGGCTGCTCATGACCATGAAGCTGGCCACGGCGGTGGCCGCCGCGCTGCTCATCCGACTGTGGCCGATGCAGGATGATCCGCGTGGGTTGGCGACGATCTTCCTTGTCGCCATGGCCGCCCGACTGATCGCGGTCCGGATGCTCACGCGGCAGCCGGAACTGCCACCGCGGCCGGGCGCTACCGCTCCTGCGTCGGTAGGTGGAGACGGCGCTGCCGGCTTCCGCAGCTTCCTC
This sequence comes from Planctomycetota bacterium, assembly GCA_038203025.1. GTDB lineage: Bacteria > Planctomycetota > UBA11346 > UBA11346 > UBA11346 > UBA11346. The sequence goes on from JBBREK010000073.1 coordinate 13,595, forward strand.
GCCGGCCTGCGCGGCAGCCATTTCGGCCGCTGGACGGTGGTGTGGGCGGCCCTGTTCTTCGGCTACATGATCGCCGGCCCGGCCTTCTCGCCGTATATGCTGGCGCCGGTCGAGCAGGGTGGGCTCGGCCTGTCCGAGCGACCGCTGCTGTTCACCGCCCTGGTGGTCAGTTGCCAGATCATGCGTCTCGTCGCCTATCCCGCCTTCGGCTGGATCATCGACCGCATCGGTCCGACCCTGGTGCTGCGCTGGGCGGTGCTGTGCATCGCCATCATTCCAGCCAGCTGGGCCTTCATCGAGCACGTGCCGACACTGATCGCCATCGAGGTGGTCAACGGCCTGTGCTGGTGCGCCGCCGAGTGCGCCGCCATGGTTATCACTCTGGGTTGCCATACCGACCCCAACGAGCGCGTGCGGCTAATCGGCTACCACCAGACCCTGCTCGGCCTGGTCCAGGTGGCAGCGGTCGGCCTGGGCATGGGGCTGCTGCCGTTGCTCCCCAGCCTCGACGGATCACCGTTCCGTTCCCTCTTCCTGGTCAGCGTCATCCTACGCATCCCGGCGGTGATCCTCGCCTGGACCCTGCTGCCGCGCCTGCCGGTGGATGTCCGTCGCCAATTGCGCGGCTTGTGGCGGGAACTGCCCGGTGTCGGTCTGGTGGCGACTGCCTCACGCGGGGTGAGCATGCTGATGCGTCGCATCGTCCACGTCGATCCGCCGATTGGACGGACGCCGGACGGGCAGTGAGCGGACCGCTGGACGGGGTCAGCCGAGGCGTTCGATGCCCTGCCGGCCGACCAGACTGAAGCCGGTACCCTCGGCGGCCAGTTCGCGCCACAGCTGCAGGGCGGTGAGGCGGTCGCCATGGCTTTCGCAGGTGAAGGCGGTCAGGGCGAGCAGCGGCGAATGGAGGATGTCTTCGCGGATGGTGGCCAGGCCGTCGAGCACCAGCGAGGCTGGCAGATAGCCAAGGGCGAGGCAGCCGAGGCGGGCCGCGAACAGCTTGGTCAGCGAGGTGCGCGAGGTCTCCAGCTCGTCGGTCAGGCGGAAGCACCATTCCAGGTCCTCCTGCGAACCGGCGGTATCACCGAGCCGGCGGCGCAGGCCGGCACGCAGAATGCGCTCGACCGGGGTCAGTTCCTCGCCGCCGGACAGCGCGGAAAGGATCGACTTGTCCGAGCCCATCCCGACCAGAACCAGGCAGTCGCGCACGAAGTCGAACAGGGTGGTCGGCCGATCCTCGCCGCGGCCAATCACCAGGACGGTGCGGGCCGGATCGTCGCTGACGCTGATCTCCCGCGCGATCTTGGTAAAATCGCTGAGCATGCGCGGTTCGCGGATGGTGATGCTGTAGCCCAGGGCCCGGGCCCGGCGCATGGCGTCTCGGCAGGCGGCGATGGCGATGGCATCGTTGCGGTCGACCAGGTGGTTGAGCCAGCCGCGCAGGTGGCTGGACAGCCAGCGCGACATGGTGCCCATCAGGGCGACCTCGTCGGGGCTGCCGCGCATCAGCCGGGCGAGATGCTCCAGGTCGTGCTCGACCTCGTTGGTCAGGCCGCCGTGCTCGACCTGGGCGCCGATCAGCGGCATGATCCACAGGCAGAAGCGGGTGCGCACGACATCGCCCGATTCCTGGTAGCCAAGCAGCTCGCGGATGGCGGCACGCAGGCTGCCGTCGTGGCGCTCGTACTGCACCTTGGCGAGCATGAAGATGGCGTCGCGGGCGAGCACGTGTTCGAGGTGGTCGCCGAGGAAGTCGCGCAACGCCTCGGCGGCGTCGGCGAGGTCGCCGCGCCGGACCACCGCCATGCAACGCAGGAAGGAGGCTTCGGCGGCCTGCTCGCTGTCCGGGTGCTCGGCAAGGAAGCGATTGTACCAGCTCTCGGCCTCCGGGTGCAGGCCGAGGCGCAGCAGCTCGTTGCCGACGGTGTAGCTGGGCACCATCAGGGGCGAGTGGCGTCGTTCGACCGCCAGGCTGCGGACCAGCGCCTGGGTCTTCCAGGTCGCCAGGGCGATGGTGTTGCCCGGGGCGACGGACACCGGGTTGAGGTCGCGGAAGGCGAGTGGTTCCTGGCCATCGACGTGCAGGCGCAGGACCTGACCTTCGCACTCGACCACCACGCGGTGCGATAGCGGCCGGCGGTCCATGCGTGTGGTCGTCTCGCCCTCGCGCATCGGGCGCATGGTCATCAGCTCGGCGGAGAGCGGATCGGTGGCCCCGCGCGAGCGCGACAGAGTGATCCAGCGACCCTCGTAGGCGCCGATGCGGAACTGGTAGCTTTGGCTGGGGTCGGTGCCGCGGGCGAGGATCCACATCTCCTCGCCTTGGACGAGTTCCAGTTCGACGGTGACGCGCACGTCGTCGCCGACCTCAACCGCCAGCGGATAGATCTGCAGGCCGTAGCCGCCCAGCAGCATGCCGCCAAGTTCGGGGTGGTGGACGTGGCCGACCTGCTCGCCGCACCAGCTGGTTGATGGCAGGCTGAAGGGGCCCGCGTCGGGGCTGGCGGCGAAGTCCCAGCGGCCGAGTCCGCGCCAGGCGCCGTCGCGTTCGCGCGCCAGGCGGTCGGCCTCCTGCTTGGCGTAGGACTCGCTGACCTGGACCAGCAGGGTGCGTAGATCCTGGGCGAAGACCTCGCAGTCGGGGTAGCGGTCCTGCGGATCGCGGGCCAGGGCCCACTCGGCGATGGTCTGCAGGGTCTGCGGCGCCTCTGGCCACAGGTCGCGCAGGGTGCGTCGATCGCCTTTCTTGATCCGCGTGATGAAGTCGATGAGGGCCTCGTGCTCGCCCATCTCCTGCGGGGTCTTCAGCGCCATCAACTCGACCAGGATCGAGCCAAGCGAATAGACGTCGGTGCGTTGATCGACGATCGAGGCCCGGCCGAGGGCCTGCTCGGGACTCATGTAGGCCGGGCTGCCGAGGATCTGCCCGAAGTGCGTTGAACGGGACACACGCATCGACGAGCGTTTGTGGCTTTCGGTTCCCTGGCGGCCACTGCGCTGGCTGCGGCTACTGCTGCTGCTGCTGACTGGCGTAGTGATGCGCGAAGACGGCTTCTGCTGGGTCGGCTCCAGGGCCGGCATGTCCTGCGTCTCGGCAGAGTCCGGATCATTCATGATGACCGTGGCGGCGTCGATGCGCTGCGAGCGCACGGTCTCGGTATCTGGCGGCAGGACTTCCGGGGGTGGCGTCCGCGACTTGTCCTCGGGGGTGGAGAAGGCGGCGTCCCAGGCCTTCTCGGCGGCCTGTTCTTCGCGCAGGTCGCGGGCCAGGCCCCAGTCGAGCACCCACAGCTCGCCGTACTGGCCGATGACGATGTTGGCCGGCTTGAGGTCCGATGCACCACGCCCTGGGCGTGACCGTAGTGCATGATGTCGAGCAGGTGCAGGAACAGGGTCAGGCGGTCGACCAGCGGCCAGGTGCGCCAATGGTCGGGGGACTGGCGCAGCTCCTCGAGGAAGCGGTCGAGGGTGCGACCGCGCGCCAGGGTCATGACGTAGCACGGCCGGCTGGCATCGTCGGCGGCAGCCTCGAAGACGGCGCAGATGCCGGGGTGCTGCAAGCGGGCGGTGACGCGGATCTCGCGTTCAAAGCGCTGGACCTGCTCCTCGTCGTTGGCGTTCACCTCAAGGATCTTGACCGCCACATCGCGGTCGAGGTGCTCATCACGCGCCTGCCACACCCGGCCGGACGTGCCGTGGCCGATCTCGTGATGCAGCCGCCATCGACCGGCGATCAGCTCACCGGCCCTTGCAAGCGGGTTGACCTCGGGACCAGACATATGGTGCAAAATCTATGGCCGATGTGGTGGTACGCAACGATCCGACCCCTCGCGCGCAACGATTGAAACGTTTTTGTCTCAGCGGCTTCGCCCCTACGGCCTTCCCGGGCCTACCCCCGGGCTGGTAAGAGCTAAATCGTCGCCGCTGGCCTTCCTGGTAGGCATACCGGGAGGGGTGACCAGGGTGGCACTCGCTGACGGATAGCACGCCTTCGGGCAAGGGGCTCGACCCCGTACAAAGATCGTGCCTCCTGCGG
>JBBREK010000074.1:0-17633 GCA_038203025.1 Planctomycetota bacterium
AGGAGGCACGATCTTTGTACGGGGTCGAGCCCCTTGCCCGAAGGCGTGCTATCCGTCAGCGAGTGCCACCCTGGTCACCCCTCCCGGTATGCCTACCAGGAAGGCCAGCGGCGACGATTTAGCTCTTACCAGCCCGGGGGGCAGGCCCGCAGGGCCGCGGGGGCGAAGCCCCCAAAACAAAAAGAAACGAGCCGGTGGCGGACCACCGACTCGTTTCCGCGGCGGACTGAAGTCCGCCGACCGGGCCGGCTGAAGCCGGCGCTACGTACGGCTGATCAGCCGACAACCTTGGCGAGGTTCTCAACCACCTCGGTGGAGGTGATGGTCGGCGAGGCGTAGATCACGTCGAACTGCGACTGCAGGGTCTTGGCGAACTCGGCTCGCTGGGCGGTCGGGACCGCGATCAGCTCGGCGAGGGTGTCGATCGACTCGCCCTGTCCGGCGGCCATCTCGCGAGCGAGTTGGTCCATGTTCTCACGGACGAAGGTCTGCACCTCGCCATTGCTGACGATGCCGGTCCACGGGCGGGCGCCCAGGGTGCCGGTGGTGATCGCGAAGGTCTGGTTGCCGAAGCAGCCGTTGGTGGTCGCGGCGCAGATCTGCGACAGCAGGCCCTGCTGGCCTTCGAAGATCATGGTGCCGACGCCGATGCCGACATTCTGGCGGAGGTCGTCGGCAGCGTGCAAGCTGACGGCGGCAACGAGAGCGGCGACGGGGAGGAGGAACTTGCGCATGCGGTGAATCCCTTGTTTGGGTTGGGGTTTCCGATTGAGGTAATACGGAGCCGCGGTGAGGTGGTCAAGTACGGGTTAACCCGTATCGGTGTGCCAATGGCGGGACAATCCGACCCGTTGCCGACTCGGGTCGGGGTTGTCGTCAGGCTCAAAGTCGCTTCCGCCAGGTCCTGGGCCATCTCCAAATAAACCTCTCATACCCGGGCGGGGACGGCGATCCCTACTGTGCGGGTGAACCCGGTCCTGGACATTGTGAAAATGTGATGCTAGAGAATAGGTCTGTGGCCAATCCAGGCCATCACAGGAGAGCTCAATGCTCGTTCGCCGTATCTCCATCGTTGCCATCGCCGTCGCTTCCATGACCGCGGGCGGCTGCACCTTCCACTCCCGCCAGGCCCAGGTCGAAGACGTTGGCGCCCCCAGCCTGACCGCCCCGACCTACCGCATCGTCGGTAACGTCACCGCCACGGCCAGCGCCTCGGCCATCAGCCCGTCGGTCGCGACCGCCCTGACTGGCCAGACCGTCATCGACGCGGCCCGCATCAAGGCCGTCGGCGCGGCGATCTACGACAACGACGAGATCGACATGATCATCGCTCCGAAGGTCGACGCCAAGGGCATGGACCTCGGCATCTTCGCCCAGGCTGAAGTGACCATCAAGGGCAAGGGCATCGCCCTGACGGGCCCCAAGTAAGCGGATTCCGGTTTGGCATCAGTTCCGGGCCCAGCCCAGAACGATTCCTTGACCTTTGCGGGCCAGGGCCAGGACACTGGCCCTGGCCCTCTTCATTCATGCGATCCCCCTTGCGATTGACCCACTCCCTGCCAGGTCTGATGCTCTGTCTTGTAGGCCTCGCGATCACTGGATGCGGCTACCGCTTGCCCCAGGATCCGCAGCACCCAGCAGGCTCGGTGACAGTATTCAGCGATGGTTTTCATAGCGGGTTCATTGTCCCGTACTCCTACCTGCCAGTTACCATCAGCACGGCTGGGGACTCGCCCCCCCCCTTCGTCGAAATCGGTTTCAGCGAATGGTGCTGGGCCATGAATATCGACCGCTCCGACAGCCATGCCTTACGACTGCTGTTTGTCTCCTCACCGGGCGTCCTGATGATCTCGTACCTCGCCGACGAGCGACGTAACGACGACGCCTTGATCCCCCGAATAGCCTTCTCCATTCCGCTGGATGCCACCCAGATGGAGGCGTTCCAGCACGAGTTGCTGGCTTGGATAGACCCGCGTAAGCCGGCCCTGTACACCACCAACGCACAGCGCCCGACGCACTTCCTGGCCAGCACGCATGACTACACCCTGCTCGCCAACTGCCACGACTTCACCGCCCACATGCTGCGCGTCATCGGCCTGCCCGTACCTTATACCGTCGCACGCACACCGGGCCGATTCGCTTGGGAACTCAAGCAACTTGTGCTAGGGGCCCGCGACCGCGGCTGGCCGATCGCTAGCATGACGCCGAATGTGGTCTACGTCCCCGAGGAACCATGAACCGAGCTTTCGCTGTTGAGGAAACGATCCCCCACCGTGTCGGGACCAGGGAGCCGGCCAGGAGCTGGAGGAAACCTGCCCCGGCGGCACTTTTGCTCGCCCTGGGAATCCTTGCACTTGGCTGCCTGTCGGGCTGCAACCTGCCCCTGACCAGGGGGACCATGCTGGTGGCCAAGCCCGATTCACATGTCATCGCCAGCGTGCAGTGGACGCCGTTGCCCGATGCGGATCACGACGCGATGCAAGCCACCTCTGAACAGCATCTGGCTGAAGGACTGCGCGGACTCCCAGCCGATGCGGCGGTACGCTATCGGCGCCATTGGGCCGCCAACCTCACGTTCGTCTTCACCGCCAGGCATGTCAGCCCAGCAGCAGATCGTATTTCGCCACCGGTCTCGCGGACCGAACCGCGATCGCTGATTCTGGTCGCGCTGCGTCTGAAGGAATCGCCTCCCGCTGGGGCGTTGCCAGCCTGCGGCCCTGACGGCTCCATCCTGCTGCTGGTTGGCTGTGATGCTCTACCCACGCAGACTCCATCCGGTCCGTGGTCGCTGCGCTTCGGTGCCTGGCCCGATCTGACCGGCGAGCCGGGTTCCCTGTCCTGCTGGGATCCGGTACGGCTGCAGGTCGAGGACCCCGGCATCATCTCCAGGCCAATCGTGTGCAGCGGTCTGGTGATCGACCAGGCGACCTGGGCCAGCCTGTCGAGCAACACGCTGGGAAGCACCCTGGCGGCAGCCCCCCTGCGCAGCACGAGCTTCGTGGTCAGCAGGAATCCCCTACGCTGGCTCGCGACTCCCGTCACCCTGCTGGTCGATGCTTTTCTGTTCGGTGATGACGACGGCGAACGCCACCGGCACTGGATGACCAACCGCTGGGATTTTGACGTCTCCCCAAAATAGGCTGGACGCGCCCGTCATTCCCCCGTACGGGCCAACCAGCGCCGGCCAGTGTCCTGTGCCTCGCCGCCGACCGCATGCAGCAGCAGCAAGGCAGTGCAGAACAGCCGGACGCAGGCCACAGCCGGAGCGGCATCCTCGGCCCGGACCTGAATCTGGGCTGCATGTGCCTGCACCCAGGCCATGGCCTCCAGGTCTGGATCGATCGTCGGCACCGTGATGAGGTCGAACCACTGCCCCAGCACCGACGGCCACTGTGTAGCTCCACCTGCGATGGACAGTTCCCAGGCCTGTCGCCAGCGCGGGTCGAGGCTGTCATCATCAAGCACCAGGCTCAACGCCGCTTCCGCCAGATCCTGGGCCATCTCCAGATAGGCATCCCGCACCCGAGCGGGAACGGCGATCCCCTGCTGCGTGAGGTAGGTTCCAACCGTCAGACGTGGCAGATCCGTGACCTCCGGGCAGCCATCGAAGCAGGGGAAGACACTCCCCTCATGCATGTAACGGACCTCGCCCCCCTGCCGCTCGCGTCCGAGCGGGTACAAGCGACAGGCGAGCGGCCTGGCGGCATGTGCGGTGCAGCCGCTGGCCGGATCGTATAGGCAGCAGGCGGGTGAGCCGCGCCAGCCGGGAGCGGCCAGGCGCAGTCGGGTGCCGGCATCGCTGGTGCAGCGCTCGCGGAAGGCGCTGGCGGTCAGACCCCGAGCGGTCGCGAGACTAGCCAACTCCCACGGCGTGATGCGGATATCCTTGCCATGGCAGCAGGTGCCCATCCGCGTGCAGGTCAGCGGCAGGACCGCGTCCTCGGACAGGATGGTGCGCATCTGTGGTCTAGCGGTCGAGCTTGAACACCGCGTCCGGTGTCGGCGCGGTAACCGGCAGACGCAGATTGCCTGCGGCATCGGCCTGCAGATCACGCTCGGCGACCAGCAGTCCGGTGGCTCCATCGTACCGACGCATGTGCCAGACGCCCGGCACCAGGCCGTCCAGCGAGACCTCGCAATCGCTGGTCTGGCTGCGGCGGATATCCTGATCCATGCCGCGCGGCCAGACATAGAGGCGCACAGCGTGTTCGGACCGCATGCCCTGGGCGAGCTGGCGACCATTAGTCACGCGCGGCTGGATCGGGATCCAGGCGATGTTGCGGCGCTCCTCGCCCTGCATGAAGGACGCCACCGCCTTGTACTGACCCCAGCGGTCAGCGATGTCCAGCCACAGCCACCACCAGAAGCCGGTGTTGCCGGCGTACGGGGTAACCGCCTGGATCCACAAGCCGGTACGCAACTCTCCGCGCAGAACCCACGGCTGGTTCTCGGCCCAGTGCCCGCCCCATTCACCGATCAGGGTCGGACGATGCAGTTCGGCCGGCGGGAAGAGGCGGTTGAGATAGGAGTCGAGCGCCAGCGGCAGGTCGCGTCGGCCGCGCCTGCCGTTGCCCAGCGTCGTCTCGAAATCCATGAAGGCGGTGTAGGCGTTGGAGTTGTTGAAGCCCAGGCCCGGAGTGCGCCAATGCTGCGGTGCAGCCCACGGGTGACTCCAGTGCATGGTCACCAAGCGTCCCGCAACCGGATCGTTTTCGTGCATCCACGCCAGGCTCTTCTCCAGCCACTTCTGTAGGCTGGGGCTGTAACCGTAGTCGTTGCGCCCGGTCTCCTGGTCGAAGGTGCCGGTGAATTCCATCTCGCTGCACAGGCTCCAGGCCGCCAGGTTGGTGCACCAGCCCCAGCGGGCCAGGGTGTAGCGCAGGCGCTTGGCGTGCAGCTTCCACACCTCCTCGGACCGGAACCACTCGCCGACGTTGCGGCATGGGCCGCCATTGCGGCTGTTGTAGGGACTGTCGCGCCACTGCCGATCGGCATGCTCGCCAACCATGCCGTGGTTCATCAGTTCGACCTGGACGTAGACATGGTTGGCGGCTGCAAGTTCCATGACGCGGTCCATGCGTGCGGCGGCGGCCTGGCTGAACCAGGTCAGTCCGCCGAAGTCGTCCCAGTCGCGACGCCACTCCAGACCACACCACCACGGGCTCATCCACACCCGCGCCCAGTCCATGCCGTTGGCCTGCATGATCGGGAACCAGCGTTCATAGGCGCGGGTGCCCAGGCGCTGCCAATCGATCGAGGTCCAACCGCGCACCGCCGCTGGTTCCTCTTCGACCGGCCTGAACAGCCGTTCGCGCATCAGGTCGCCGTCCTGCCGTTCGTCCCCGGGCGAGCGCAGGTTGATGCCGATGGGATACCAGAACCGACCGTTCGCGTCGGCCAGCCATATCGGGTCGGAACGGTCCAGGCCAACGGTGGGCATGCCACCGGAGTCGGCCGTCACCGTCGTGGTCTGCCACGGACTCTCGGCCTGCCGCCAGGCGTCACGCACCTTGATGCGCGCGATCAACCGCCAACGCCACGTGCCCGCCGTCGGCGGGGTCCAGCGCCATCGCCATGCGCCCTCACCAGATGGGGCGACGTGTTCGGTGCGGCCATCGAAGTCCAGGCGCTGGGGTTCGAACCAGTAGGCTGGATGGCGATAGCGCTTGCCGTCAGGCCCCTCGATCTCGCCAACGACGTCGGCGAAGTCCGGGTCGTAGGGATTCTGCGCTGTCTGGTCGAGGGTGAACCCGGCCGAGATCGGCTGCCAGCGCTGTAGGGTCACCGATCCGGCGTCGAGATCGTCGATCGTCAGCGACTCCGCCCGCTGCTCGGCCGGCCAACCGAAACGGCGGATGCGGTCCAGACGCAGGCTGGCTTGGGCGCTGCCGCCACGGACGTAGGCGACGATGCCGAAGGCGCGGATGCGCCGCCGCAGGTCCTCGTTCCAGACGGCACCGTTGCCGGTGCAGGTCCAGCCGGTGCTGGCGTCGATGCCGATTGTCTGCCAGCCCCCATCGCCGGGGATGGTGTCGAGGCGTTGCTGCCACCAGCGATGATGGTGATCGGTGACCCAGGCGAACAGCGTGCCCTCGCCACCACCATCGAGCGCCGCGTCGATCTCGAGGCGGTCGAGATTGAACAGGTTGACGTCCAGCTGGACCTGGGCCCCAGCCATGCGGACGTCGCCACCCGGAGCCACCGGCACGGCGATGCAGCCGTCGCCATCGCTGCCCTGCGCAGCGGTACGCACCGGGCCGAACAGCGGCACCGGTCCCTGCGTCCAGCCAGCAGCGCTGTTGCCGAAGGAGAACCAGGAACCCTGGGGATCCGTGCGGGCGAAGGTCACCAGCTGCGGATGGCGAGCGAGCAGCGGCCGACGGTCGTAGCGCGCCACCAGGCCGGCGAGATCGCCGGCGACGGCGAGCAGCCGCTGCCGCTGCGCATCATCGTTGGCCGGGCGCAGCATGCCTATGCTCCACTGCGTCAGCGCCGGCGCGGCACGCGATCGGGCCAGCACCGCCCTGGCCTGCCGCCGCCACGCCTGCAACGGCAGATCGCTCGACCACACGTCGCGCGGTGCCCGCCATGGGCCGCTGCCGCCGGTCCACGGCGACAGGCCAAAACGGAACGGCCCTTGCTCTTCCAACAGCCCCTCTGGAAGCAGATCTATGGCGGTCGCGCCTGCGACCAGTGCCACGTCGAAGGCGGCGGCTTGCGGCCAGGAGACCGCGTCCGGACCGCGGAAGCCGGTCCAGCCGCTGCGCCACGACAGCACCGGGGCCAGGGCCTCCGCCATCGTCCGCTCGCCGAGCCGCTGCCAGGTGCCGTCGATCAGAGCACTGGCCATGCCGGTCCAGCCGACAGACCGCGGAATCGGTAGGGCCGATGGCGCTACCGACGCGAGGAAATCCTTGGCCCCGATCGCCTCCGGCAGCGTCAACGGCTGGCTCTGCCAGTCATCGCCCCCCTCGTGCCAACGCAGCAGGGCGGGGGCGGCCGGATGCTCGTCGGGCGTCAGGCGCAGGACCCAGCGTGCCGGTCCGCGTGGACGCCAGCGTCCGGCGGGATCCAGTCCACCGGGCTGGTCAAGGAACATCGGCCACAGTCGTCCATCGTGGTCGCGCAACTCGACCTCGCCCTGCTCGCCGCGGAAGCCGCCAGCCAGACGGACGCGCCATTCGCGCCAGGGGCCGACGTCGACCAGACCGGTCTGCACCTGTTCGACGACGAAGTCGGGCGTGCCGGCTGGGACCGGAACGGTCGCAACCCGGGCCTGGGCGCCGCCAGACCAGCCGTAGGCAACCAGTTCTATCGCAGAGATGGCGCTGATCGCATCGGCCCCGAGCGGTCCGTCCTCGCCGGCCCAGGAGCCAGCGTCGAGGCCGACGACGATGCTGGCACGCCGCTCGCCAGACGGGACGCGCAGCGGGTCGGCCAGGGCGAAGCGGCGGCCATCGGCGGCCAGCAGGCGCAGTTCCAGCCAGCAGTCGGCATCATCAGCGGCGTCCCGGGCAGCGTCGATGCGCAGGGCTGCGACTCCATGCAGGGCATCCAGCGGCAGCGTCAACGGACTGCCGGTGGTCAGGCGCCACTCCGCGGCCTGGATCAGGCCGACCACAAGCAGGAGCAGCAGTAGTCTCATGCTGTTTCCAACGCTGCGGCGGCGACTTGATCGACGGTTGGCCAGCCGTTGGCGTCGCCGACGGTCCGGGCACGTGGCGACCACGGGCGCGTCCGGCCCGGATCGCTCACCCCGAACACCCCGATCACTGTCACGCCGATCGCGGCGGCCAGGTGCATAGGACCGGAATCATTGGCGACCACTAGGCGGGCCTGCGACATCACAGAAGCATACGCCCCGACGCCGAGGCCGTTGCACAGCACCGCCTCCGGCAGGGCGGAACGCATCGCGGATTCCTCGCCCGGCCCAGGGCAGGCGACTACCTGGCCGCGGTCAGCGAGCAGACGGGCCAGCAGGCGGAAGCCAGGCCACTGCTTGCTGCGGCCGTCGATGCGCCCGACCGCCAGCGGAGCGATAACGGTGAACGGCGCGCGCACGCCGGCTGCGGCCAACGCCGCGGCAGCCTGTTGCTGGTGAATCGGAGCCAGGCGCAGGCCGAGACTGGCCGGCGGATCCGCCGACGGGCACCACGCCCCGGCGATGCGCCAGAACGCCTCGACCTCATGGCTGCCGGACACGCGGGGGATGCTCCGACCAAGCAATGGACGGCGTAGGCCGCCGTGACCGGCCGTTGACACCCCGGCCAAGCGCATGCGCAGGGCGGAACCGATGGAGTTGGGGAAAAGTACGCCGCGCTGCGCCCCGCTGGCGCGGATCGCCGCGGTGTCGGCCCGCAAGCCGCCAGGCAGCTTTAGTACGCGGTCGGGTTCGGCGGCGAGCAGATCGGCCGCCCAGCCTTTGCCGAAGCAGGTCAGGTCGAAGCCGGCGGCGCGCAGGCGTGCCAAGGCCGGCAGGGCCATGCACGTGTCGCCCAGCCAGTTGGGCAGACGGACGGCGAGAGCCTCACAGCCCAAGCACGTCCCGCATCGTGTAGCGGCCGGGTTGCGCCGACGCCAGGAAGGTCGCTGCGCGCAGCGAACCGCGGGCGAAGATATCGCGGCTATGCGCGACGTGGCCGAGTTGGATGCGTTCGCCGCCACCGACGAACCACACCGTGTGGTCGCCAACCACATCGCCCATGCGCAGGGCATGGATGCCGATCTCGCCCTTGCGCCGGACCCCGGTCTGGCCCTCGCGGCCATAAACATGGTCAGCCCGACTGCGGCCGGTGGCGGCGGTGATGGCATCGGCGAGGGCGAAGGCGGTGCCAGATGGCGCATCGACCTTCTGGTTGTGGTGCGCCTCGGTGATCTCGATGTCGTAATCCTCGCCCAGGCTCTTGGCCAGACGGGCGGCGACGTCGAGCAGAACGTTGATACCGACGCTCATGTTGCCGGCATGCATGCAGGCGATGCGGGCGCTGGCGGCGCCCAGTTCGAGGTCGAGGGTACTCGGGGCGATGCCGGTGGTGCCGCTGGCCAGGGCCATGCCGCTGGCGGCGCAATGGCGCACCAGGCCCGGGAAGATGACATGACTGCTGAAGTCGATGACCACCGCGCCCGCCTCGGCCGGCACCGTGACAAGCAGTGGCGCATCACTGGGGATGCCCAGATCGCGCAGGCTGCCGGTCTGGCGATCGACGCCGGCGACGATGCGGTAGGCGGACGGCTGCTCGGCGGCCAGGGCGAGGATGCGGCGGCCCATGCGGCCGGCCGCGCCATTGACGATGATCGGGGTCATGAGGCGTAGGATGATCGGCGGCGACCGGGCCGATCAACCATCCGATCGCACCTGCCGGGGACGCGAGACAGCCAGTTGGCCGCAGGCTGCCAGCGCATCCCGTCCCTTGGTCACCCGCTGCCGGGCGGTGATTCCACGGCTCTCCAGGGCATAGCGCATGGCGCGGACCTCGACCGCCGTCGGAGCGCGCCAGGGCACGCCCGGGAAGGGGTTGAACGGGATCAGGTTGACCAGCACCGGCAGCGTGCCGATCCATCCGATCAGAGCCTCGATCAGGGCCGGCGTGTCGGTGATCCCGGGGATCACGACCACCGCCAGCATGATGCGCCTACCACGTGGCAGGCGGAGGTCCTGCAGGGCGGCGCGCAGGGCCGCCAACGACTCGATTCGGGCGGCCGGCACCAACGTGGCGCGCACCGACTCGTCGGCGGCATGCAGGCTGACTGCCAAGTTGGCCTGCCCCAGCCCGACCGCCTCCCAACGCGCCAAACCGGCGAGCCGTCCGACCGTGCTGACGGTGATGTGGTCCCAGGCCAGCGAGCAGCCGCAGCGTTCGGCGAGGATGCGTGCCGCCAGCCCGACCGCGTCGGCATTGTCCAACGGTTCGCCCATGCCCATGAACACGACGTTGCGGGCCGGGCGTCCGGTGGCGCGATTGACCGCGATCACTTGGCCGACGATCTCGTGGGCCGTGAGGTCGCGCACCAGACCCATGCGCGCGGTGCGGCAGAACGAGCAGCCCTGCTTGCAGCCGACCTGGGAAGAGACGCAGACGGTGCGATGCCCATCCGCGGTCATGGGAATCGAGACGGTTTCGACCTCGGTGCCATCAGCAAGACGCAGGAGGAACTTGCTGGTCGTCCCGTAGATCGAATCGAGCATCGCGGCGGAGGACACGACAGTCGGACACTGCTCGACATCGGCCAGACGATCTAGCCGGTCGATGATACCCGGTGTGGCCTCGCGCCACAAATCAACCTCGGCCGGAGCCCAGCGGCCGGTGGCATGCAGGTGCCGGAAGGCGGCGCGATGAAAGCGTTCGGCGTACCCGACTGCGTCCCCCAGCCAGGCTGAGAACGTGGCGAGATCGGCTCCGAGGAGGCCGCCCGGGTTCAGGCCGGCGGTGCCTCGGAAGGGGCTTCAGCCGCCTGCTCGGCAGTTGGCTCAGCGGCCGGTTCGGCCACCTTCTTCTTCTGGAAGCGCGGGGGCGGGTTGCCCTTAAGCAGGAACGCCTCGCCCTCGGGGACGACGACGGCGTTCTTCTGCGCGGCACGCAGCACGTTGCCGACATCGTCGACGGTATGGGCGGTGTTGAGGCGGTAGGCCACGCCGACCTTGCGCTCTCCGGTCAACTCAGCGTACTTCGCCCAGATGATGTGGGCCGACTGGCCCGGCTCAAACGGGGTGGTCACCCACACGGCCCAGCAGACCTCATCGTTCTTGGCCGAGTACGAACCGACGAACTCCCGACTCTTGCCGGGTTCGAGGGTGAGGTTGCCGGCTTTGGCGACAGGGAGGAGGGCGGAGCGGACAGCATCAGCGGTGATCTGGCCACGCTCTTGCTGGGCGACCGACATCTCGTAGGTGCCGATCGACAGCCTGGACAGCTGTTTCGCAGTAGTGGCGTTGATGTTGGGACCGATGACGACCTTGGGATCGCTCTCCGGGAAGTTGGCGTAACGGGGGCGGCTTTCAGCGGGCATGGAGCCATGCTAGGAGCGGAATCCACTCGGCAACCCCTCCCGTCCAGGCCACCGGCCCTGGTTGTGCAACGTACATCCCCGGCCTGTGATCAACTTGCGACCCTGTCCCGCGCCGCAGAATGGCGGCATGACCGCAACGACGCTCTCGCCCGTCACCGCGCATCTGGTCGACTATCTGAAGTCGATCGGCGGCGTGGACACGCACGAGTTGGTCGACGACAAGGGCGAGCCGGACCCCCTGGCCGCCCGCCGCCTGGCCGAGGCCCTGCGGGCCCGCCACGCCGCTGACCTTGGCCATGCCATCGCCGTCGCGCAGAGTGCCAACCGCGTGGTCATCACTCTGTTGGATGACGCCCCGCGCCGGATCTAGCCGTTACTTGGGCGCCAGATCCCCGAACTGCACACCCAGGGGACGATGGCAGGCCGCCTCGCCATGCTTCTCGAAGTAGCGCTGATGGTACTCCTCGGCCCGCCACATGGTGCCGGCGGGCACAACCTGGGTAACCACCTTGCGCTTCAGTCGGGCTGAGGCGTCTATGGCGGTGATAAAGGCCTTGGCGGCGTCGACCTGGGCCTGGTCGTGGGTGAAGACCACCGAGCGGTACTGCGTCCCGACGTCCGGGCCCTGGCGGTTGGGGGTGGTCGGGTCGTGGTTCTCGAAAAACACGGTCAGCAGTTGCCCGAAGGTGACCCGCGCCGGGTCATAGCGCATCTCACAGACCTCGGCATGCCCGCTGTCGTCACTGCACACGTCCTGGTAGGTTGGACTGGCGGACTTACCGCCCATATAGCCGACCTGGGTGTCAAGCACCCCTGGCGTGGCGCGGAACACCGACTCGACACCCCAGAAGCAGCCGGCCCCGAAGGTGGCGACGGCCACCGTCGCCGGCGCCGCCGGTTGATCTGCGCTGCGGAAGACCAGGGACACGGCGTTGATGCAGTAGCGCAGGCCGGTCGGCGCCGGACCATCGTCGAAGACGTGGCCGAGGTGGCCACTGCAGCGGGCGCAGTGCACTTCGTTGCGCTCCATGCCATGACTTCGATCCTCGGTACTGGCGACAGCACCTTCAACCGGCTTGAAGAAGCTCGGCCAGCCGGTGCCGGAGTTGAACGAGGTGGTCGCATCGAACAGATGCAGGCCGCAGCCAGAGCACAGGTACTGGCCAGGGCCGTTGGCCTTGAAGGTGGTGTAACCGCCGCAGAACGCGGGTTCGGTGCCATGACGCCGCAGCACGGTGTACTGCTCGGGGGTCAGACGCTGCTTCCATTGCGCGTCGGTGAGGTTGGCCCAGTCGGGCTCGGCGGCTGAGGACATGGAGGCTCCGGCGGGGGGCGGTGCGACCGCTGCCTCGGGCTGCGAGCAGCCGAAGAGCAGCAGGCTAGCGAGCATGGCGAGGACCAAGCGCATGCGTGGCATGATCGCAGGGATCGGGCAAGTGGAACATGCGGTCATGGCAGCCTCCACGACATGAGTCGGGCTGCCGGCTGGCCGCTTACACCGCCGTCCAGGTCAGCGTACGGGCTCGGCGCAGGAGCAGCCACGGCCCGAGGCGCAGTCGCCGGCCCGGCGCTCCGCTAAGCAGGTCGTCCAGACGGCGCAACCGGCCGCGGTCGGCAGGCACCTGCAGTTGGGTGCATAGGGCCCGCCACGCCGCCGCCCGGGCCGCGACATCCAGCGCCAGCAATGGCACAACCGCAGCAGCCTCTGTCCCGAGCAGTCCGGCGGCGCGTCCAGCCGCCGCGCGACGTTCGGCTCCACCCCGGTCGGCTAGGCCGGCGAGGGCCTCGGCAATGCCTGGGCAACGCCGTTCCCATTCGGGCAGGACGCGGTGACGCAGCCGGTTGCGGGCGAAGGCCGGGTCGTTGTTGCTGGCGTCCTCGCGCCACTCCAGCTGGTTGGAGCGGCACCAGGCCGTCAGATCGATGCGCCGCGCATGCAGTAGCGGACGCAGCAGTCGAATCCCGGGAATCAACTCACGCTCGGCGGCGATGCCCCCCGGCCCCTCCGGGCCGCAGCCACGCAGGATCTGCAGCAGGGCGGTCTCGGCCTGATCGTCACGATGGTGCGCGGTGCAGGCGGCGGTGGCCCCAAGTCGCCGGCAGGCCTCGGCAAGCCGGTCGTAACGCACGCGCCGGGCCGCCTCCTCGACGCCGTCGCCGCGCATGGCGGCACGGACGTCGGCTTCAGCCAGCTCGCACGGCACGCCCAGCCGGCCGGCGAGTGTCGCCACCCACGCGGCATCGGCCGCTGAATCCGGGCGAAGTCGGTGATCGAGGTGCCAGCAGACGACGCGGAAGCGCCCGAGGCCGCACAGCATGCCGAGCAGCGCCACGCTGTCCGCCCCGCCGCTGACAGCGGCCAGAACGGTGGAGCCGGTGGGAAGGTCCTCGGGCAGTCGGAGCACGGCGGCATCAGAACGCCGTTCCGGATCGTGGCGAGCCTCCCTCCCCGTGCTGGAGGCGCACGCCATAGAATCAAGCTGTTCCAGATATGCGCCCAGGTCCAATCACTCGCCTGCTGCGGGACCGCCGGCCCGTGGCAATTGCTCACCTCTAATTACGCCCCCCCCTACTGCGCCCTCTTGATCGATGTTGATGTGTGTGCCAACATCGGACCAGCAGAGGAAGGCGTGCTGGGGAAGCAACGGGACCGCGGGCTTCTGTCCGCGGTCCTTGAACAGGTCCTGGTCAGTCGTGCAACTGGCGGCGCAGGCGCGGGATGATCTCGTGCAGGCAGTCGGCCAGGCTGCCGGGGAAGGTGGCGCCGGCCGCCTGCAGGTGGCCGCCGCCGCCGAAGGCCTGGGCCACCGGTGCGACCTGGAAGGGCGGGTTCGAGCGCAGGCTCATGCGCGTGGTCTTGGCATCCGTGGATTCGCGCAACAGGTAGGCGATCTGGTTGCCGGCCAGCGAACGCGGGATCTCGACCATTTCACCCCAGTCCTCCGGCTCGCCGATGCCGGCAATGTCCTCGCGGGTCAGGGCGATGCCGGCTAGGCGCGGCTCGTGGTCGTCGACGCGCAGACGGTCGAGGCCCAGGCGGGTCACCGCTAGGTCGTGCGGCTTCCTGGTGTAGGTCAGGGCGCGGTTGATCGCTGACACGTCGACGCCCAACTCGGCCAGCCGGGCGGCGAAGCGGAACGCCGCCGCGTTGGTGTTGGAATGCATGAAGCGCCCGGTGTCGAACACCAGGGTGGCGTAGAGGTTGTCGGCGATCTCGCGGTCGAGGTCGACGTCCAGCCGGTCGAGCAGCTTCGCCGCGACCATGCCGCTGCACGTCGCGTGCTCGTCGACCAGATTGAGGTCACCGAACCGGTCGTTGGTCGCGTGATGGTCGAGATTCAGCAGCTTCCCGTGCGGGATCGTGGCGCAGGCGCCAAGGCGCTTACGGTCGCCGCAGTCGCTCGACAGCAGCAGGTCGCAGGGCGTCATGGCCTTGGCCGCGGCCTCTGCCTCGACGGTGACGGCCATGCCGAAGCGCGGCAGGAAGGCGTAGATCGCTGCGGGCTTGGACGGGCAGGCGAAGCGCACCCGCTTGCCCAGGCGTTCGAGGGCGATGGCCAGCGCCAGCGAGGTGCCAATGCCATCGGCGTCACTGTTGATGTGGGTGGTCAGGACGATGTCGGCGGCATCGGCGATGGCGCGGGCGGCAGCAAGGTAGTTGGGGCGCTTCATGCAGATGCCTCCAGGCTGGCTGCAGGTGGCCGGACGCCAGCGAGGATCGCCAGCTCCTCGGCGGTGAATCCGGCCGTGGTGCGGCCGGGCAGGTCAAGTGGCCACGGACTGGGCAGTTGGTCGGCAAACCGGGTTTGCACCACGGCGGTGAAATGCGCCACCGGATCGAGGTGCTGCCGCCGGCACCACCAGGCATGCCACTGCGTACCGGTGGCCACATGGCCGATCTCATCCTGGTAGATGCGGGATAACGCGGCCTGCGCCGCCGGATCCGACACCCGCGGCAGCAACCCAGCGTTGACGTCGAGTCCGCGCGCTTCGAGGAAGCGCGGCACCACCACCAACTGCTCGCCGAGGTCCTGGCAGGCCGTCGCCGCCTGCCACAGGCGATGATGCACCGGTTCGCTGCCAGGTGGCCAGGCGTTGGTCGACAACCAAGCGTCGAGCAGGCCGGCATGCACCACCTCTTCGCGCGCCACGCGCAGACAGTCGGCATGGAAGGCGGCTGGCATGCCCGAGCCGCGCAGGGCGAGGGTGCAGGCCAGATCGATGGCCTCCAGTTCGATGTGCCAGATGGCGTGGAGGAAGCGGCGCAGACCGGTTGGGCTGTCGACCCCCTGGCGCCGGCGTTTGGCCGGGCCTTCGACCATGCCGGGCGGGCGGCCGGGACGCGTGGGCAGCTGCGGCATCGTCCAGGTCTCGCCGTCCGGCGGGCACAGACCCGCGAGCACCGCATCCTTGGCCACGGCCGTCGGCGCGGCGATGGCCGCCAGCAAACCCTCGGGATAGCTCAACGGAGGCGGACCGCCGTGAGCACCAGGAACAGCGGGATCTCCTTGGCCGCGAGATCCTCGGCCGCGAAACGCGTTCCCTTGGTGCCGCGGCGCGGGTTGGTCAGTTCCTCGCAGCCGGTGATGCCGAGACCGGCGACGCCGCAGGCCTCGATGTAGGCCGACAACAGGCGATGCGTGCTGACCGTCTGCAGAGCCGCCTCGGGCGACCCCGGCCGAGCGCCGGGGTGGGTGGCGATACGCGTCTGGTGGGTCGAAAGATAGCCGTCGATGCGCCGGAACTGCTGGCGCTGGTCGTCATCCCAGCCCCAGGAGCTGCGCTTGGGCTGGCGGAAGCACGGGTGGGTCAGGGCGATGACGAAGCGACCGCCCGGAACCAGCATTTTGGCGACACCCTGCATCACCGGCAGGATCGGTTCGAGATCCTGCAGCACCATCAGTGCCGCCGCATGGTCGAAGGACTGGCCGGGCAACACGGCGGCGAGGTCGCGGGCATCGCCAAGGAGGTACTTCTCACGCGGACCGGCGCGACCCTGCGCCGCCGCCACCAGCGCGGGGCTGGCTTCGACGCCCACTGCATCGACACCGAGATGGGCGAGGGCGCGGCCGAGCACGCCCTGGCCGCTGCCGACGTCGAGGACGCGCTGGCCCTTCTTCGTCGCCAGGCGCCGGAGCACCGTCGGCAGCAGGACGCTCTGGTAGAGGTCGGCGCCGCTCTCGCCCTGGTGCTGGTCGTACCAGCCGGCCTGGCCCTCCCAGGCGGTCGGGGCGGCGGGAGCGGCGGGCGGCTTGCGCGGCGGACCGCTGTAGTCGCGACGGGGGAACTGGGCCATGGGCCGGCATGGTCGGAAAAGCCGGGCCAGGTCCAGGCTGGACTGCCCGGCGGCTTGTGCAGCGTCCACATATGCGCCACCTAGCCATTTTCGACCTCGACGGGACACTGGTCAACAGCCGTCGCGATCTCGCCGACGCCGGCAATGCCGCCCGCGCCGCCCTCGGACTGCCGGCGCTGCCGGTCGACGCCATCGTACCGATGATTGGCGACGGGGCCGGCAGGCTGATCGAG
Organism: Planctomycetota bacterium; assembly: GCA_038203025.1. Taxonomy (GTDB): domain Bacteria; phylum Planctomycetota; class UBA11346; order UBA11346; family UBA11346; genus UBA11346. The sequence continues at coordinate 16,537 of JBBREK010000074.1, forward strand.
CGCCTGGTGCCGGACGGCGACGACGCCGCGCGCCATCTGGCGATGGAGGCGTTCCGCACCGACTACGCCACCCGACTGACCGCCCACACTGCCGCCTACCCCGGTATCCCCGAGGCGCTGGCGACGCTGCGCGGGCGCGGCTGGCTGATCGCGGTGGCGACCAACAAACCGGCGCAGTTTAGCGTCCCCATCCTCGCTCGGCTCGGTCTGGCAGTCGACGGCCTGCGCGGCGGCGACGGGCCGAAGAAGCCCGATCCGGCGATGCTGCTCGATCTGATGCGCGAGCTCGGCGCTGCGCCGACCGCGACCTGGATGATCGGCGACCACCACACCGATCTGCAGGCCGCCGCCGCCGCTGGCATCCGCGCCGTGCACTGCACCTGGGGCTTCGGGCAACGTGAGGGCGCCGTGGCAACGGCCGTGGCGGCGCACCCGCGTGAGCTGCCGGGGCTGCTCAATGCCTGAGGCCCTAATCCGCGACGTCGACGGCCACCCAATCACGCCCGACACCGTGCTGGCGGCGTACCGCATGCGCTGCTTCCCCATGGCCGAGACGCGTGGTGGACCGATCGCCTGGTATCGGCCGACGCGGCGGGCGGTGATCACCTGGGACCGCTACGCCGTACCGCGCAGCCTGGCCAAGGTGCTGCGCCGGCAGCCGTTCCGCTTCACCATCGACCGCTGCTTCCCCGCCGTCATCGCTGCCTGCGCGCAGCGCGAGCAGACCTGGATCAGCCACGACGTCGAGGCTCTGTACACCGAACTGCACCGTCAGGGACATGCCCATTCAGTCGAGGCCTGGGATGCAACCGGTGAGCTGGTCGGCGGCCTCTACGGTCTGGTCCTCGGCGGCTGCTTCTGCGGCGAAAGCATGTTCCACCGCGCCACCGACGCCTCCAAAGCTTGTGTTGTCGCGCTGGTCGAGCGCCTGCGTGCCCGAGGCTTCACCCTGCTGGACTGCCAGCAGCAGACCGCGCACATGCAGCGGTTCGGTGCGTACGAGATCAGCGACCGGGATTATGCAACGATGCTGGCCAAAGCAGGTCCAGGCGACGCCTGGTAAGGCCTAGCGGGGTTCTGCCCCAGCCCAGGGCTAA
>JBBREK010000075.1:0-17567 GCA_038203025.1 Planctomycetota bacterium
GCTAACGGGCGACAGCCCGCAGCAGCGTGTCGCCGAGAGTCGCGGGGCTTTCGGCGATGAACACGCCGGCGTCGCGCATGGCCTTCAGCTTGGCTTCGGCGGTGCCGGTGTTGCCGGAGACGATGGCGCCGGCGTGGCCCATGCGCTTGCCCTTGGGGGCGCGGGTGCCGCCGATGAAGCCGACCACCGGCTTCTTGACGTGCGCCTTGATGTAAGCGCAGGCGCGCTCTTCAGAGTCGCCGCCGATCTCGCCGATCATGATGATCTGCTTGGTCTCGGGGTCGGCGTTGAACAGTTCCAAGCAGTCGATGAAATCGGTGCCTTTGATCGGATCGCCGCCGATGCCGATACAGCTGCTTTGGCCGAGGCCGCACTTGGTGCTCTGGAACACCGCCTCGTAGGTCAGCGTGCCGCTGCGGCTGACGATGCCGGTGCTGCCGCGCTTGTGGATGTAGCCAGGCATGATGCCGATCTTGCACTCACCGGGCGTGATCACGCCGGGGCAGTTCGGGCCGACCAGGCGCGAGGAGCTGTGCTCCAGCGCGCGCTTCACCGCATACATGTCGCGAGCCGGGATGCCTTCGGTGATGGCGACGATCAGCGGCATCTTGGCGGCGATCGCCTCAAGGATGGCATCGGCGGCACCGGCCGGCGGTACGAAGATCATCGAGGCGTTGGCTCCGCCCTGGCGCATCGCCTCGGCGACGGTGTTCCATACCGGGAAATTCTTCCCCTTCTCGCTGGTCCAGGTCTGGCCGCCTTTGCCCGGGGTGACGCCACCGGCGAAATTGGTGCCGTAGGCGATGGCTCCGTTGGAATGGAAGGTGCCGAATTTCCCCGTAATCCCTTGGCAGATGAGGCGGGTCATCTTGTTGACGAGGACGGACATGTTCAGCGCCCCTTCTTCTTGGCGGTCTTTTTCGTGGTCTTCTTTTCAGCCTTTTTTTCAGCCTTCTTGGCCTTCTTCTTGGCTTTCTTGGTAAGCTCGACCACAGGCTTGGCCTTCTTCACCGGCTTTTTGCCGGTGGTCTTCTTCTTTTTCGGGAGGTAAGCGATCGGCGTCGGTTCAGGCAGGGCTGCGCGCGGCGCCAGGCCCTTCTGCGCCCGCCACTGCGCAGCAGCCAGCGCCGCCTTGAGGCAGCCGTCCTTGAGGTCGTCGGCGGCGATCACCGCCAGGCCGCTCTCAGTGATCAGCTTCTTGCCCAGCTCGACGTTGGTGCCTTCGAGGCGGACGACGAGAGGCCGGTCGAGGCCGACCTCCTTCACCGCCGTCAGCACGCCGGTGGCGATGGTGTCGCACTTCATGATGCCACCGAAGATGTTGACCAGGATGGCCTCGACCGACGGGTCCTTGAGGATGATCTTGAAGGCGGTGGTCACCTTCTCGGCGGTGGCGCCGCCGCCAACGTCGAGGAAGTTGGCGGGGAAGGCGCCCTGCTTGGAACCGTACAGGGCGATGGCGTCCATCGTCGCCATGGCCAAGCCGGCGCCGTTGACCATGCAGCCGATGTTGCCGCCCAGCTTGACGAAGGCCATGTCGTGACTCTTGGCCTCGATCTCGGAGGGGTCCTCCTCGGTCGGGTCGAGCATGGCGGCGATGTCGGGATGGCGGAACAGCGCGTTGTCGTCGAAGCTCATCTTGCTGTCGAGGGCGACGACCTCGTCCTTGGTCGTGACCACCAGCGGGTTGACCTCCAGCAGGTCGGCGTCGGTGTCGAGGAAGCAGCGTACCAGCGCCTTCACCGTCTTGACGTAGGCGCTGACCTGGACCGGACTCAGGCCCTGCTGGAAGGCGAGCAGCCGCGCCTGGTGGTCCTGGATGCCCTGGGCCGGATCGATGTGCACGCGCAGCACGCGGTCCGGTGTGTCGTGCGCGACCTGTTCGATGTCCATGCCGCCATCGGCCGAGGCCACCACCACCGGGGCGCCGACCGTGCGGTCAAGCAGCACCGACAGGTAGAGCTCCTTGGCGATCGCGCAGCCGTCTTCGATGTAGACCGTGTTGACGCGCTTGCCGGTGCCGGCGGTCTGGGCGGTGCGCAGGCAGTTGCCGAGCAGCTTGCCGGCGATCTCGCGCGCCTGCTCGGGGCTCTTCACCACTTTGACGCCGCCCTCCATCACTGGCTTGGTGCAGGCCTCGTCAGCGAAGACGCTGCCCTTGCCGCGACCACCGGCGTGGATCTGGCTCTTCACCACGACCACCGCTGAGCCCAGTTCGCGGGCCGCCGCTTCGGCCGCCTCTGGCGTGGTGCAGGGGATGCCGCGCAAGACCGGGACGCCGGCCTGACGGAAGAGGGACTTGCCTTGGTACTCGTGGATCTTCATGGAAGCGGTGAAGCTGGGGGTGCCTCGCCGTCCGTCAATCGAGGGAACGCGGTTGCGGGCCGCTGTGGAAGGTCACGCTGCGCCCCCATGACCCAGGTCGTGATGCCGCTGTCCAACCCCGACCCGCGCTTTCTCATCGCCGGCAGCGTCCAGGCGAAGGAGGCAGGCGCCGATCTCGTCGAGGTCCGTCTGGACCTATGCATCGCGGAGGGCGGTTCTTCTTCTGCGCTGCTTGATGCCCTGCCGGCTCTCGCGCTACCGGCCATCGTCACGCTGCGCCACGCCCGCGAACGTGGCGCCTGGGATGGCGACGAGGCCGAACGCCTGGCCATCTACCAGCGCGCCGATGAGGCCGGAGCGGCGTGGATCGACCGCGAGCTGGTCTTCCATGCCGCGCGGCCCTGGCGTCCGCAGCGCGCCAAACTGATGCTCAGCTATCATGACTTCACCGGGCTGGGCGTGGCGCCAGCAGAGAAGATCCAGGCGATGCGTGCCTGCCGCGCCGACCTGGCCAAGATCGCGGTGACGCCGCGCGACGCCGCCGACCTGGAGACGGTGCGGCGGCTGATCGATGGCCGCGGCCCGGTCGCTGCCATGGCCATGGGCGAGCCCGGCCTGCCCTCGCGCCTGCTCGCCGGGGTGTGGGGGTCCGAGCTGGTCTTTGCCCGCCTGCCCGGCGAGGCCGGCAGTGCGCCCGGCCAGCCGACCACCGACGATCTGCTGGGCATGTGCCGGCTGCGTGCGCAGTCGAAAGCCACCGCCGTCTATGGCGTCATCGGCAGTCCGATCGCGCACTCGCTGTCGCCGCTGATCCACAACCTCGCCTTCGCCCATCACCACCTGGATGCAGTCTATGTCCCGTTCCGGGTCGAGGATGCGCCTGCCTTCTGGGACGCCTGCGGGGACTGGATCCAGGGACTGTCGATCACCATTCCGCACAAGCATGTCCTGCAGGTGCGCATGGACGACCTCGAACCGCTGTGCGATCTGGTCGGGGCGATGAACACCATCTCCCGCCAGGCTGGCCGCCTGACCGGCGCCAACACCGATGCCGATGCCATCCGTCGCTGCGGCGAGCGCGCCATCGGCGACCTGCAGGGTCGTCGCGTGCTGGTGCTGGGCGCCGGCGGGGCGGGTCGCGCCGCGGTCTTCGCGCTCAAGGCCGCGGGGGCGCAGGTCGTGCTTGCCAACCGCACCACGGCGCGGGCCGAAGAGCTCGCTCGCGAGGTCGGCTGCCGGGCGGTGCCGTGGGACGGTGTCGCGGCCGAGCCGTTCGAGCTGCTCGTCAACATGACCTCGGTCGGTCTGAAGGCGCCGCAGGACACGCCGTGGCCACACGCCTTCCCGTCCGGGGCCGGCGTCTTCGACAGCGTCTACAACCCGCTGGAGACGCGGCTGGTCCGCGATGCAGCGGCGGCTGGCTGCCGTACCGTCCTTGGTCTCGACATGTTCATCGACCAGGCCTGCGCGCAGTTCCGCCGCTGGACCGGGCTGGAGGCGCCGGCCGAAGCCATGCGTGCCGCCTGCGTCGAGCGGCTCAACCGTCCGTGAACTGGCGCCAGGCGGCGCGCAGGCTGGGGAAGGCGATGTCGTCGACCCGCACGGACGCGCGTGGCAGCCAGCGGATCGCGCCGATCTCCTCGGGATCGCGGACCAGTTCGCCGGGAGCCAGCTCGGCAGTGTAGAACAGGTCGAGCACGTCGTAGGCGACGCCACCGAAATCGTAGCGGTTGGGCGCCGAGCACAGGTAACGCAGGTCGGTGATGGTGCCGCCGATCTCCTCGCGCATTTCGCGGCGCAGGGCGTCCTCGGCCGACTCGCCGGCGTCGACAAAGCCGCCAGGCAGACCAAGCAGGCCCTTGCCCGGATCCTTGCCGCGCACGGTGAAGAGGTGGCGGCCGTCGGCGTCGCGCACGAAGCAGCCGACGCCCACCGCCGGATTGGCGAACAGGGTCAGGTTGCAGGCGACGCAGCGGAACGGGCTGCCAGCGCCGGTGCGCGGGGCGCCGCAGCGCGGGCAGCGGTCGATGATCGCGATCCAGCTCATGGGCATTGCTCCTGGTTCGCGGTTCGGGGTTCGCGGTTCGCGGTACCGCCACCGGTACCGGGCGTCCCGTCCAGCTCCAGGCTGAAGACGGTGCGGTCGTCGCGGCGCAGGTGCGTCAGTCGGGCGCCGTGCGCGTCGGCGACGGCCTTGGCCAAGTGCAGGCCCAGGCCGGTGCCTTCCGGGCGGTCGCTGGCGAAGGGTTCGAACAGGCGCGGCAGGATGGCGGCGGGGACGCCCGGCCCGTCGTCCTCGACCGCGATGGCGCCGTCGCGCACCCGGATCACAACGTGGCTGCCGCGACCACCGCCGCAGGCCTGGATGGCGTTGAGCGTCAGGTTGAGGAGTAGCTGACGTAGCCGCCGGGCATCGACCTGTGCACGCCCGGCACCATCGGCGGCGAGTCCGACGCCGGCATGCTCGGCTTGTCGGGCGAGCAGACGCACCACGTCGTCGGCGATGGTGCGCAGGTCGGCCTCGGCCGGTACGCAGGCCATGCCGCGCGCGAAGCTGAGCACTTCGTCGACGATCAGGTCGAGGCGCTCCAGCTCTTCGGCGATGCGCGCCAGATCGGCTTCGGCTGGCTGCTCGCGACGCATTGCCTGCACGGTCAGCGAGACCGCGGTCAGCGGATTGCGCACTTCGTGCGCCACGGTGGCGGCGAAGGTGCCGAGGGTGGCGAGGCGTTCGCCGCGGCGCACCGAGGCGACCGCAGCGAGCAGCCGCCCGCGCATCGCCTCCAACTCGCCGGCGAGCTGCGCGACCTCACCGACGCCGACCTGCGGTACCGCGGCGTCCAGGTCATCGCCGAGGTTGCGCGCTGCGCTCGACAGCTGTTCGATCGGTCGGGCGAAGCGGCGGGCGAGCAGCCAGGCGACGGCGGCGAAGGCGAGGGTGCCGAGCACGGCCACGGCCAGCGTCGCCAGCAGCACGGCGCGGCGGGCGGCGAGGAAGCGCGGCGTGCGGTAGTCGACCTCGACGGCGACGCTGTCCTCGACCACGATGACGGCGCCGGGCTTGGCCTGGACGTCGTGGTCGACCAGGTGGAAGTCGTGCCCGGACAGCTCGCGCATGCGCGACAGGACCCGCTCGTCGGTGCTGAACCCGCCACGCGCCAGTACCCGACCGACGGCGCGGGCGCTGTCCTCGGCCTGCACGCGCAGCGCATCGTCGACCCAGCTCCAGGCGAGCACCGCCACCAGCGCGGTGAGCAGCAGGTGGGCGGCGACCAGGGCGAGGGTGAGGCGGGAGCGGAGGCGCATGGATGGGTTTCGGGTTTCGGGGCCCGGGTTTCGGAACCCGGGTCCATCGTGGATGTTGGTGTTCGAGTCCCGAAACCCGAAACCCGAAACTACCCAACCAGCCAGGCGACGAAGCCGCGCAGGGCCTGGCCGCGGTGGCTGCGGGCGTGCTTCTCGTCGCTCGACAGTTCAGCGACGGTCTGGCCGAGTTCGGGGATGAGCACGTAGGGGTCGTAGCCGAAGCCACCTTGGCCGCGCGGTGCGGCGATGTGCTGGCCGGGGAAGGTGCCGGACCAGGTCAGCGGCGGCTCGTCCGGACGGGCCAGGGCGATGACGCAGCGATACTGCACGAACTTGTCGGCCTGCGTCGCCAGCTCGGCGACCAGCTTGCGGTTGTTGGCCTCGTCGTTGCAGGGTTCGCCGGCGTAGCGGGCGCTGATCACGCCGGGGGCCCAGCCGAGGGCGCGGGCCTCGATGCCGCTGTCGTCGGCCAAGCAGGGCAGGCCGGTGGCTGCGAGGCCGGCGACGGCCTTCTTGATGGCGTTGGCTTCGAAGGTGTCGCCGTCCTCAACCACGTTGGGACAGTAGCTGATCGCGGCTGGTGCCAGCACGTCGATGACGAACGGGGCGAGGATCTCGGCAACCTCGCGGAGCTTATGGGCGTTGCCGGTGGCCAGCAGGATGCGGCCGGAGAGCCGCGTCACGGGCCTACTTCGCGGCCGGAGCCTGCTTGGGCACGATCAGATTCTGATCGGCCACCAGGATGTGCGTCTTCAGACGGTTGCGGCGGATCAGCCAAGCTTCGGAGACGCCGTACTTGAGGCCAACCGTCTTGAGGTTGTCGCCAGTCGCTACGGAGTGGAACGTCTCGTTGGCGCTGGGGATCAACGCCCCGGCAGCCATCGGACGCTCGGCGCCGGCGGTGCGGTAGGCGTGGCCGGCGCGGTCGGGCAGTTCGCGCATGTTGTCGCGCTCCTCACAGCCGGTCACGGCAAGGAGGGTAGCGGCGGCGAAGGCGATGGCGGTCAGGTGGCGCATATGGGGACGCTATGGCCCAGGAAGGGACCGGCAAGGCCCTGGAGTGGGTCTACTTAGCCAGTGCGGCCTGTAGCACGTCGCGCTCGCGGACCATCGCCTCGCCAACCGGGTAGGTGGTGAAGACGTTGTCGCCGACCCGGTTGGCCCGCTCGGGATCGCCGGCGGCCCGCGCCAGGTCGAGCAGGCGCCAGCCGGTGCGGTCGGCCTCGGCGACCATGGTCTCGCGGCGCTCGTCGTGCACCGCCTGCAGGCGTCGTTCCACCGGCCGCGGCGGCAGGGCGAGGATGAGGATCGGGTGGAAGCCCTGGCTGGCGAAGCGTTCGCGCAGGACGCCGAGCAGGCGGATCTCCTCCGGGTCGCAGGCGCCGACCTGGATGGCGTCGTTGCCCGGGCACCAGATCACGGTGCGCGGCAGGGGCTGGGGCAGGGTTGCCAGGGCGACCAGGCAGGCGTGGTGCGATTTGACCAGATCGGTGGCCGGGCGCAGCTCGGCGTCGAGGCCGTTCCACGGACTGTCGTTCCACGCCTCCAGCCGGTCGCCGACCAGCAGTGGCCGCCCGGTCGGCCGCGGCAGGTCGCTGCGCAGCGGGGCCCAGATGCGCTCGCGGGCCGGTTGCGGACGGTCGGCGAGCAGGATCACCGGCACACTGGCCTCATCGACCGGATAGCCGTCGATCAGCCGGGCGAGCGGCCAGACCGCCTCGGTCGCCGGTACGACGCGTATCGGCAGGCGCTGGTCGCCCTCGGGCAGGCCGACGCGCAGCCGGCGGACGCCCGGATGCAGATCGAGCTGGACCAGGCCGCTGGTCTGGTCGACATCGTCGGGCAGTTGCAGTGGGATCGGCGCCTCGCCCTCCCAGCCCCACTCAGCCTTGGCCCCGCGCGTCTGCACCGGCAGGCTGACCGCGGCGTTGCGCGATTCGTCGGCGTAGGCGACAGCGGGCCAGTGGGTAAATGCCGGTGGTGGCCAGATGCGCACGCCGGGGACGTCGGCGGGCGACGGCGGCAGCTCAAGGGCCGGCAGCAGGGCGGCGAGGAGAAGGACGGTCCAGCGCATCGCGGTAAGCATCGCCGATAGTACGGTCGAGGCCAGTCCGGCGCTGTTGCCCCTGGGAGCGCGGCCGGCCCGGCCGGGGGTGTCACATCCACGCCTCCAGCCCTGGGCGGGCCGCCCAGGGCGACGGGCGGGCCAGCGGCCCGCGCTCCCAGGCCCCGCTTGGCCGCGTGCGGTGCCGCCTATCCTGCCGCGCCTCCATGAGCACGTTCGCCAAAGTCCCCGCCCAGGTCCGTCTGCCCGAAGTTGAGGAGCGCATTCTCGTCCTGTGGCGGGAACTCGATGCCTTTCACGAATCGAACCGTCGCCGCAAGGCCGCCGGGGCACCAGAATTCGTCTTCTACGACGGCCCACCCTTCGCCACCGGCACGCCGCATTACGGCCATCTGCTCGCCGGCACGATCAAGGACATCGTGCCGCGCTTCTGGAGCATGCGCGGCCACCACGTCGAGCGCCGCTTCGGCTGGGACTGCCACGGCCTGCCGATCGAGAATCTGGCCCAACAAGCACTGAAGCTCAACGGCGCGCCGGAGATCCGCGCCGCCGGCATCGACGTGTTCAATGAGCAGTGCCGCAGCATGGTCCAGACCTACGTCGACGAATGGCGCAAGACGGTGACGCGCATGGGTCGTTGGGTCGACTTCGACCGCGACTACAAGACCATGGACCTGTCGTTCATGGAGTCGGTGTGGTGGGTGTTCGGCGAGCTGTGGAAGCAGGGCCGGGTCTACAAGGCCCACCGTATCATGCCGTACAGCCCGAAGCTGACCACGCCGCTGTCGAACTTCGAGGCCGGCAACAATTATCAGGACGTGCAGGATCCGGCGGTGACGGTTGCCTTCCGGATCTGCAACCCAGCGCAGATCGCAGCGTTTCTGGGGGACTACGAGGTCAGTATCCTGGCCTGGACGACAACTCCTTGGACGCTGCCAAGCAATCTTGCGCTCTGTGTTGGTCCAGAGATTGAATATAGCCTGCTGCTTGAGATAGGCACAAATAGGGCGTGGCTAATCGCGGACGAACTCATTCGTTCCCGGAAGGTGCCGCTCCCCAAGTCTGTCGTGTATGGGCCTTCGAGCGAGAATCTTACTCATGCTCTCCTGGGGGGCGCGATCAGGATCCGTGGTGCAGATCTCGTTGGACTGCAGTACGAACCGCTGCTGCCCTACTTCGCCGATACCCCCAACGCCTTCCGCGTGCTGGCTGACGGCTACGTCACCACCGGCGATGGCACTGGCATCGTGCATATCGCACCGGCCTACGGCGAGGACGACTACCGTGTCGGTCGCGCCGCCGGCATCGGGCTGGTCGACCCGCTTGACGAGCAGTGTGCCTTCACCGCCCAGGTGCCGGAATATGCCGGTCGGTTCTGCAAGGATGCCGACAAGGACATCATCAAGCGGCTCAAGGACGAGGGCAAGCTGGTCCATCAGGCGACCATCGTGCACAGCTATCCGTTCTGCGAACGCACCGGCGCGCCGCTGATCCAGCGGGCGATCGATGCCTGGTACGTGCGGGTCGAGGACCTGCGCGACCAACTGGTGGCCAACAACCAGCAGATCCGCTGGGTGCCGGAGGCGGTCGGCGCCAACCGCTTCGGCAACTGGCTCAAGGACGCCAAGGATTGGAACATCAGCCGCAACCGTTTCTGGGGCTCGTGCATCCCGCTGTGGATCAACGTCGCCGATGCCGCCGACGTCATCTGCGTCGGCTCGGTCGCTGAGTTGCAGCTCCTTTCTGGCCAGACCATCACCGACCTGCACAAGCACACCCTCGACGCGGTCGAAATCGTGCGCGACGGCAAGACCTACCGGCGCACGCCGGAAGTGCTCGACTGCTGGTTCGAGAGCGGCGCCATGCCCTACGGGCAGAAGCACTACCCGTTCGAGAACAAGGCCGCCTTCGAGGCGACCTTCCCTGCCCAGTTCATCGCCGAGGGCCTCGACCAGACGCGCGGCTGGTTCTACACCCTGCTGATCCTCTCGACGGCCCTGTTCGGCAAGCCGGCCTTCCAGAATGTCGTCGTCAACGGCCTGATCCTGGCCGAGGACGGCGCCAAGATGTCGAAGTCGAAGAAGAATTATCCCGACCCGAACATCGTCCTCGACCAGTACGGCGCCGACGCCTTGCGCGCCTACCTCATCGACTCGCCGGTGGTGCGCGCCGAGCCGCTGCGCTTCAGCGAGGGCGGCCTGAAGGAGATCGTCCGCACCGTCACCCTGCCGTGGTGGAATACGCTGTCGTTCTTCACCACCTACGCCGCAGTCGACGGCTTCGATCCGCGCGACCAGGCCTGGTCGGCGCGGCCGGTGGCGCAGCGCCACGTCTTCGACCGCTGGATCCTCTCGTTGTTGCAGTCGCTGGTCCGTGACGTCAACCGTGAGATGGAGGGCTACCGGCTCTACAACGTGGTGCCGCGCCTCGACCGCTTCATCGACGATCTGACCAACGGCTACGTGCGCTGGAACCGCGACCGCTTCTGGGCCGGCGACGACCACGCCGACCAAGCCGACGCTTACCACACGCTGTACGCCGTGCTGACCACTTTCAGCAAGGTCATCGCCCCGTTCATGCCGTTCATCGCCGAGGAGGTGCATCAGCGTCTGGTCGTCGGCGTTGATGCGGCGGCACCCAAGAGTGTGCACTGGTGCGACTTTCCGCAGGCCGATGAGACGCTGATCGATGCCGGCCTGGAGGCCGACGTCACCACCGCCTTCGCCGTCGCTTCGCTTGGCCGCAAACTGCGCGAGGAGAAAAAGCTGAAGATCCGCCAGCCGCTGCCGGCGATCACCGTGGTGTCACGCGATCCGGCGGTGCGTGCCGCCGCCGAGCGCTTGGCGCCGCAACTCGCCGCCGAGCTCAACGTCAAGGCGGTGCGGGTCAGTGCCGACGAGGCGGCGGTGTGCGCGATCAACGTGAAGCCGAACTTCGCCGCCCTGCGCGGCCGGGCCGGGCCGAAGCTCAAGGAGATCGGCGCCACCCTCGCCGCCTGGGGCTTCAATGAAGTTGCGGCCCTGGAATCGGGCCGTCTGGTCGAAGTCGCCGGGATCGCCATCGGCAGCGGCGATGTGCTGCTGCAGCGCACCCCGGTCGCCGGCGGCGCGGTGGCCAGCGCCGGTGCCATCTCGGTCGCCCTCGACACCGCCATCACCCCTGAGCTGGCCGCCGAGGGCCACGCCCGTGAGTTCGTCAGCGTCTTGCAGCAGGCGCGCAAGGACGCTGGTTTCGAGGTCAGCGACCGCATCAACGTACTGTGGCAGAGCGACGACGCCGAGCTCGCCGCCGCCATCGAACGCTTCGCCGGTTACATCGCCGGCGAAGTCCTGGCCACATCCTTCGCCAGCGGCGAGGCCGCGCAGACCGCCGACCTCAACGGCCGCCCGGTGCGCTTCGCGGTGGAGCGCCGGCTTTAGCCGGCACGGCCGGCGGGCTTCAGCCCGCCGTGGACCTACATACGCTCCCGGCCATGGACATCCGCCGTGGCTGGCGAACCCGGGGCCATCTCCCGCACGCCGACTTTGCTGGCTTGACCCAGGCGATCACCTTTCGTCTGGCCGATGCCCTGCCTGCTGCCGCTGTGGATCGGCTGCGTGCGTACATCCACAACGAACATCCAGGCGCCGCGCCGGAGATCGCTGACGCCCTGCTGCGCGCGGCATTGCATGGCCATCTCGATGCCGGGCACGGCTCCTGTCTTTTCGCCATTCCCGAGCACCGGAAGATGCTGGAGATGGAACTCCGTCGGCAGGACGGACGGCTCTACCAGTTACTGGCCTTCGCCATCATGCCCAACCATGTCCATGTGCTTGCCTGCTTGGGTGGCGCATCCATCGGGCAGGTTGTGCGTGGTTGGAAGGGGGCCTCGGCACGGGCGATCAACCGGCTGCGGGGGATGCACGGGGTAATGTGGCAGCACGAATACTTCGATCGGTTCGTGCGCGATGAGGCTGGGTTGGTCGCAGCAGTCCGATATGTGGCGCGAAATCCCGAGAAGGCCGGACTTGGCAGCGGGTATGACGGGGTGTGGGTGCGAGAGGATCTGCGCGACCTCATTGCCCCGTCGGCGGACTGAAGTCCGCCGGCCGTGCCGGCTGAAGCCGGCGCTCCTACGTCAGCAGGTAGGCGATGACGGCGGAGACATACGCCGCGATGCCGGCGGCGAGCAGCGTGATCTCGGCCTGGAAGCGGGTGGTCTTGCGGTCGCGGTAGGCGATCGCCTCGGCCAGGGTGGCGGCGGGGCTGCCGGCATCGAACTGCGACAGCCACTTCACGCGTAGGCCGGTGAGCAGGATGAGCACCGCCGCCAGCACCAGGGCCAGGCCAACGGACATGGCCCAGCGCGTGAAGGTGCCGGACTGGACCATCTTTGGGCCGCTGAAGCCGGTAATGGTCAGAGTGATGGTGGCGAGGGTCAGCAGCAGCTGGCTGCGGCCCTGCAGCACGGCGAACTGCTGGCGTACGACATCGAAGGCGCGGGCGGCGTCGCCGCCATGCAGGGCGAGCAGCCGCTCGGCCTCGGCGCGCGGTGCCTCAGCCATTAGCGTACTCGGCGCAGGCCTCTTCGATGGTCGCCAGCACCTTGACCATCAATTCGGCATCGGGCAGCAGGGTGATGCGGAAGGCGTCCTTGTAGGGGACGTTGAAGCCGTGCCCGGGAGTGATCAGGACGTGGCGCTTCTCCAGCAGATCGAGGGCGAACCGCTGGTCGTCGAAGTGCGGGATGGCCCCGGCCTTCACCCGCACGAAGACGTACAGCGCGCCCTGCGGCACCACTGCTTCCAGGTATTTCGACTTGGCCAGCCCGTCGATCACTGCCTGGCGGGTCTCGTGCAGCCGGCCACCCGGCTTGGTCAGGTCGTAGATCGACTGCTTGCCGCCAAGCGCTGTCTGCACGGCCCATTGGCCTGGCACGTTCGAACACAGGCGCAGTCCGCACATCAGGTAGAGGGCGAGGAGGTAGTCCTTGGCCGGTTCCTTGGGGCCGCTGAAGCTGACCCAGCCGACGCGGTAGCCGCAGGCGCGGTAGACCTTGGACAGGCCGCCGAAGGTGGCGCACAGGGTGCGCTTGTTGAGCGTCGCCACCGGCGTGAACTCGGCACCATCGTAGGTGATCTGGTCGTAGATCTCGTCGCTGAAGATGACCAGGCCGCGCGACTCGGCCAGGGCGACCAGCTTCTCCAGCACGGCCCTGGGATAGACCGCGCCGGTCGGGTTGTTCGGCGAGATGATGACGATGGCGCGAGTGCGTTCGGAGATCAGCGCCGCGACCTCGTCCGGGTTGGGCACATAGCCGTTCTCGACCCGGCACGGGTAGTGCACCGGCGTGCCGCTGTTGAGCGTTACCGCGGCGGTCCACAGCGGGTAGTCCGGGCTGGGGACCAGCACCTCGTCGCCGGGGTTGAGCAGGGCACGCAGGGTGAAGAGGATCAGCTCGGAGACGCCGTTGCCGATGAACACCTCCTCGGCGGTGACGTCCATGACGCCACGCTCCTGCTGCTGCATCACCACCGCCTCGCGGGCCGGGAAGATGCCCTTCTGATGGCAGTAGGGATCGGCCTGCGAGATGTTCTCGATCATCGCCAGGCGCATCGACTCTGGGGCGCGGAAGCCAAAGGCGCCCGGGTTGCCGATGTTCAGCTTGATGATGTCGTAGCCCTGGCGTTCCAGCTCGGCGGCCCGACGGGCCAGCGGACCACGGATCTCGTAGCGGACCTTGGCGAGGGCGTCGGAGGGCTTGATGCGCTGCAGGCTCATGGGGGAGGCAGGTTACTGAGAGTGGGGGGCATTGCCACGGGGGCGGTTCGCGGTTCGCGGTTCGCAGTTCCAACCCATACGTGCGCCCATCCCGAGCGCTGCGCTGCTGGATGCGTGCGGATCAAGATGGTGCGGCAGCACCAACCGCGAACCGCGAACCCCGCGCTACGCCATACGCTTGAGCGCGTAGAGCAGCTCCAGCGCCTGCTTGGGCGACAGGTCATCGAGGTCGACGGCCTTGAGCTTGGCCATCGCCGGGTGTTCGACCGCCTGCCACAGGGTCAGTTGAACGGCGCCGGTGGCGCGGGCGGCAGGACGCTCGGCCTCGGCCAGCTCGGTGTTGAGGCGGGCCAGCGATTCCAGCACCTCGCGGGCGCGGGCGACCACCGTCGCCGGCACACCGGCCAGCCGGGCGACGTGGATGCCGTAGCTCTTGGCTGCGGCGCCGGGCACGATGCGGTGCAGGAAGACGACGTCGTCATCCTGCTCGGCCACCGCCACGGTGAGGTTGCAGATGCCGGCGCGGTCGTCGGCCAGATCGGTCATCTCGTGGTAGTGGGTGGCGAAGAGGGCGCGGCAGCGGGTGCGGTCGTGGAGGTGCTCGGTGATCGCCCAGGCCAGCGACAAGCCGTCGAAGGTGCTGGTGCCGCGCCCGACCTCATCGAGCACCACCAGGCTGCGCGGCGTGGCGTGGTTGAGGATCGCCGCCGTCTCGGCCATCTCGACCATGAAGGTCGAGAGGTTGCGCGACAGCTCGTCGCCGGCGCCGACGCGGGTGAAGACGCGGTCGCAGACGCCGATGCGCGCCTCGCGCGCCGGCACGAACGAGCCGGCCTGGGCGAGGATGACGCACAGCGCGATCTGGCGGATGTAGGTCGACTTGCCGGCCATGTTGGGACCGGTGATGACGGCCAAACGCGTCATCCGGTCGTCCGAGGCATCCAACAGACAATCGTTGGCGACGAAGGACCCGTGGCCGATCACGCGTTCGACCACCGGGTGGCGGGATTCGCGCAGGTCGAGGACGGTCGAATCGTCGACCTGTGGGCGGCACCACACCGCACTGCGCGCCAGCTCGGCGAGGCCGGCGAGGACGTCGACGATGGCGAGGGCAGTGGCGCAGGCCGACAGCTCGGGGATCGCCGCCTCGGCCCTGGCGCGCAGGCCGTGGAACAGGGCCAGCTCGCGGGCGCGCGAACGCTCCTCGGCGTGCAGCACCTTGTCCTCGTGCTCCTTCAGCTCGGGGGTGATATAGCGCTCGGCGTTGACCAGAGTCTGCTTGCGCACGAAGTGCGGCGGGACGCGCTCGGCGGCGCTCTTGGGCAATTCGATGAAGTAGCCGAAGACGCTGTTGAAGCCGACCTTCAGCTTGGTCAGGCCGCAGGCCGCCGCCTCGCGCGCCTGGTAGGCCGCCAGCCAGTCGCTGGCGTCACGGTTGAGGCGGCGCAACTCGTCGAGGTCGGCGTCGACGCCGTCCCGCACCAGGCCGCCGTCGCTGATCGCCAGTGGCGGCGCTTCGACCAGGGTGCGGGCGATGTCGTCGGCCAGACCAGGCACCGGTTCCAGCGCCGCCACTGCGCCGTCGAGCATCGCTGGCGCGTCGGTGCCGATGGCGGCCGCGACCTGCGCTGCCGCGCCTAGCGAGGTGGCGAGCTGGACCAGATCGCGGGCATTGGCCCGGTCGGTGGCGACGCGCGCCAGCAGGCGCTCGCCGTCGTAGACGCTGCCGAGGGCCTCACGGATGGCGGCGCGCCGGCCGTCGTCGGCGACCAGCCAGCCGACCGCGTCGTGGCGCACGGAGATGGCAGCCGGGTCGGCGAGCGGATGGGCGATCCAGGCGGCGAGCAGGCGGGCGCCGGGCGCGGTGCGGGTGCGGTCGATCGCCTCCAGCAGGGTGCCGCGCCGCGAACCATCGCGGGCATTCTTGAGCAGTTCGAGGTTCCGCCGGCAGTTGGCGTCGAGTTCGAGGTGCCCGCCGCGTACCAGTCGGCTGATCGAGCGGACGTGGCCGAGGCCGGCGGCGCCGCCCTCGTGCCCAGCGCGCAGAGCGCCGGAGGCGTAGCGCAGGGCAGCGGCGGCCGCGGCGGCGAGATGGTCGTCGCCGGGGCCGATGCCGAAGCCGTCGAGCGAGCCGACCTTGAGCGTCTCGGCGAGATGCCGTCGGGCGTCGGCCGGCTGCCAGGCGTAGGCGGCGAGACTGGCCAGCGGCGGCACGGTCGGCAGCAGACGGGCGAGGCGTTCCGGCGTGTCCTCGTGTTCGCGAACCGCTGCCGGCAGCAGCAGTTCGGCCGGCGCGAGGCGGGCCAGGGCGAGGGCTAGCTCGCCCGCATCGCGCGCTTCCTCGACGGTGAAGCGACCGGTCGAGACGTCGAGGGCGGCGATGCCAACGATGCTGACGGCGCCGTCCAGCGCCGTCAGCGCGACCAGATGGTTGGCGGCCTGCGCCTCCAGGCCGCTTTCGTCGACCAGCGTTCCCGGGGTGATGACGCGGGTCAGGCCGCGTTTGACCAGGCCCTTGGCCAGGGCCGGGTCTTCAAGCTGATCGACCACCGCCACCTTCTTGCCGGCCGCCAGCAGCTTGGGCAGATGCGTCTGCAGGCTGTGATGCGGCACGCCCGCCATCATGATCGGATCGGGGCTGTCCTTGTTGCGGCTGGTCAGGGTGACGCCGCAGATGCGCGACAGTTCCTCGGCGTCGGTGAGGAACGCTTCGTAGAAGTCCCCCATGCGCATCAGCACCACCGCCTCGGGGTGCTCGGCCTTGGCTTCGAGATACTGCCGCATCATCGGCGTATCGTGCGACGAGGTGGATTTCGACATGAGACGTTTCCATTCGGGCGGACTGAAGTCCGCCCACCGGGCCGGCTGAAGCCGGCGCTACGGGACGGCTATTGCCCCAGCGGGGCGACGTCGGTGGCCACGACCAGCTTGGTCGGGCCGGCCAGGCCGCTCTGCTCGGGCGGAACGGTGAGCAGCTCGCCCTTGGCGCCGACGTAGCGGTTGACGATTTCCGACAGCTTGAGGTCGACGCCGTCCTTCGACTTGATGAAAGCGATGACGTTGCCGTCGCCGTCCATGAGCACGTCGCGGGTGCCGACCTTGGCCAGGTACTCGTCGAGCTGAACCAGCAGGCCTTCGGCCTGCCAGGGGCTGGGCGGCGGAGTTGCCTGGACCATGTGGCGGATGGCCTCGTCGGACAACGGGGCAGGCGTACCGGCTTCGGTCGGCGCCACCGGTGCGGGCGTTGTGCCGGTCGGGGCCGGGTTGACTGCAACGGGCGGATTGACCGGGGCCGGGGCGATCGGGGCCGGTGGCTGGATGCCAGCGTTCTCGGCGACCTTCTGCGCCGGCGGCAGGATGGCGCTGATCGAATCGCGCACGCGCTTGGCGGCGATGCGGGTGGCGGCGCTGCGATGGCCGGCGATGACCACGTCAAGCTGTGTCGCCAGTCCCGCCCAGTCGAGGCCGACGGCGGCCTTCGGGCTGGCCTTGACCGTCTCGACGTACTTGGCGTAGACCGACAGGGCCTGCTGCCAGACCATGTCGGCGTTGGCCGCCTTTGTGGCGATATCGATCATCGCAGCCTTGGCGTCCGCCGGCATGGCCACCAGCGAGGTGTGCACGTAGGCGACGGCGTCGGGGATGTTGACCGCGCGCCAGTTGCCGACCACCAGACCCTTGTCCTCGACCACCTCGCCGGCATTGAGCTCGGCGACGACATCGGCGGCCAGGGTGGCATCGTTGCGCGCCCGGGTCTTGTCAGTCGTCACCTGGTAGCGCACGCCGCCGTCGAGAGCCTTCAGGTTGGCGCTGTGCACCCACACCTTCCCCTCCTTGGGGAAGCGGATGACGTACCACTCGGCCGAGCTCTTGCTGGGGCCGAAAACCTCGATCGCCGTGCCGGCCTTCAGCGTCACCACCACCTTCGCGCTGGTCGACGGGCCGAAGCGCACGTTGGTGTTCTTATCCAGGCTGGCGCCGATCGGGGCGATGACGTCATCGGCGGCCGAGACCAGAGGGATGCCGGTGAACAGCAGGGCGAGGGCGGGCACGAGGAGGAGGCGCATGCGGGGGACTCCAGGAAACCGGGAACCTAGGGTGGGGATGGGCG
>JBBREK010000076.1:0-17351 GCA_038203025.1 Planctomycetota bacterium
TTTCAGGCAGCGGATCTGCTGGTGGTGGCGGTCCTCGTCATCCTGGAAGGGCTGCTGTCTTGCGACAATGCGGTGGTCCTCGCCCTGCTGGTGCGCGACCTGCCGCCGGAACAGCGCGGCAAGGCCCTGCGCTACGGCATCCTCGGCGCCTATGTCTTCCGCATCGCCGCCCTCTTCCTGGCGGTGTGGATCATGACCATCTGGTGGATCAAGGTGGTGGGCGGCATCTACCTGTGCTGGCTGGCCATCGACTTCTTCCGTAAGCAAGGCGGTGGCCGGCACCAGGTGCGCAAGGTCCAGCTGATCTTCGGCCTCGGCGCCTTCTGGAGCACCGTCGTCTGGGTAGAGCTGACCGACATCGTCTTCTCCGTCGACTCGATCGCGGCGGCGGTGGCGCTGTCCAAGCACTTGTGGGTGCTGATCGTCGGTGGCCTGCTCGGCATCCTGGCGATGCGCTTCGCCGCCCAGGGGTTCGTCAAGCTGCTGGAACTGTTCCCGCGCCTGGAGGTGTGCGCTTTCGCCGCCGTTGGCGTCATCGGCCTGAAGCTGCTGCTGGAGTTCCCCATGGATGTGGTCGGGCTGGAGCGGCACCTGCCGGCGGAGGCCGGCTACACCACGGCGCAGGAGTACCGCCAGCAGCTCGACCGCCATCTGCCAGCACACGTCTCGGTGCCGCATGTGCTGAACATCAACCTGACCGCGCCGGAAGGCCCGAAGCGCGACCGCTTCATCGCCGGCAAGGCCGGCGATGACGAGTTCGCCGACGCCGAGGCGGAGTGGGCGCTGCACCATCGGCCCTTGGTTGAGATCGAGGGTTGGGCCAGCTCGCTGGTCGTGCTGGGCATCTTCGCCTCCGGCTTCCTGCGACGGAAGCGCGCGTAGGCTGGCCGTCATGGCCACCAACCTCGACATCGACATTCCGGCCGTCGAGGAGTTGATGCGACTCGGCCCCTTCCGCAGCAAGCGCGAGGCGGTCGACGCGGCGGTGCGCGAGGCGATCGCCTGGCGCCGCCAGGCCAAGTCGCTGGAGTATCTCGGCACCGTCGCCTTCCCCGCTGGACCGGCGCCCTCGGCGCTGGATGAGCAGGCGTGAATCCGGACGCCCCGGTCATTCCCGACCTGGATGTGTGGGTGCGCGCCTTCGGCCGCCGGGATCCGGATCCGCGGGTCGTGCATGCCTTCCGCGAGTTGGTCCGCGCCAAACGCGTGCTGACCCTGGGCTGGATCCGCCAGGACCTGCTGGCCAGCCTCGACGACGAGCGCCAGGCAACGCGTCTGAGCTGGGTGCTGTCTGGTTATCCCGAGGTGATCCTGCGCACCGACGACCATCTTGCTGCCGCCGGACAGGTCCGCCGTATGCGCGGCGTCGGCCTGCGCCTGCCGGGCCGGGCTGCCCTGCTGTGGGCGGTGGCGGGCCGCATCGGCGCGTCGATCTGGAGTCTCGACCGGAGATGGGAACCCTTCGTCCGGCGCGGCGCGCCGGTAAGGTGATTTTCCTGGGAGCGCGGGCCGCTGGCCCGCCCGTCACCCCGGGCGGCCCGCCCGGGGTAGCGGGTGCTGGCTGGAACAGTCGGCTGGGAATTCCCCGCCTCCCGCCTCTCCCCGCCTCTCCCCGCCTCTCCCCGCCTCTCCCCGCCTCCCGCCTCTCCCCTCCTCGAACCCCGGGCGAGCCGTCCGGGGTGACGGGCGGCCGGGCCGGCCGCGCTCCCAGGGCAATGCACCGGGGTGACGGGCGGGCCAGCGGCCCGCGCTCCCAGGGGGTCAGTGGGCGCTGCTCCAGGGCCAGTCTTCTGGAGCTCTGCATAGGCCGGCGCGGACCGGGTTGTTGCGGATGTACTCGACCGTGCGGAAGCGGTGTTCGTCATCACGGATGAAGCGATCCCAATAGTCGGGTTGCCAGACCGGTGGAGACAGGTCGCAGATGGTGGCGATGCGCTTCGCGGTGTAGCTCTTCCAGGATCCGACGATGGTGGACAACGAGGCCTGCGGTTCCAGGTCGATCAGCACGTGGACATGGTTCGGCATCACGACGCAGGCGGCGAGGCGGTAGCGCTCGCCATCGAAGTGGCGCCAGTTCGCGAGGATCAATTCGGCGACGTCGGGTCGCTGCAGGATGCAGGCACCGTGTCCGCGATCGCACCACAGGTCGATGCGACGGCGCAGTTCCGGCTCGGGATCTGGCTGGCCGGACAGTTCATCGCGCATCGCCTGAATGACTGTCGCCGGCAACGCGTCCGCGAGGCGGTAGGTGATGGCGTGGCTGCGCGGGACGTCGGCGTGCGGCAGATATCCGCGTCCGTGCCAGCCGCGAGGGATGGACATCCCACCGACGGTGGCGAAGCGGATCCGGCTGGCAAGTAAGTGACCTCAGTACGGTCGAGCCTGGGAGCGCGGGCCGCTGGCCCGCCCGTCACCCCGGGCGGCTCGCCCGGGGTTGGGTTGGAGGCGTTGGCTGAGAAGGTCCTCTCTCGAACCCCGGCCGGGCCGGCCGGGGTGACGGGCGGGCCAGCGGCCCGCGCTCCCAGGCCCAGGTCAGCGCGCCGCCATCTCCTCGACCGTCGGGCAGGTGCAGATGAGGTTGCGGTCGCCCCAGGTGTTGTCGACGCGGGCGACGGCCGGCCAGAACTTGCGCGTGCGCACGTAGGGCAGCGGGAAGGCGGCCAGCTCGCGGCCGTACGGATGTGTCCAGCTGTCGGCGCAGATCTCGTCGGCGGTGTGCGGGGCGTTCTTCAGCGGATTGTCGAGGCGGTCGGCGCGGCCGTCGGCCACCGCCTGGATCTCGGCGTGGATCGCCATCATGGCGTCGCAGAAGCGGTCGAGCTCGTCGAGGGGCTCGCTCTCGGTCGGCTCGATCATCAGCGTGCCGGCGACCGGGAAGCTGAGGGTCGGGGCGTGGAAGCCGTAATCCATCAGCCGCTTGGCGACGTCCTCGGCGCCGATGCCGGTTTGCGCCTGCAGCGGACGGAGGTCGAGGATGCACTCGTGTGCGACCAGCCCCTTGGCGCCGCGGTACAGCACCGGGAAGTGCCCGCCGAGGCGGTGCGCGATCCAGTTGGCAGAGAGGATCGCGACCTTGGTCGCCTCAAGCAGGCCATCCCAGCCCAGCATGCGGATGTACATCCACGGGATCGGCAGGATCGAGGCGCTGCCCCACGGCGCGGCGCTGACCGGACCCGGATCGGTGCCGAAGCCACCCACCGGCACCACGCCGTGCTTGGGCAGGTAGGGTGCAAGGTGCCGCGCCACGCAGATCGGGCCCATGCCCGGGCCACCGCCGCCGTGCGGGATGGCGAAGGTCTTGTGCAGGTTGAGATGGCAGACGTCGGCACCGATCAGGCCCGGGCTGGTCAGGCCGACCTGGGCGTTCATGTTGGCGCCGTCCATGTAGACCTGCCCGCCGGCCTCGTGCACCAGCTTGGTCGCCTTGGCGAGGCCCGGTTCGAACACGCCATGCGTGCTGGGATAGGTGACCATCAGGCAGCACAGCTTCTCGCGGTGCTCGGCGGACTTCTTCGCCAGATCGGCAAGGTCGACGTTGCCATCGACATCGCAGGCGACGGCGATCACGCGCAGGCCGGCCATCGCCGCGCTCGCCGGGTTGGTGCCGTGGGCGCTGACCGGGATGAGGCAGGCGTTGCGGTGGCCTTCGCCGCAGGCGCGCTGGTAGGCGCGGATCGCCAGCAGGCCGGCGTACTCGCCCTGGCTGCCGGAGTTCGGCTGCAGCGATACCGCGGCCAGGCCGGTGATGTCGGCCAGCCATTGTTCCAGCTGGCCGAACAGGCGCTGGTAGCCTTGGGCGGTGGAGGCGGGGGCGAAGGGGTGCAGGCCGGCAAAGCCCTTCCAGCTGATCGGCATCAGCTCGGCTGCAGCGTTCAGCTTCATCGTGCAGGAACCCAGCGGGATCATGCTGTGGGTCAGCGACAGGTCGCGCGACTCCAGCGCCTTGAGGTAGCGCATCATCGCCGTCTCGCTGCGATGGGCGTGGAAGACCGCCTGGCGCAGGAAGGCGTCTTTGCGGGCGAAGGGGCCAAAGTCCTCCTTGGGCAGGCCGAGGTCGGCAGGCGTGAAGCGTGGATCCTCGCCGCCGTTGAACGCCGCCCAGAGATCGGCGACGTCGGCGTCGGTAGTGGTCTCGTCCAGCGCGATGACGACGTGCTGGGCGTCGGGCAGGCGCAGATCGATGCCGCGCGCGTCGGCGGCGCGCTGGATCTCGGAGGGCAGGCGTGGGCCGCGCCCGACCTTGATGGTGTCGAAGCACGGCTCGGTACGGACGTGGTAGCCGAGGCGGTGCAGGCCGATGGCCAGCATGCGGGTCAGCCGGTGCACCCGCGTGGCGATGGCGATCAGGCCCTCGGGCCCGTGCCAGATGGCATAGGCGGCGGCCATGTTGGCGAGCAGGGCCTGGGCGGTGCAGATGTTGCTGGTCGCCTTCTCGCGGCGGATGTGCTGTTCGCGGGTCTGTAGGGCCAGACGCAGGGCGCGGCCGCCGCGGCGGTCCTTGCTGACACCAACCAGACGGCCGGGCATGGCGCGCTTCAGCGCTTCGCTGACGGCGAAGAAGGCGGCATGCGGACCGCCGTAGCCGAGCGGCACGCCGAAGCGCTGCAGGCTGCCTAGCGCAATGTCGGCGCCGAAGGCGGCCGGCGGCTCCAGCACGGTCAGGGCGAGCGGGTCGCAGGCCACGCACAGCAGTGCGCCGACCTCGTGCAGCTTGGTCGCCAGCGGACGGAAGTCGCGGATCGGACCGTCGGTGCCGGGGTACTGCACCAGGGCGCCGATGACCTTGGCGTCGACCTGCACCGAGCGGTGGTCGGCCACCCGCACCTCCAGGCCGATCTCGCGGGCCCGCGTACGCAGCACGTCGATGGTCTGCGGATGCACCTTCATCGAGACGAGGAAGACTGAGCCGTCCGGCTTGTGGCCGGCGGCCAGGTGCATGGCCTCGGCGGCGGCGGTGGCCTCGTCGAGCAGGCTGGCGTTGGCCACGCTCAGGCCGGTCAGCTCGGTGACCAGGGTCTGGAAGTTCAGCAGCATCTCCAGGCGACCCTGGCTGATCTCGGCCTGGTAGGGGGTGTACTGGGTGTACCAGCCCGGGTTCTCAAGTATGCCGCGCTGGATCACCGCCGGCACGTGGCAGTTGTGGTAGCCCATGCCGAGGTAGCTGCGCCGCGGTTCGTTGAGCCGGGCCAGGCCGGCCAGCTCGGCGGTGGCCTCGGCCTCGCCGGCGGCGGGTGGCACGTTCAGCGGCGTCTTGCGCCGAATGTCGGCCGGCACCACCGCGTCGATCAGCGCGTCGAGCGAGTCGTAGCCCAGCTTCCGTGCCAGCATCGTACGTTCGGCCATGGTCGGCCCGAGGTGGCGGTCAACGAAGCGGTCGGGATGCGGGGCCAAGGTCATGGTGGGGGATCAGACTGCGGGGGGAGGGGGGTCAAGCATGGCACCGGAAGGCTGAAGGCTGAAGGCTGAAGGCGGAACACGCAGCCACACGGCCTCCGACTTCCCCTTTCACACCGTCCCATCCCGCGATCATGGCCGTTCCATGTTCGTGGACCTCCCCGACGAAGCGGCGATGGCCGGTCTGGCCCGGCGCCTCGCCCCGCATCTGCAGGCTGGCGACCGGCTCGCCGTGGACGGGCCGATGGGGGCGGGCAAGACGACTTTCGTGCGGCATCTGGTCGCGGCTCTGGGCGGCGATGCAACGTGCGTCACCAGCCCGACGTACACGCTACTTCACCGCTACGAGAGCACCCCCCCCGTGATCCATGTCGACGCCTGCCGCCTGAACACCCCCGGTCAGCTCGCCGCCCTCGGCTTCGACGAGCTGTGCGCCGACGCGGTGGCGGTGGTCGAGTGGGCGGAACGGGTCGGCGAGGCCCTGCGGCCGGACTGGCGGCTGACCTTCGCCCATGCCACCACCGGTCGCAGCGTGACGGTCACCGCCCCGGCCGGGGTGCAGCCGTGAGCGGCACCACCCGCATCGACCTGGATGCCGGCGGCGCCGACCCGCTGGTGCGCGCCTACCTCGAGGCCAATCGCGCCACCTGCGCCGCGCATATCGTGCACTGGTGGTGGATCCTCTATGGCGCCGTCGCCGCCGTCGTGGTCGGCATCGCCGGTTCGCAGCTCGGCGGCATGCCCGAGGCGCTGGCCGGGGCCGAGGGCGAGTTGGTGCGCTTCGTGCACGGTCTAATCGGCAACCCGCGCGCCGCGCTCGGCGGCATGCTGCTCGGCGGGGCCCTGTGCTCGCTGCTGGGTTCGCGCCTGCGGCCGCACGGCGTGCCAGCCGCGCAGGAGCCCTGGCTCGGCGCCGCTCTGATCGCCCTGGCCTATCTGCTGCTCTACGATCCGCTCGCCTGTCTTGGCGTGGTCACCGGCGTGATCTGCGTGGTCTACGCCGCGACCATCGTCTTCCGCCTGCTGGCGCTGGGCCTGGGCGGACGGCTGCCGCCCAAGGCGCAACTGCCGGTCGACGTGCCGGCCGAGATGTGGCCGGTGTACACCGTGCTGGTGCCCCTCTACCGCGAGCCCGAGGTCGCCTCGTCGATCCTTGCCAGTCTGCAGGCCCTCGACTACCCGCGTGAGCGCCTCGACGTGAAACTGCTGCTGGAGGCCGACGATCCGGAGACCCTGCCAGCGCTGGAGCGGGCCGGCCTGCCCGATTGGATCGAGGTCATCGTCGCCCCGCCGGCCAGCCCCAAGACCAAGCCGCGCGCCTGCAACCACGGTCTGGCGGCAGCACGTGGCGAGTACCTGGTGATCTACGACGCCGAGGACAAGCCCGACCCCGACCAGCTCAAGCAGGCGGTGATGCTGTTCCGCGCCAGCCCGCCGTCGATCGCCTGTCTGCAGGCCCAGTTGGCCTACCACAACCATGCCCAGAACCTGCTGACCCGCTGGTTCGCGCTGGAGTACAATGTGTGGTTCCGCCGCTACCTCAGCGGCCTTGAACGCCTGCGCGTGCCGCTGCCCCTGGGCGGCACCAGCAACCATTTTCGCACCGCCGTGCTGCGCCAACTGGGCGGTTGGGATCCGTTCAACGTCACCGAGGACTGCGACCTCGGCGTGCGCCTGCACGTCGCCGGCCACCGCACGCGCATGCTCGACTCGGTGACCTGGGAAGAGGCCAACAGCCGGGTCGGCAACTGGATCCGCCAGCGCAGCCGCTGGCTCAAGGGTTATCTCATCACTCATCTGGTGTGGTGGCGCCGGCCGCTGTGGCTGCTCGCCCGCCTCGGTCCGTGGGGTGCCTTCGGCTTCGTCATGAGCGTGTTCTGCGTCGCCGCGCTGTCGGCCCTGAACCTGGTGCTGTGGGTGAGCAGTGCGATCTACGGTGCCCTGCTCGCCATCGACATGTCGCATGGCTTTCACCTGTGGGAGCTGCTGACCACCCGCCATCCGGTACCCGACGATCCGCTGTCGGCGGTCGAGCCGCTGTCCTGGCAGATGCTTTACACTGGCCGCCTCGAAGATCCGGTGCTCGGCACCCTGTCGGTGGTGTTCTTCATCGCCGCCATCGCCCTGACCCTGGGCAACCTCGCCTTCATCGTCACCGCCGCGGTCTACGGCCGTCGTCCCGGCCAGAAGGGCCTGCTGCTGGCGGCGCTGCTATCACCGCTCTACTGGGTGCTGATCAGCATCGCGGCCTGGAAGGGCGTGTGGGAGGTCATCACCAAGCCCCACTATTGGCAGAAGACGGTGCACGGACTCGGGAAGTAAGGCGGCTGGCCATGCGAAAGGACCGTGGGCTTCAGCCCGCGTCGGGACCAGGTCTCTCTGCTGGCTGGTGCTGGATCCGCAACGCGGGCTGAAGCTCGCGGTCCTGTCCTACCCGTTCCGGCCCAGCGACTCGACGACCAGATTCGTCACCCCGGTGACGACCATTTGAACGGAGATCGCCGCCAGTAGCAGGCCCTCCAGGCGCAGGACGATGCCCAGGGTAGTGGCGCTGAGGTGCTTCTGCATGCGGGCTGCAAACAGCAGGGTGATCAGGGTGGCCAAGCCGACCAGGAGGATGGCGAGCAGCAATGGGACGGTCGTGGTCCAGCCACGGCCGGCGCCGGCGAGTACCATCACTGTGGCGATGGCGCCGGGGCCGGAAAGCATTGGGATGGCCAGTGGGATGATGCCGACCTCGTTCTTGTCCACGCCCTCGGCGATCTCGGAGTCGGTCGCCTTCATGCGCGTCTGACGCACCTGGACGAAGTCGAGCGCGATGATGAACAGCAGGATGCCGCCGGCGATGCGGAAGGCATCGACCGAGATGCCGAAGAAGTCGAAGATGTACTGGCCAATCAGCGCCGTCACCGCCAGGGTCAGGGCGGTGGTAAGCGCGGCGATCCACGCCGTGCGCGCCCGCCGGGCCGGCGTGTTGGTTTGTGTCATGCCCAGGAACAGCGGCACCGCGCCCATCGGGCTGACGATGACGAATACCGGGATGAAGACCTTGAGGGTTTCGATGAGCATCAGCGCGCAGCCTCGGGCAGCGATCCATAGGTGATCGCGGCTTCGCGGCGCAGCTGCGCGACCAGGGTCTTGGTGCGCGTCTCCAGTTCCTTCTCCAGGATGTCCTGGATCAGCGCGTCCTTGACCCCAGCCAGGGTGACGGCCTGGGCGGCACGCTTGCCCAGCACCTCGGCCAGGTTAATGCCGTCGGCGTAGACGTGCGGCGGCAGCAAGATGGGATAAGCGCCTTCCGCGGCGAAGGCGCGCTCGACCAGCGGCTTGGGAATGTGTCGGGCGGCCTCGTCGCTGCGCTGGCCCTCGGCATCGACCCAGCCGATGTGGCCGCCGGGACCGCTGGCGTCCCAGGCCTTGCCGAAGGCCTCCCAGGCCTTGGCGAAGGTGACCTCTTTGGTGGCGATCTGGCGGTGGATCAGATTGACCACGCTCTGCAGGCGGACCTGCTCCTCGGGGGCAACCGCGCCCTTGGCGTCACGCTTCCACGGCAGATGGATCACCCGCAGGTCGACGCCGGCGTGCTGGTCCCAACGTGCCCGTTCGGCGTCGAGTTTTGCCTGCAACTTGGCGTCGTCGTACTCGCTGGCGATGCGCAGGCGCAGCAGGCCATGGATGCCGGCAAGCATGCGCACCGCCGGCTGGGTGAGGAACTGCTCGACGGACATCTTCTCCTTCACGCGCAGGTAGCTGGCGAAGTCGACGTGGCCCTGGCCCTGGGCGGTGAGACGGCGCTGGAAGTCGCGCTCCATCAGGCGGTATTCCGTCGCCAGCAGGGCGTCGTCGAGGGCGATGCCGGCCTTGGCGACGGCCTGCTCGACCACGGCGGTGTCGATCAGCTCTTCGCGCACCTTGGCGCCCTTCTCCTTGATCAGCATCTCCGCCAGCTCGCGCTTGCGCAGCTCGTGGCCGGCGACCGACATGATCACGGTGTTGTCCTTGATCTCGTTCCAGTCGAGGCCGTCGAGATGGCCCTGGACCCAGTTCTGCAGCGCGTCGGCGCCTTCGCGTTTGAGCAGGGCGCTGGTCAGCTGCGCCATGGTGAGCTCGCTGCTGCCGACCGTGGCGATGACGCCAGGCGGGAGAGCGGCGGGTTCGCCGGCGCAGAGGAAGGTCAGGATGACCGGGGCAAGGAGGGCGAGGAGCGGGCGCATGGTTGACGAAGCCTGGCTGGCGGATTGCGCATGCCAGCGGCACGGGAGGGAAAAGCGCGGAGTTCTGGGGCAGCTGATCAACCAGCCCCGGCCGGGGGGACGGCCGGGCCAGCGGCCCGCGCTCCCAGGTTGGCATGCAGCGCCAGCAGTTCGCTGGCGTCCAGGCCCTCCAGCCGGCGGGCCGGATCGATGCCGGCGCGGGCACAGGCGGCCTCGGCCTCGGCGCGCAGCAGGCCGGCGTCGCGCAGGGCCCCTGGCAGGACCTTGCGGCGGTAGGCGAAGACGGCGCGCACCCAGACGGCGAAGCCGTCGGGCAGCGCGGCGCGCGGGGTCCAGGCGACGATGGCGCTGTCGACGTTGGGGCGGGGATGAAAGGCCTCGCGGCCGATGCGGCGCACCAGGCGCGGCGTGCCGGCAGCCTGGAAGACGGCGGCGCTGGCGCCCCACGCCTTTTCGCCCGGCCGGCTGCACAGGCGCTGGCCGCATTCGAACTGCACCGTGGCGGCGATGGCTTCGGGCGGGCGCGGCAGAGCGGCCGATTCCAGCAGCACCGGGATGGCGACGTCGTCGGGCAGGTTGCTGGCCAGCAGCCAGGGGCCGGCCTCGGCGAAGGCGCGGATCGCCGGATGCAGGCGCGATTTGCCGGCCAGGGCGTCGCCGTGCACCAGCTGCAGGCCACGCGGCACCAGACTGGTCTCCAGCCAGGCGGCGAGGCCGCGGTCGATCTCCACCGCCAGGACCTGCGCCCCGGCTTCCAGTAGCCGCGCCGTCAGCACGCCGGTGCCTGGACCGATCTCCACCACGCGTGCGCCAGCGGCCAGCGGCAGGGCGGCACACAAGTCATCGAGCACCCGGGTGTCGACCATGAAGTTTTGGCCGAAGCGGTGCAGCGGCGAGCAGTCGGCCGCCTGCAGATCGGCGAGGACGCGCTGCTTCAGGCTGGCGCCCGGCCGTTGATTCACTTGGCGGACCCGGCCGCGTAGGCGGCCGGGTCGAGTGCGACCTGGGCCCAGGCGGCGGCGTCGAGGCGGACGCCGCCGAGTTCGGTGCCGGCGACGACCTCGTCGGGGGCAAGGACACGGACGTGGGCCATCAGGCGCTCGCCGTCGACGGTCTCGACCACGATGACGGTGGCGTCATCGGTTGGCGCCGTGGCCGCACCGCGGGCGTCGAGCGCCGCGAGCGCGCGCAGCAGGCGGCGCGCGGCGATGGCGTCGGCCGGGGCGTCGTGGCCGTCCTGGCGGATGGTCCAGTCGGAGCCGCTGCGCGCGAGGCGGAAGCTGTGCTCGCCGGCGACCTCGACAGCTGCGACCAGCGATGGGGCGATCGGGAACAGCCGGGTGCTGGCGACGTCGGCGAGCAGGGCCTCGGCGTCGGCGGCATCGATGGTGAAGACCAGTCCGCCGAGGGTGTCGACCATCAGCCAGTTCTGGCCGATCGGCAACAGGCGGTCGGCGGCCGGCTCGGGCAGCAGGCGCCAGGCCTTGTCCTGCGGCACGGTGTCGTCCAGCTCGACCTCGTCCTCGGCCCCGGTCATGTTGACCTTCACCGGTGCGACGCGTACAGCGATCTCGGCAGTGGCGGGCAGGGCGCGTTCGGCGGGCGTGGCCAGACGTACCGCCTTGGCGTTGAGGCGCACCAGGCTGCGCGCCAGGCGGCCAACGGCGAGTGCATCGGCCGGGGTGGCGCCGGCGGGGAAGCTGCGCGCCCAGCTGCCGCCCGTGGCGCGGGCATGCACTTCGTCACGGGCCGGATCGGCCGTCCAGCGGCGCTGCAGCTTGATCACGCGATCGAGTTCGACCGGCAACGGGTGCAGGTCGAAGCAGGCGTCGGGGCGCAGGTTGGTCAGCACCTCCGGCATGGCGGCGACGCGGCCTTCCCAACCGTCGGCCCAGGCACGGTCGCGACCGATGACGACGTGCAGCGGACTGCCGTATTCGGGGCTCAGCTGGATGCTGGTGGCGCCTGGCCAGAGCGGCTCGGGCGACTGCGCCGCATCGGTGAGGACCAGGTCGAGCACGGCCTTCTGGATGCGCTCGCCGATGTCCTTGGCGGCTGGCTCGGCCCCGCCATCCCAACGCACCTCCCACGGCTTCTGGCCGTCAGAGCCGTAGGTGCCGCGCCGCGCCAGGCGGAACACCTCGCGCCCGGCGCGCGTCACCACCATGGTGTCGGGCGAGCCGACGCCGAGCGGGTCGAGCAGGCGGTCCTCGGCCAGGGCAGCCAGGGCGGTGTCGAGCGCGGTGGCCTCGGCGGCGGGCAGTTCCTGCGCCGGGGTGCCGGCGCGCTCGACGAAGACGCGGTCGTCGAGGTGGAGGATGCGCAGATGCTCCTCGACCCCGGTCAGTCCGGGCAGGCGCAGCTCGTGCGCGACGACCGCCCCGGCTGGGGCGCCGGCGGTGCTGGTCAGCTGCACGGCGCGCAGGGCGGCGAGCACCCGTTCGACCCGGCCGCTGGCGCGCGGGCGGGTGTCGCCGGGGAAGCGCCAGGCACCCTGGATGCGGGCCAGGCGGACAGCGTCGAACTGCAGCCAGTCGATCGGCTCTTCGGGCTTCAGTTCCAACAGGGTGCGGGTGTCGAGGCGGGCCGCCGCCTGGGCGAGGCGCTGCAGCACCCTGGGATCGACCAGGCAGACGCGGCGGGCGGCTGGATCCCACACGGCTGCCGTGCCGTCGGCCTCGCCCCACTGGCGTTCGGCCTCGCCAACCACCAGCCGATGCGTGCCGTCGATGCCCCAGGCGCGGGCGGCCTGCGCATCGATGCCGTCGACGACGCGGTCGGGGGCGACCTTCAGCGCGGTGGCACCGGCGGCGAAGCCGGCGACGGCCTGCGGATCGGACGGGCGGTCGAGTCCGGCGACCTTGACCCGGCCGCCTTCGACGCGCTGCTCGCCGAGGTCACCGGTGACGGTGAATGGCTCGGTGATCTTGGGCGGGAAGACGGCGACGCCGTTGGCGCCGGTGTCCGGCCACAAGGTATAGCCGGCGAGCACGGCGATCAGTGCGACGATGATGGCATAGGCCCATTTCGGCATCAGGCGGCTCCGAATTCGTGCGATTTCGGCAGGTCCTCGACCCGGGCCAGACCGAAGCGTTGAAGGAAGGCCTCGGTGGTGCCGTAGAGCAGCGGCCGGCCGAGCGCGTGCTCGTCGCGGCCGGTGACCTGCACCAGCTTGAGGTCCATGAGCTGGCGCAGCACCGGGCCGCACTGCACGCCGCGCACGTCCTCGATGGCGCCGCGCGTCACCGGCTGCTTGTAGGCGACCACCGCCAGCGTCTCCAGGGCACTGCGCGTCAGCTTGTCGGGCAGGGCACGCTTCTCAAAGCGGCGCACCCACGGGTGGACCTCGGCGCGGGTGAGCAGCTGCCAGCCGCCGGCGATCTCCAGCAGGTCCCAGCCGCGGCGCTCGCGTGCCCAGCGCGCCTGCAGGCCGTGCAGCAGTCCGCGCAGGTGGTCCTCGTCGGTGCCGGGTAGGCAGTCGAGCAGCCGCGCCATCAGCACCGGCTTGGGCGAGACGAAGAGCACGCCTTCCACCGCCATGCGGAGTTCCGTCGGGGTCAACTCGGCGGCGTCGGGGGGCGGGGCGTCGGCGGGCGCTGGCGCGTCGGTGGGCGCTGGCGACGGCTCGTTCGACGCGGGCTGAAGCCCGCGGTCCTGGTCCTGCTCCTCGTCCGGCATCACCGCTTTCCTTCCAGGAAGTTCTTGAGCATGGCGTGACCGTGCTCGGTGAGGAAGCTCTCGGGGTGGAACTGCACGCCTTCGATGGGCAGGGAGACGTGGCGGATGCCCATCAGCTCGTGCTGGTCCTCGCTCCAGGCGGTCGCGACCAGGCAGACGGGCAGGGCGTCATCGACCACCAGCGAGTGGTAGCGGGTGGCGGTGAAGGGCGACGGCAGGCCGGTGAAGACGCCCTTGGCATCGTGGACGATGCGGCTGGTCTTGCCATGCATCAGGCGGCCGGCGCGGCGCACCACACCGCCGAAGGCGTGGCCGATCGACTGGTGGCCGAGACAGACGCCGAGCAGGGGGACCGTGGCGTCGGCGGCCAGGCGGATGACCTCCAGCGAGATGCCGGCCTCGGTCGGCGAGGCGGGGCCGGGCGAGATGAGGATGTGATCGGGGCGGTCTTCCAGCACCCGGGCGGCGGTCACCTCGTCGTTGCGGTAGACCCGCACCTGCGTCCCCAGCTCCCAGAGGTACTGGACGAGGTTGTAGGTGAAGGAGTCGTAGTTGTCGATGACGGTCAGCACGCGCTGCGCAGCGTAGGCCGCAGCGCCGTCAGGCCAGTGGCTCCTGGGACCGACGAGCTCCAGCTCGTCGGAGGTCCAACTACGCCTCCCCTGCCAGATGTCGCCGCAGCACGATCGCCGCCGCCTGGGCGTCGATCCAGCCGGGATCGCAGGGCCATTTCCCAGCTTGGCGCAGCTCGGCCTCGGCCTCGCCGCTGGAATAGCGCTCGTCGACCAGGGTGATGGGCAGGGCGGTCAGCTTGGCCAGTTGGGTGCTGAAGGCCTGCACCCAGCGGGCGTTGCCGCCGTGACTGCCGTCGGCGTTGATTGGCAGGCCAAGGACGAGGCCGCCGACCCGCTCTTTGGTGGCGAGCGTGACCACCAGGCGGGCGGCCTGCGTGTCGTTCTCGCGACGGAGGAAGCCGAGCGGTGTGGCACCCAGACCAAGCGCGTCCGACACCGCGATGCCGAGGCGCACCCGGCCGTAGTCGACGCCGAGGAGGCGCGGCCGTTCCGGCATCTAGGCCAGGCCCCGCCGCTGCGTCGCGCTGTGCCGGGTGATCAGCGTCTGGATCCAGTCCTGATGGTCGAGGTACCACTGCACGGTGCGGGCGATCCCCTGCTGGAAGTCGACGGTCGGGGCCCAGCCCAGCTCGGCGGCGATGCGGCCGTCGTCGATGGCGTAGCGCAGGTCGTGGCCGGGACGGTCGGCGACGAAGGTGATCAGGCGGCGGTAGGACCCGGCCGGATCCGGGCGCAGCCGGTCGAGGGTGTCGCAGAGGTCGTGGACGACGTCAATGTTGCGCCGTTCAGCGCGGCCGCCGACGTTGTAGGTGCGGCCGGGCGTGCCTTGGCGCACCACCAGCTCGATGGCGGCGCAGTGGTCTTCGACGAACAGCCAGTCGCGGATGTTCAGGCCCTTGCCGTAGACCGGCAGCGGCTGGCCGGCCAGGGCCTTGGCGATGATCAGCGGGATGAGCTTCTCGGGGAACTGCCACGGCCCGTAATTGTTCGAGCAGTTGGTGATCGTCACCGGCAGGCCGTAGGTGCGGTGCCAGGCGCGGGCGAGGTGGTCGCTGCCCGCTTTCGAGGCGCTGTACGGGCTGGACGGGTCGTAGGACGTGTCCTCGCGGAACAGGCCGGTCTCGCCCAGCGAGCCGAACACCTCGTCGGTGGAGACGTGGTGGAAGCGCACGTCGCTGCGGCCCTTCCAGGCGTCGCGTGCGGCGTGCAGCAGGGTGGCGGTGCCGACGACGTTGGTGCGCACGAAGGCGAGCGGGTCCTCGATCGAGCGGTCGACGTGGCTTTCGGCAGCCAGGTGCAGGACCGTGTCGATCGCCTCGTCGGCGAGCAGCCGTGCGACCAGCGCGCCGTCGCAGATGTCGCCCTCGACCAGGCGGAAGCGCGGCCCGTCCAGCCCGGCGAGGTTGGCGCGGTTGCCGGCGTAGGTCAGCAGGTCGAGCCCGACGACGCGCTGCGCCGCGGTGCGCTCCAGCAGGTAGCGCACCAGGCCGGTGCCGATGAAGCCGGCGCCGCCGGTGACGAGGATGTTGCGGGGGGTGTGCAGGTTGGTCATGTCATTCCTCGCCGGCATGGCGGCGGCAGTCGTCCCAGGCGGTCCGCTGGGTCTGGTTTTCCAGCCAGGGACGGACGAGGTCGTCGGTCTGCACCTCTGGCGAGATGGCAAGCATGCCGCGGATGTCGCGCAGATGCTTGTCCGAACGCCCGCGGTCCCACCAGCGCAGTTTCATCGCTGCGACATAGGCGGCCGGAGCGACGGGCAAGAACACGCCGAAGGCCTCGATCTGTATGGCATGGGTGAGGCCCCAGCGGATCAAGCTGTCGCCGCCCGCCGGGTAGATGTCGGCCTTGATACCGGTGTCGTGGGGCAGCAGGTTGAACAAGCCCTGCGCGCCGCGCAGCAGCTCACGCCGCACGACTTCGACCGGCGGCACGTACCAGTCAGCGGCGGGGAAGGCGGCGATGAGGGCTTCGGCATCTGCCGGCCCGGCGTCCAGCACCAGGTCGACGTCGGCGGTGGCGCGCGGTTCGCCGTGCAGCATGACCGCCACCGAGCCGCCGATTGCAAACCTCCGGCCGAGCCGGTCGCAGGCCGCGACCACCTGCAGCAGGCCGGTCTCGAATTCGATCACGTCGCTACGGGCACCGCCGAGCCGCGGGCCTTGCGTGCACGGCGCCAGCGCAGCCCGATGGTCGACAGGCCGGAGCCGACGCGCAGACGCTCTTCCGGGGTCATGCGGGCGAAGCGCTGCAGCTGCAAACGGCGGGCCTCGTCCATGGCCTCAAGCTACCAGTGGCAGGCCGAGGAGGAAGTGCCCTTGCCGGCGGCCGGTTGCGCCCGACCGTCCCGCCATGCCGGTACGGACGTGGCTGATGCGGCGCTGGTGGCTGGTCGTCGGCCTGCTGCTGTTGGGTGTAGTGCCGCGGCTGATCTGGCTCGACCAGCTGTGGGGCGGCGACTTCGACCTTGGCATCTACCACAACCTGGTGTGGAACCTCGCGGAGGGGCGCGGCTACTGGAGCGACATCCTGGCGCGCAACCATCTCGGCGAGCACGCCAGTCCGCTGGTCGCGCTGTTTGTGCCGCTCTACTGGCTGGCCCCC
Source organism: Planctomycetota bacterium (assembly GCA_038203025.1). Classification (GTDB taxonomy): domain Bacteria; phylum Planctomycetota; class UBA11346; order UBA11346; family UBA11346; genus UBA11346. Next base: position 16,463 of record JBBREK010000076.1, read on the forward strand.
AGCGCTGCCTGGCTGGTCGCCGCCCAGGGCGTGGCGGTGGCGGTGATCGCGGCGTCGGTGCTGTGGTACGCCGACACGCGCGGTGTGACCGGCTGGCGTTGGTGGGCGATGCTGGCGCTGACCCTTGGCTACGTGCCGCTGTGGTCGGCGTGGTGGTACGACCCGCAGCCGGTGCTCTACGGCGCCGCCGGTCTGGCCGTCGCTCTGGTGGCGCTGGAACGGCGGTGCTGGTGGGCGGTGTGGCTCGGCTTGGCAGTGCTGCTGGCCAGCCGCGAGAGCGCCGCCCTGGCCGGCCTTGGCTTGGCGTGGTGGGCCTGGCGGAAGTGCGCCAGCCCGCACGCCGCCCTGGTCATCGCCGGCCTCTCGCTGGCCTGGGCCGCCTGCGCCACGCTCTGGCTGATGCCGCTGATGCGCGACGGCGCAGACTGGGCCCACACCGGCCGTCTGGCGCCGCTGGCAGAACCGGGCTGGAAGGGTCTGTATCTGTTGCGCCTGCTCGGCCAGCTCGCCCTGCTGCCGCTGCTGGACCCGGTAGCGGCGCTGGCGGCGCTGCCTGGCGTGCTGCTCAACCTCGCCACCGGCTACTGGCCGCAGCTGTCATCGGACTACCACTATGACGCCCAGATCGCCCCATTCCTCCTCCTCGCCGCTGCCTCTGCCCTGGGAGCGCGGGCGGCCCGCCCGCCCGCCCCCCCGGGCGACCCGCCCGGGGGGGCCTGGAGTTTGACCCTCCCTTCCTGGCTCCTCCCCACGCTCATCCTCGCCGCCCTCGCCTGGGGCGCCTGCCCGCCGCTGCGCTTCACCAGCTACCTGTGCCAGCCACAGCGCATCTCCAACCTCGCCGAGGCGCGCCACGAGCTGGTCGAGGTACTGGCGACACTCCCCCCCG
>JBBREK010000077.1:0-17266 GCA_038203025.1 Planctomycetota bacterium
CGGTCACGCTCTTCTCCAGCGGCGTCGGCTGGTTCGAACATGCCGGCCTGGTCGACGGTGACGCCACCGCCGAGCTGCGCTTCCGCACCAACCAGATCAACGACGTGCTCAAGAGCCTGGTGCTGCAGGACCTCGACGGCGGTAAGATCGGCGCGGTCGGCTACCCCTCGCAAGATCCGCTCGACAAGACGCTGAAGAGCTTCCAGGTCGACGTCAGCGGCAACCCACCGCTCGCCGCCCTGCTCAACCAGTTGCGCGGCGCACAGGTGCAGGCGCAGGTGCTCGACGGGACTATCGACGGCGTGGTGCTGGGCTGCGAGCAACGCCTCCGCGTTCTGCCCAACAACGGCGGCCAGGAGGTGCAGTGGACGCTCAACCTGGTCACCGACGGCGCGATCCGGCCACTGGCCCTCGCCGACCTGCGTTCGGTCAAGCCGGCCGATGCCGGCCTGCGCGCCGAGCTGGGCAAGGCGCTGGCCGCCCTCGCCGCCGCCCGCGACCAGGACAAGAAGCCGGTCTCGCTGCACTTCCACGGCCAGGGCCAGCGGCATGTGCGTCTGGGCTACGTCGCCGAGGCACCGGTGTGGAAGGCCAGCTACCGCCTGCTTTTGACCAAAGACAAGGGCCACGCCCAAGGCTGGGCGATCGTCGACAATCCGACCGAGAGCGACTGGAACGACGTCAAGCTGACCCTGGTCAGCGGCCGGCCGATCTCGTTCATACAGGATCTCTACCAGCCGCTCTACGCCCAGCGGCCGGTGGTGCAGGCCGAACTGCAGGCTGGCCTGAAGCCGGTGGCCTACGGCGGCGGCATGGCGGCCGATGAGGCGCCACGCCAGGCCATGGCCGGCAAGATGCGCAACGAAGACCAGTCGCTACGGAGCAGGGCGGCTCCGGCACCAGCCATGGCGATGGAGGCGGCCAGCGGGTACGCGGCCGCTGACCGGCCGTTCGACGGGGCCTCCTCGATCCAGGTCGCGACCCAGGCGGCACAGGGCGTCGGTGAGCTGTTCACCTACAACGTCGGCACGGTGACCATCCCGCGCCAGCGCAGCGCCATGATCCCGTTCATCGGCTCGGACATCCCGATCGAGCGCGTCTCGATTTATAACCGCGCCGTGCTGCCGCGGAATCCGTTGGCCGGCGCCCGCCTGACCAACTCCACCGGGCTGCACCTGACCCCCGGCCCGATCACGGTCTATGACGACGGCACCTACGCCGGCGACGCCCAGCTCACCGCCCTGCCGCCGGGTCAGGTGCGCCTGATCTCCTTCGCCGTCGACCAGCGCGTGCTGGTCGATGCCGAGCAATCGCGCAACCAGCAGACCCGTACCCTCGCCCGCATCGTCAAGGGCGTGCTGCAGCTACAGCTCGTCAGCCTACAGGGCCGCACCTACGCGGCGGAGAACCAGGGCGACACCGACAAGCAGTTGATCATCGAGCACCCGCGCGCCGGCGGCGAGTGGAAGCTCTATGAGACGCCAGCGGCGCTAGAGACCACCGACCAGCTCTACCGCTTCAAGCTGGCGGTGCCGGCCAAGGGCAAGACCCAGCTGGTGGTCACCGAACGGATGCAGTGGGGCGAGGCGGTGGCGCTGCTCGACGGCGACGAGGACCGTGTCGCCATGTACCTCAGCGGCACCGAGCTGAAGCCGGCACTGAAGGACGCATTGCTCAAGGCGCGGGCCTTCGTCGAAGCCTGGCGCAACGCGCAACGCACCCGCGACGAGGGCCAGGCGCAGATCCGCGCCATCACCGAAGATCAGGAACGCATCCGCCGCAACCTCGGCTCGGTCAACCAGGGCAGCGACTACGGCAAACGCCTGCTGACCAAGCTCAACGAGCAGGAGACCCGCCTCGACCAGTTGCGCGTCGCTGACGAACAGCTGGCCGGCGACATCGCCGCCAAGCGCAAGGCGCTGGCCGACTACGTCGCGCAGCTGACGGTGGAATGAGGACCGCGGGCTTCAGCCCGCGCACGACACCTCAACGCGGGCTGAAGCCCGCGGTCCTGGTGCGGTTCCAGGCGACGCAGTCGGCGTAGGCCACTCCGGTGCCGCCGAAGATGTCGAGGGCGCTGCCGATGGTCAGGTCGACGCGGCCGGCCGATTCACGCTCGACCAGATCGAGGTCAGTGAGAGAGCGGGCGCCGCCGGCGTAGGTGACCGGGATCGGCGACCAACGGCCAAGGCGGTCGACCAGTTCCTCGTCGATGCCGTTGCACAGGCCCTCAACGTCGGCGGCATGGATGAGAAACTCGCTGCACGAGCTGGCGAGGCGGGCAAGGTTACCCTCGTCGACGGCGAAGCCGGTGACGCGCTGCCAGCGGTCCATCGCCACCTTCCAGCCGCAGGCCTTGCGCCGGCACGACAGGTCGATGACCAGGCGCGGGGCCCCGATGGCAGCGACCAGTGCGGCCAGGCGTTCAGGCGCGAAGGCTGCCTCCGGGAACAACCACGAGGTGATGATGACCTTCTCAGCGCCTGCCTCGATCCATGCTTTTGCGTTGCTCACGTCGATGCCACCGCCGACATGCAAGCCGTCCGGCCATGCCGCCAGCGCCGCACGGGCGGCATCGTCGTTGCCCTTGCCCAGCTTGATGATGTGGCCGCCGGTCAGGCCGTCACGCCGGTACATCGCGACGAAGTGCTCAGGCGGATGCTCGGCGACGAAGTTGGTCTTCGGCGCCGCATCCTCGGCAAGGGTGCCGCCGACGATCTGCTTGACCACGCCTTCGTGGAGATCGATGCAGGGCCGGAACAACGTCATGCGGAGACAAGGCGGAAGGACGGCACGCAGGCGACGAGACAGGGCCTGGACGGAACGCGCGCAACAGCGCGCCGCAACGCTTCCTCCTTCACTTGCTGATCACCGGTTTGTCGTCCGGATCGGCATAGTCCGGTCCGCCGAGGATGCCGCTGCGGCGGATCTGCTCGGTCATCAGCTGGCGCACCAGCTTGACGCCCTGGAGCAGGCCGTCGCCCTGTATCGCCGCGCCGGTGCGCAGCAGGAACTTGGCCAGCGCCTGGTAGGAGTTGATAGCATGCGGCGACAACGCCGCCTGCACATGCTGCGGCGGCAGGGCCTGCGGCAGCACCTGGGTGAGCAGAGCTGCGAACTCGTCGCGTGACAGGTCGGTGAGCTGGGCGCCGACCGCCTGCTGCGCCAGCTTCTCGAGCAGCTGCCCGAGCTGGCCGGCCATCTGCTTGACCTGCGGTTGCAGCGCCGCCACCTCAGGGCTGGCGAGGAAGCCCGGCCAGTCGACCGGAGCGCCGCCGCCGGGCGCGACCTCGCCGTCGAGCGCCTCTTCCGCAGGCGGTGCGGTGACGCCGCCACCGCCGAGATCGTAGGATGGCGGCGCGTTGGTCACCGGCACCGGCGACTTGGTGGCCGGCGGTTCGGCTGGTGGCGCCTCGGCCTGCGGCTCGGCGGCGAGATGGTCGGCGAAGACCTCGGTCCACGGCACGGTGAACTGGTGCACTGCCTCGCGGTCGCGGTTGCCGTCAGCCACCGCCTTCTTGATGCGCTGCAACTCGAAGCGGTCGCAGAAGCGGTCGCCGTCGACCACCGCCTGGGCCAGCGTTCCGACCTCGGCATCGCCGAGCACGGCCAGGGCGCGCACCGCGTGCTCGCCCAGGCCGGTGCCGCCCGATTTCGCCTTGGCGATTTCGGCGGCGACGCGCTCGCGCAGGGCCGGCGCTAGGGCCGGCGTCGCCTTGCCTGCTCCGGCCAGCACCGCCAGACCCCAGTAGGCGTTGTCGCGCTGATCGAGTCCGCCATCGACGGTGGCGGCAAGCAACTGATCCTGCGCGCCGAGGCGCCCCAGGGCCCAGGCGGCGGCGCGACCAGGCAGCCCCTCCTGGGTGAGCAGCGGCCGCAGCTGCGCGACAAGTGGCGCACCCTTCAGTCCGGCGACGATGGCGGCGGCCGGGGCCGCTGGACCGCTCAACAGTGGCGCCAACTGGGCGGCATCGCCAGGGGCTGCTTCGATGGCAGCGGCGACCAGACGGCCGTCGCGGATGAGGGATTCGGCGTTCATGGGCTTCCCACCAGTCAGCAGGCTTTTGATCCGGTCGAACATGGATTATCCCCCTCCAGGGTGGCGATCTTGGCGAGGCGGTTCAGATGGCGCGGCCCCTCGTCGGCGCGGGCGTCAAGCCAGGCGTCGACCGTCGCCGAGGCGGTGGCGGCATCGAGCACACGGGCGCCGATCGCCAGCACCTGGGCGCGGTTGTGCTCCCAGGCCAGGCGGCCGGTCTGCTGCGAATGCGCGACGCCGCAACGGATGCCGTGGATCTTGTTGGCGGCGATGCCGATGCCGATGCCGGTGCCGCAGATCAGCACGGCGCGCTCGGCGCGGCCGTCGAGCACCGCCTGGCAGGCGAGGGCGGCGTAGTCCGGGTAGTCGACGCTCGCCTCGCTGTCGGTGCCGAGGTCCTCGATGTCGTGACCCCGGCCACGCAGGTGGTGGATCAGACTGCGCTTGAGCGCGGGCGAGGCGTGGTCTCCGGCGATGACGAGCTTCATGCGCAACAGGCTGGGCAGCGGCCGGGGGAGGCCAGCGAAAGCCGCTTCAGGCCTTCGCCGCCTGGACGGTGCCGAGCACCAGGTCGAGGTACTGCTCCATCGCCTTGGCCTCGCGGATCTCCATCGCGACCTGGGCGCCCTGGCCGCTCTTCTGCAGCTGGTCGGCGATGTCCTGCGGCTTGCGACCGGTCTGCTGCGCAGCCATCATGATCTGCTCGCGGAAGTCGTCGTCGCTGATCTGCACGTTCAGGTGGTCGCCCAAGGCGACCATGATGCAATGGCGCTTGAAGCCCTTCTCGACGTTGGACTTGGCCTCGGCCTTGGCCTTCTCGACGTCTTCGCTCTTCTCCTTGGCCTTGGTCTCGGCGTCGGCCTCGGCGCGGGTAAGCGAGGCGGCCAAGGCCTTCGGCGGCAGCTCGATCTGGATCTTCTCCAGCAGCACAGCCGACAGCTGCTCGATCTGCTTGCCGCGCACCTCGCCCTGCTTGCGGGCGGTGATGCGCTGCTTGAGCGTCTCCTTGAGGCCGGCGAAATCCTGCGCGCCGACCTTCTGGGCCAGGGCGTCGTCGAGGGCGGCCGGACGCATGCGGTTGGCCGAGGCGATGGTCACCGCCAGGTGGGCATCCTTGCCGGCGTGATCAGCCGGGGTGAAGTTGGCCGGCAGGGTGGTATCGATGGCGATCTGCTCGCCGGTCTTCTTGCCGGCGAAGGCCTCGATGACCTCCTTGGGCTGCTTGCCGAACAGCGGGTAGCCGCCGACCAGATGGTTGAACTGGGCGAGCTTGCGCACTTCGGCGCCGCCGACGGTGAGGACGCCGTCGAGGGTGACCGAGTCGTCCTCGACCACCGTCTCCTCGGCGGCCAGGGGGCTCATCTCACCGAGACGCTTGGCGATCGAACCGGCGAACTCCTCGACCTCGGCGTCGGTGACGGCGGTGTCGCCGGCCTCGATCTGCAGGCTCTTGGCCTCGGGGATCGCGACAGCGGGGTAGGTCTCGAAGGTCACGGTCAGCGACAGGCCGTCTTTGCGCTCGATGCCTTCATTGGCGATCTGGCCAAAGGGGCGCAGCTTGTGCTCCTTGAGCGCGCTGTTCACCCCCTCGTCGGCCAGCGCCTCCTCAGCCTGGGCCTGGGCGGCAGCGCCGTAGCGCTTTTCCAGCACGGCCTGCGGGGCCTTGCCCGGACGGAAGCCCTCGAGCTTCACCTCGCCGGCCAGGCCCTTGATGAGCTTTTTTTTGCGTTCGGCGACCTCGGCCGGGGTGTAGCTGATGGTAACGCGCTTGGCGAGAGTTCCGGCGTCGGCGACCTGGACCTGCATGATGGGCTCCACAAAAGGGGCGCGCAGTGTGCTGTCGCTACGGAGACGGGCAAGTGGATCACGCAGGGGTCTGTATTGACCGACAAAAGGCGGAAGGCGGAAGGCTGAAGGCGAAAAAATCGCTGCGCACTGCGCACTGCGCGCGCGCCCGAGCCGACGCCTGCGAGCATCCTTCCGCCTTCCGCCTTCCTACTTCCACCGTTCTCCCTAGTAGCCGCTTGCCGGGCCGCTCCACAGCGCCCGCACCGTCCACGCCGCCATCAGCATCATCGCCATGGCGATGAGCACGAAGGAGAGTGGCCGGCCGACCTTGACCAGGTCGGACTGATCACCACTGACGTTGATGCGGATGTTGTGGTACAGCGATTGCACATGCGTGATGACCAGGAAGGCGGCCGCGCCCGAGAGGACGTGACGCCAGCCGTCCGGCGTGCCCGCGAGGAGATGCCTGGCGGCCAACACCGGCACCAGCAGCAGCGGCAGGGTGTAGGGCGCGATCTGCACCAGCACTGAACGGATCGGGCCGGTATCGACATGCTCGACCGCACCGCCCTTGCCGTCGCGTACGACCAGGCCAGTGGGCGTGCGACCGTGCAGCAGGACGTAGACCAGCAGGTGGCAGTGCTCGTGGATCCACGTGTGGATGAACCAGTTGGGCCGCCGCCAGAAGACGAAGGCGCAGCCGAGCACCGCCCCGGCGATGGTCGCCACGGTGTCGGGCAGCGGCCAGCGGATGACCCGGGCCGACCACTGCAGCAGCAGGAAGCAGATCGGCCCGAGGCCGGCGCCCAGGGCGACCGCAACCAGCAGCCGGACAATGGGGCCGGTCATGCCGGGGGCATGATGGGAGGCGGACCCCACTGGCTAGGGCGCGATGGCGTCGGCGCGCTGATCGAACGAGGCCGCTTCGACCGGCCGACCGGCACGGCGTAGCAATTCGGCGCCATTGCGCAGGGCGGTGGCGAGATTCGGGTCGGCGGGGCCGAGGGTGCGCTGGACGATGACGACGGCGCGGACGTTCAGTTCGGCCGCCTGTGCGTAATCGCCGATGGTGGCGAGCATGACGATCTGCCGGTCGAGCACGGCGACGTAGTCGCGGTTGTCGGTGCCGCCGGTCTGCTGCATCAGCCGCAGTAGGCGCGCACCGGTGGCAATGGCGTCCGGCCAGCGCTGCGCCGCCGCCTGCACCTGCAGGCGCACGCCGAGGATGGGGATCAGCCAGGCGTGCTCAGCCCCCAGACGGAGTTCGCCGATGGCCAGGGCGCGGATTGCGATCACCCCGGCCTCGTCCAACCGCCCCGCACCAGCGACGATGCGGGCGAGGGCGTCCAGCGTCGGCAGCAGCTCGACCGCCTCCGTCCCCTTGGCCGCTTCCCAGCGCGCCACGGCCGTGCGACAGGCCGCCTCCGCTCCCGGCAGATCACCGGCCTGGACGCGCAGCGCAGCCAGCGATCCCAGAAGGTGCGAGGCCAGCTCGGGGTCCGTGGCGTCGGCCAGGGCCTGCTCCAGGGCCTGCTCGGCCGCGGCGGTATCGCCACGGGCCGACAGGATCTCGGCCAAGGCGGCGTTGCTGCAGGCCCGCTCGCTTGCGTCTTCCGCCGTAGCCAAGGCCTCGCGCACGGCCTGCTCGGCGGCGCGCTGATCCCCCGCCGTGGCGGCGCGCGAGGCCACCTCCATGCGCTGCTGCCAGGCGGTGTCGGGGCGCGAAGCGCAGCCGGCAAAAACCATGGCCAGGAGGATCAGGACGGAGGCGATGCGCAGGTTCATGGGTTCTCGTAGGCGGTGCGATGACCGAAGCGCCAGGCGCCCCAGACGGCATAGGACAGGCTGGTGTGCTGCTCGCGGTCGCAGTCGCGGCCGACCAGGCCGCCGAGCACCTGCCAGCTCATCGGTTCGCCGTCACGGTGCTCTGACCACCACAGTGGCCACACCTGCACCTCGGTCGAGCCATGCTGCTCGCGCAGGTGGAAGAGCCGCCACAGCACGTTGACCTCGTGGCCGTCGTTCGCCCGCTGCATCAGAAAGGGGAAGAGCTGATAGCCGAACGAGGTGTCGAGTTCAGCGCCGCGGTGGTAGGACGCGAGCAGCGGCATGACGGTGGCGGTGAATGCGCCATCAGGCCCGGTGTGCTGGTACCACAGCGGAGCGATCACCGTGCGCCGGCCGCCGGCGGCGGTGCGCCAGTTCCAGTACAGCGGCGCCAAGGCCGACAGCTCTGGGGTCGAGATCCAGTTCAGCAGGTGCATGTGCCGGGTCTGTGCGTCCTCGCTGGTGCGGTGATAGAACGGCGTGATCAGCGCTGTGCTGCGGGCGCCATCGCGCCAACCGGCAGAAAGCCCCAGCGGCACCGTCCACCAGTCCGGACCACTAAACCACAGCGGCACCACCGCGGTGTGCCGCGGGCCCTGCCAGAAGAACGGCAGCACGACCCGCGTCCGTGCCTCGGGCGGGCCGCTGAACCAGGCCAGGGGCGCGACCACCGTCGTATCGCCGCCATGGAAGACATTGAGCGCATGCCAATCGGTGGTCTCGCCTGCCGCATCGCTGTCGACGTGGAACAGCGGCGTGATCCAGGTGGAATGGCCGCCGTCGTCGCGACGCCAGCGCGCGCTCAGCAGCGGCGGCACCACGGTCGCGGTGGAACTGCGCCACCACAGCGGCAGCAGGCCGCTGCTGCTGCTGCTGCCGCTGCCGCTGCGGCCACTCACCCAGGTCAGGGCATGCATACCGTCGACCCGGCCCTCGCGATCGCGGCCGAGGTGGAACAGCGGCGTGATCCAGGTCGTGCTGCCGCCATCGTCGCGCCTCCACCCCCCCGACAGCAGCGGCGGCACGGCCCACCAATCCGGGCCGCTGAAGGCCAGCGGGACGAGGCCCTGCTGGCGTTGCCCGGGCGGGCCGCTGCGGTAGGCGAGCGGGAACAGCACCTGCCAGTCGCGGCCCTGGAACCACGGACCGGCGTGGAGGTTCTCGACCTGCCCATCGGCGTCGCGGTCGAGGTGGAACAGCGGCGTGATCCAGGTGCTGCGGCCGCCGCCATCGCGTCGCCAACTGCCCGACAGGGCTGGTGGTGCGACCCAGCCATTGGGCCCGGCGAAGACCAGCGGTATGATGCCCTGGTGGCGCTGCCCGGGCGGTCCGCTGCGGTAGGCGAGCGGGAACAGCACCTGCCAGTCGCGGCCCTGGAACCAGTTCAGCACATGCTGACTGCCGATCCCGCCGTCCGCCTCATGGCTGACGTGCGCCAACGGCGTGATCCAGGTGGTGTCCGAACCGTCGTCGAACCGGCGATGCCAGGACAGCAACGGCGGGGCGGTCCAACCATGCGCGTTGGCCAGATACAGCGGCAGAATGCCGAGGTCGTCCCCGCTGCGGTAGTACAACGGTAGCAGCATGCTGGTCTCGCCCGAGCGGATCCAGTTGAGCACATGCAGGCTGGTGACGTCGCCAGCGGCATTGCGATCGCGATGGAACAGCGGCGTGATCCAGGTGCTGCTGCCGCCATCAGGCAGCCGTCGGTGCCACGACAGCAAGGGCGGGACGACGGTCAGATCGGGATCGTGGTACCACAGCGGCAGCAGCGCGTTGCCGCCGCCGTCAGCGGTCCAGCGCCACCACAGCGGGAACAGCGTCTGACGTTCCGCTCCGGCGGCATCGCGGTCCTGCCACCACAGGCCGGCATGCTGGCTGCGCAACCGGCCGTCGGCATCAGCCGTGCGATGGAACAGCGGCGTGATCCAGGTGGTGGTCGAACCGTCGCCAGAGCGCCAACGCGCACTCATCAGCGGCGGGATGACGTCGTAGCCCGGACCGTCGAGCCACAGCGGAAACACCGCGGTATGACTGCTGACCACCCCGTCGACGCTGCGCCGGTCGTGGTAGTACAGCGGGAACAGCAGCTGGTACGCCGACGGATCGGCGCCGTCGTCCTCGCCCGAGAGCCAGGTCAGCAGGTGACGGTCGACCTGCTTGCCGTCGCCACTCACCGACCGGTGGTACAACGGCGTCAGCCAGCGCGTGGTGCTGCCGTCGGCCCCGCGCCAGGCGGCAGACAGCAGCGGCGGCGCCACCCACCAGTCGCGACCACCGGCCCACAGCGGCAGGACCACGCCCGTAGTGCGGCCGTCGCGGTGGTCGAGCCAGGCCAGCGGCAGGATGATGTCACTGTTCTGGTCATGCAGCCAATTGAGGACGTGGAATGAGGTGGTCTCCCCCTCGGCATCGCTGCTGCGGTGGAACAGCGGCGTGATCCAGGTGGTCCGGCCGCCGGCCTCGTTGCGCCAAGTCGCGTACAGCGGGATAAGGGCGTCGCGCCCAGGCCCGTGGAACCACGGCCCGAGGTGCGTGCCGTCGACCTGTCCGCCAGCATCACGGCCGAGATGGAACAACGGCGTCACCCAGGTGCTGCGACCACCGTCGTCGCGGGTCCAGCTGGCGCTGAGGGCTGGCGGCACGGCCCACCAGCCCGGCCCGGAGAACCACGCCGGCACCACGCCGGCATGCTCGCCGATCCGGTAGTACAGCGGCAGCAGGGCCTGGTAGCCGTCGCCCTGCAGCCAGGTCAGGAGATGGGCATCTTCGACCTGCCCGGACTTGTCGCGGTCGAGGTGGAACAGCGGCGTGATCCACAGCGAACTGCCGCCATCCGCGCGCGTCCAGCCACCGGACAGCGCCAGCGGCGCGACCCCGTAGCCCGGCCCCTGGAACCACAGCGGTACCAGCATGCTGTGCGTCGCGCCGGGCTCGCCGATGCGGTACCACAACGGCAGCACGGCGGTGAAGCCGGGGGCACTGACATAGTTCAGATAGTGGCTGGAATAGAGCGAACCGTCCGAGTTGGTCGTGCGATGGTAGAGGAACAACGCCGAGGTGCGGTGCCGGCCGTCCTCCAGCCGGGTGTTCTCGACGATCCAGAAATGGATGTCGGGGCCCTCCTCGGCGGCGTAGAGCCGCAGGACCAGCAGGACCAGCAGGATGGCGACGACCTGTGCACGAAGCATCAATCCATGACCCTATCGCCCGGATACCGCGACGGAAGCGGCAGAACCGTCCGGTTTCCAGGACGGCCCCTGGGAGCGACGAGCTCCAGCTCGTCGCCAAGGCGGGTTCGGGCCCCGCTCCACTTGCCCATCTTCATACCGTCCTAAAGTGTGCGTCCCCCGCCATGATCGACCTCGCCGCGCTCCGCTCGCACCCCGATTCCTTCCGCAAGGCCTGGGGGGACCGTGGTGCCCCGGCCGATGTCGACGCCCTGCTCGCCCAGGACACCCTGGTCCGCGAACTGAAGACCCGGGCCGAGGGTCTGAAGGCCGAACTGAACCAGGCAAGCAAGGCGATCGGACCGCTGGCCAAGGCCGGCGGCGCAGCGCTGGACGAGGCCAAGGCCCGGGCCCGGGCCCTGGGCGACCAGCAGAAGGCGGTTGACGCCGAGCGCGAGGCGGCCGAGAAGGCGCTGGCCGACCAGCTGCTCTACCTGCCCAACCCCTGTCTGGCCGAGGTGCCGCTGGGCAAGGACGCCGCCGACAACCGGGTCGCCGCCGAGTGGGGCGAGGAGCCGCGCTTCGATTTCGCGCCCAAGCCGCACTGGGACCTGGCGCCAGCGCTGGGCATCATGGACTTCGAGCGCGGCGCCAAGCTCGCCGGCTCGGGCTTCGTCACCCTGCGCGGCGTCGGTGCGCGTCTGTCGCGCGCCTTGGTGTCGTGGTTCCTCGACCAGCATCTCGCCAGCGGCTACACCGAATGGGCGGTGCCCTACCTGGTCACCCCGCAGATCATGCAGGGCACCGGCCAACTACCCAAGTTCGCCGACCAACTCTACGCCTGCAAGGACGACCCGCTGCTGTTGGTGCCCACCGCCGAGGTGCCGCTGACCAACCTGCACGCCGGTGAGATCCTTGATGCCGCCAGCCTGCCGCTGCAGTACTGCGCGCACACGCCGTGCTTCCGTCGCGAGGCCGGAGCGGCCGGCGTCGGCACGCGCGGCCTGACCCGCGTACACCAGTTCGACAAGGTCGAGATGGTGTGGTTCACCACCGCCGAGCGCTCGCGCGCCGACCTGGAGACGATGCGCGGCCACGCCGAGGCGCTGCTGCGCGGGCTCGGCCTGCGCCACCGCGTCCTCCAGCTGTGCACCGGCGACACCGGCTTCAGCGCCGCCTGCACCTTCGACCTGGAAGTGTGGAGCCCGGGCACCAATGGTTGGCTGGAGGTCAGCTCGTGCTCGACCTTCACCGACTTCCAGGCCCGCCGCGCCGGCATCCGCGTGCGCGGCACCGACGGCAAGCCGCAGCTGGTACACACGCTCAACGGCTCGGGCCTGGCCCTACCGCGCTGCCTCATCGCGCTGATCGAGACCTACCAGCAGGCCGACGGCAGCGTCGTCATCCCGCCGGTCCTGCGGCCGTACCTCGGCGGCCTCGAGAGGATCGTCCGATGAGTTTCGGGTTTCGGGTCTCGGGTTTCGGGGAGGCCTCTGCGTCGCCCGCATCCCTCGGATCCCCGTTCGCGAAATCAACCGACCGTCGATCGTCGGTCCCGAAACCCGAAACCCGAAATCCGAAACCCGCCCCCGCATGAGCGATCCCATCAAGCACGAGTGCGGCATCGCCATCGTGCGGCTGAAGCAGCCGCTGGCGTACTACCAGGACACCCACGGCACGGCGCTGTGGGGCCTGCGCAAGCTCTACCTGCTGATGGAGAAGCAGCGCAACCGCGGCCAGGACGGCGCCGGCATCGCCGTGCTGCGCCAGAACACCCCCTACGGCCAGCCCTACCTGACGCGTCATCGCGAAGGCGGCCCGACCTGCCTCGACCGCTTGTGGAAGCACGTCCACGAGGACCACGCGCGCGCGATCAAAGCGCGCAACCTGCAACCCGACGACGTCGCAGGCCTCAAGGCGGCCTATCCCTACTGTGGCGAGGCCTATCTCGGCCATTTGCGCTACGGCACGCATGGCGGCTACGGCATCGAAAGCTGCCACCCCTTCATCCGCCACAGCAACTGGCCGAGCCGCACCCTGTGCGTGGCCGGCAACTTCAATCTGACCAACACGGTCGAAATCTTCCGCATGCTGGTCGACATGGGCCAGCACCCGGTCGGCGAGGCCGACACCGCCACGATGATGGAGAAGATCGGCCACTTCCTCGACGTCGCCAATGAAGCCTTGCTGCGCAAGCTGAGCGCCCAGGGCCTGCATGGCGCCGAGCTGGTGGCGAAGATCGCCGATGAGCTCGACGTGCCGCGCATCCTGCACAAGGCTGCCAGCACCTGGGACGGCGGCTACTTCATGGCCGGCGTGATCGGCCACGGCGCGACCTTCGCGCTGCGCGATCCCAACGGCATCCGTCCCGGCTTCTGGTGGGAGGACGACGAGGTGGTGGCGGTCGCCAGTGAACGCGCGGCCCTCGCCACCTGCTTCAACCTGCATCCCGAGGCGGTCCGCGAAGTTCCGCCCGGTGCGGCGCTGATCATCAGCCATCGCGCCGATCCCGAGGGTGGCTGGGCCAAGGAGGTGCAGATCCTGCCGGCCGCTGAGCCGCGCCACTGCACCTTCGAGCGCATCTACTTCTCGCGCGGCAACGACGCCGACATCTACCGCGAGCGCAAGGCGCTTGGCCGCGAGCTGGTCCCGGCGCTGCTGAAGGCCATCGACCACGACCTCGAACACACCGTCATCAGCTACATCCCGAACACCGCCGAAAGCGCCTTCATCGGCCTGCTCGAAGGGCTGGAGACGTACCTCGCCGGGTGGAAGGAGCAGGAGATCCTGCGCCTGCAAGCGGCTGATCAGCTGACGCCCGAAGCGCTGCGCAAGATCCTGGCGGTACGCCCGTGGCAGGAGAAGGCGGTGCTCAAGGACGCCAAGCTGCGGACCTTCATCGCCGACGACACCGGCCGCGATGAACTGGTGAGCCACGTCTACGACATCACCCGCGGCATCATGCGCGCCGGAGTCGACAACCTGGTGGTGATCGATGACTCGATCGTCCGCGGAACGACCTTGCGCCAAAGCATCCTGCGCATGCTCGCGCGATTGGAGCCGAAGAAGATCGTGGTGCTCTCCAGCGCGCCGCAGATACGCTACCCCGACTGCTACGGCATCGACATGAGCGAGCTGGGGCGCTTCATCGCCTTCGAGGCGGCGGTCGCACTGCTGCGCGAAACCGGTCGCGCGCATATCCTCGACGAAGTCTATGCCGCTTGCCGCGAGGAAGAGGCGCGCGCCGCAGCGGGCGTCAAGCCACCGCCGGTGAACCACGTGAAGCGCATCTACGCGCCGTTCTCGGATGAAGAGATCAGCGCGCGCATCTGCCGCCTCGTGACTCCAGCCGAGCTCGCCGGCAAGGTCGAGGTCGTCTACCAGACGGTCGCCGGCCTGCGCTGGGCGATCACCTCGTCGACCGGCGACTGGTACTTCACCGGTGACTACCCGACCCCGGGCGGCTTCCGGGTGGTGAACCGCGCGTTCATCAACTACATCGAGAAACGTCAGGGCCGGGCCTACGAGGCCAAGGCTTGACGCATCGCTCGCCGTTTTTTCCCATCACGACCCTGGAGTTTCTATGCCTTTCCCTCTCGTCGGTTCCCCTGCTCCCTGGCCCGCCGGCCTGACCAACCAGGACGGCAAGCCGGTGGTGCTCTCGGCGTTCACCGGCAAGCACGTCATCCTCTATTTCTATCCCAAAGACGACACCCCAGGCTGCACCATCCAGGCGTGCAACTTCCGCGACCACGCCGCCGAGTTGCCGGGCGTGGTGGTACTCGGCGCGAGCCTCGACGACGCCGGCTCGCATCAGGCGTTCAAGGCCAAGTTCCAGCTGCCATTCGACCTGGTGGTCGATCCACAGCACGCGTTGGCGAAAGCCTACGGCACGTTGCCTGACGGTGGCTCGACGACCTCGCGGTCGAGCTTCCTCATCGGGCCTGATGGGAAACTCAAGGCGGTGTGGGCGAAGGCCGACGTGAAGACCCACTGGCAGGACGTGAAGACCGCCATCGGCTGACGGTTACCCCCCTGGAACAGCCAAGCCCGCCACCACTGCCGTGGCGGCGGCGAGTGCGGCACGATCCGCAGCGAGCTCAGCCGTTGGTCGGGACGGGCCGTAGTGCAGACGCAGCCACGCGGCGATGCCCTGACGCACCGGCCCTGCCACCTGCGGGTACCGTGCCACCAGCCGCTCAGCATGATCACGCGGACCCTCGGCCGGGCCGCGCACGATGCCGACCCGCGCACAGCGACGGCAGAAGCGCAGGTACTGCTGCTCCTCGACGGTGCGCTTGAGGAAGGCGCGCAGATGCGGCGTCAGCCAGGTCGTCAGGCCGATGCTGACGATCACCACCATCCCACCCATGAGCAGGCCGATGCCGTGGGCCCAGCCGCCGAAATCATCGAGCCCCAACCAGCCGAGCAGCTGCTCCTGGACCTCGCTGTTGTAGCCGATCGCCCAGCGATCCCACCGCGATTCGATGAACTCGTAATAGGTGCGGGTGCTGAACAGCAGCTGCTCATACCACGGACGCGCGGCACGCTCAGCGGCCTTGGCGGTGCTGCTGGTCGCCTGAGCGGCGCTCGCAGCGGTCGGCTGGCCGGTGCTCGGATCCGTGGCCGGGATGACGCTGGTGAGATCCACCCGCCGCCAGCCGGTGAGCTCCGAACCGGTCCACACCTCGGCCCACGCGTGGGCGTTGCTCTGCCGCACCACCAGGAAGCCACCCTGGGAGTTGATCTCGCCGCCACGGTAGCCGAGCACCACGCGCGCCGGCACCCCGGCCGCCCGCATCAGCACGCACAGCGCGCCAGCGTAGTGCGCGCAGTAGCCCTTGCGTTTGTCGAACAGGAAGGTCGCCGTGGCATTGGGGCCCATCTCGCCCGGCTCCAGGGAATAGCTGAAGCCCTTGGTCGAGAACCATTCGACCGCGCGGTCGACGACCTCGTCGTTGGAGGTCGCGCCAGTCACGAACTCCCGGGCCTGGGCGCGGATCCGCGGATCGATGGTGTTGGGCAGGGCGAGCGAATAACGCCGCTGCAGCGACCCCCAGTCCGCGGCGCGCAGTGACGGATCGCTCACCGCCCGGTAGGTGGTGGTGCCCACCGGCCCGTCGCGCCACTCCATCACGAGACCGGGCAGGGTCTGCGCCTCATTCACCAGTTCGCGCGGCGGATCGAGGGTGTAGATCCACGGGTTGGGATTGGCCGGCAGGGTGATGTCCTGCACGATGCGGTGGCGCGGCGGTTCGCCGAGCCGGCCGTCGGCGGTGGTCGCCGGCATCACCCGCGTGACCCAGCCACGCGGCGTCGGCACCGCCTCCGGACCACGGACCCACGCGTTGCCGTCGGTCAACCACAGCACCACCCCACGCCAGTACAGGTCGTCAATGAACGGCATGTCGTGGTTGGGAAATTCGGCGCGGAAGGCCACCTGCTCGTTCTTGGCGTTGCTCGCGAACTTCCCCGGATCCATGCGGTCGCTGATCCCGGCCATCGCCCCACGGGTATTGATCGACAGCTGGATCACCGGCCGGGGCGTAAACAGGAACAGCACGATGGCGAAGGGCAGCGCCTGGGCCAACAGGATCAGCACCCGGCCAGCGGTCTCGCTCACCGCGCGCCAGCCCGGGCTCGCCCGGCGGGTGCCGGCAGCAGCGGCCACCGGGGTGGTGGTCGAACCATCCACCGCTGCCGCACCGCCCAGATGCGGCGAGTGGTACCACATGATGCCGCACAGGATCACGATCGCGGCGATCATCGCCTGCGCGGTGAGCACCAGGCTCTGGCCGGTCAGCAGCACGCCGGTGACCAGGAAGAAGCCAAGGAACGCCGCCATCAGGACGTCGCGCTCGGCGTCGAGTTCAAGCAGCTTGATCCACAGGAAGGCAACGAACAACGGAGCCGCCGCGTCGAGCCCGAAGCCGACGTTGCCGGTGGCCCACAGCACCGCCAGGACCCCGAGCGACAGCACGTGGCGGATGGCTTTGCCCGGCGCCGGGCGGTGATGCCAGGCGATATGCAGCCGCCACGAACCGATGATCAGCACGAAGCCCAGCAGCAACCACGGGATCCGGCCGATAAACGGCAGGGTGGCCCACGACATGCCCGCCGCCAGCCATGCCACCGTCGAGAAGGTCGGTTGGCCACCGGTGGTCGAGGTCCGCGCGGCCGGGAACCAGCTGATCGGATTGAGGTTGAACGGGCCGCTCACGGCGGGGCCTCGCGCCGGGAATGGCGGTCGGTCGGCACCGGATACCGCCCGGTGCCGGTGCCCGAGACGCTGGCCGTTGAGCCGGGGCGCGGCGCTCCGCTGGTGACCGGCGGCGCCGGCCGGCGACCCGAGATGCCCTTGGGCGAGCAGGCCGCCAGCGCGCGCAGGCAGCGCTGGAAATGCGGCAGGCCGGTGTCCGGGTCGATGTCCATGCCGGGGATC
>JBBREK010000078.1:0-17173 GCA_038203025.1 Planctomycetota bacterium
TGGACACCCGCCTGACAGGACGAGCCCTGCGCCTGGCGCAGGGTGGCGAGGGTTATTCGCGCTGTGCAGGAGGGGTGGGGGCGGTCCGCTCGCGGCGTATCTCCGACACGCTCCTAGGCCGAGCTTCGCCCGGACCTGACGTATGCCTGCGTACCAACTAGTGATTTCGTGTTCGACATTGGCCGGCAGCGGTTTGGACGAGGCCTCGCGCAGGATGGTGAGGACCTGCGCAGCGTCCTGACCGGCCTGGGCCGAACGTCGGCTCGCACCCTTGCTCAGACGGCACAGGGCGCCTGTGCCGATGGCTCCGGGCAGACGATCGGTGAAGCGTGTGAACACCACTTCCAGGGCCGGGGCCGGGGCGAGAAAGACGATGCTGTGGTCGGCCAGGACGATGATCGGCCGATTGTGGATGTGGACCTGGGGTACCGGCGGCGTCCAAGAGGATTCCAGGCCGACCGCCCAGCGACCTGCCTCGGTAAGGGCGAGAATCGGACGGCTATTGTCACTGCCGTAGGCGATCAGCCCGCTGGGGATGGCCACTCTGGTCATGGCCTTGAAAACGGCCGTGCGCCACTGGGCCGCCTCGCTCAGACCGTGTATGCTGGGCGGATGCTGTGACCACAGATTCAACGCGTCCTGCAGTTGCCACGTTGCAGCCTTGAGTTGGCTCCAGGCTGAACCAATGGCCAACCACATGTTCTCCGTCTGATAGATATAGGAGTCGGCCCCCATCCCATGCACGGCCATTAGGAGCGCGTAATTATCAGCAGATTCGCTGCCGGGGACCAGCAGGGATCGCAGCTTGTCCAGCAGACAATGCTGCCGCTTGCCAGCATCCAGCCACAACCAGTCCAGGCCGACTGACTTGGCGACTATCGGATAAGGCGAATAGGCCCTCCGGTACAGTCCCAGGCCATGGAGCAGGTCGAACACCTGCCCCAGCCGGTCGCGGGAGTCATTATGGTTGAAGATGGCAGGAATCACCGGCCGCGGCGGCAGACGGGAGCGAAGACGGTCGGCATCCTTGACCCGCAGGGCATAATCCCGGCGCAGGTGCACCGGATCGCAGGCAATCTCAGCGATCACCGCGGTCACCTCGTCGACCAGGAAGGGCGTGGCCACGAGCGCCGTCGGTGCGGCGACGGACGCTCGATCAGGCTGGATCGTCGGTGAGGTCATGCCGGCACGCCGTCGAGGAGCGTGTACTCATAGCCCTGCTCGCACAGGAACATTTGGCGATGGAGGGCAAAGTCCTGCTCGACCGTGTCGGCCGAGACCAGCGAGTAGAACCAGGCCTGGTTGGCGCCCGGTTTGGGGCGGAGGATGCGACCGAGGCGCTGCGCCTCCTCCTGGCGGCTGCCGAAACTACCGCTGATCTGGATGGCGACGCTGGCATCGGGCAGGTCGACCGAACTGTTGGCGACCTTGGAGACGGCAAGGGCGTGGATGCGGCCGGCACGGAAATCGGCGAACAGGCGTTCGCGCTGGCGCTGCGCCGTGCTGCCAACCAGGTGCGGGATGCCTAGGGCCGTGCTGGTCGCCAGCACCTGGTCGACGTAGAGGCCGATGATCAGCACCGGCTCGCCGGCATGGCGGGCGAGCAGGGCGCGCACCGCAGTCAGCTTGGCCGGGTTCTCCGCCGCCAAGCGGTGTTGCTGGGCGCGCTCGGCGGTGAGGTAGGGGATGCGCAGTTCAGGCGGCAGCGGCAGGCGGACCTCGCTGCAGCGGGCACTGGCGATCCAGCCGGTGGCCTCCAGCGCCTTCCATGGCACGTCGGTCTTCTTCGGACCGATCAGGGCGAACACGTTGCGCTCCTGGCCGTCTTCACGCACCAGGGTGGCGGTGAGGCCGAGGCGCCGGCGGGCCTGGATCCCGGCCGTGGCCTGGAACACCGGCGCGGGCAGCAGGTGCACCTCGTCGTAGAGCACCAGGCCCCAGTCGCGGCGGTTAAACAGTTCGAGATGCGGCATGCCGCCGGCGCTGCGGTCGCGCCAGGTCAGCACCTGGTAGGTTGCCACTGTCACCTGGCGCACCTCCTTGTGGCTGCCGTCATACTCACCGATCTGCTCGGCGGTCAGCTCGGTCTTGTCGAGCAGCTCGGCGATCCACTGCCGGGCGGCGGTGACGCTGGTGGCGAGGATCAGGGTCGAGGCGCCGATCGCGGCCATCGCCCCGATACCGATGATGGTCTTGCCCGAGCCGCAGGGCAGCACCAGCACGCCCGACCCACCGCTGTCCGCACCGCCGGCGTGAAAGGCCTCGACCGCAGCGTGCTGGTAGTCGCGTAGCGCAAAGGGGATACCAGCGGCGGTGCGCTTGCGCAACGTGATGGTCAGCGGCTCGCCCGGGGTATAGCCGGCGACGTCCTCGACCGGATGGCCAGCCTCGACCAGTGCCACCTTCAGTCGGCCGCGCAGATCGACCGGCACCAGGAAGGAGGTCGACGAGAGGCGCTGGCCGAGGACCATGCGCAGGCGATCGTGGCCAGCCAACTCGTCGGCCAGGCCGGCGTCGGCGGCGACCAGCAGCAGATCGCTGCCAGGGGCGCGACGCAGCGCCAGCCGGCCGTAGCGCCCGGCGGTCTCGCGGATCCAGTCCGGCATGATGGCAGGCAGCGGGAACTTGGCGAAACCCTGCAGGACCTCGAGGATCGTCTCAGCGGACAGGCCGCCAGAGCGCGCATTCCACAGCGAAAGTGGCGTCAGCCGGTAGGTGTGGACGTGTTCGGGAGTCTTGACCAGCTCGGCGAAGCGGGCCAGCAGCGGGCGCACCTCGTGGAAGCGCGGGCTGTCGACCTCGACCAGCACGGTGCGGTCGCTCTGCACAATAAGCGGGGCGTCAGCTGACATGGTGTTCCGGGATGTGCCAGCCGAGCTTGCGGGCAGCGCGGCGCAGAGCGGCCAGATCGGTTGGCGGGACGCCGACCAGACTGCCGCCGCAATCGAGGCACAATTCCTTGGTCGAGCGGTCGTGCAGCAACTGGTCGCGGGCGAGCGGATCGGTGACCGCCAGCACGATCAACTGAGCCTCGACCTGCACTGCCGTGGCCCGGCGCCCGGCGTCGTCGAGCAACCGACCAACCGTGTCGGGCAGGTCGTTGCCGGACAGCTTGGTCAAGCGGGCGCGCAACGCCTCGGGCTTATCGCCCCCGGCGATAGCGGCGATCAGGCGGGAACGCTCCAACCGCCACGAACGCTCATCGAGGCGCTCGGCGATCCGGTCGAGCAGCACGCGCTCGGCGGATGGCACGCGTTCACCCAGGCTCACGACGCTGCCGTCCGCCTGGATGCGCCAGCCACCGGGCTGCACGGTGACGGCGGCAGGTTCGGTGCCGACTCCCAGCAGCCAGGCGCCCAGCGGCGTCAGGCGGAAGGCGACGACCCGGTCGGTCAGCGAGATACAGTTGGGAGCCTCGTAATCGTAGGTTTTTATGGGCGGTAATTTCGCGAGCCGGTCAAGGCTGACCTCGACAACACCCAGGGGTGCCAGATAGCAGGCCAGGACCAGGCGCATCCAGGCATTGCGTACGGCAGCCAGCCCGGCTTCGCCAAGCGCTGCCATGCTGCCGCCATAGTCCCGGCCGATGGAGACTCGGCATTCGTCGTCGAGGATCGGTTCAATCGCTTCGGTGGCTGCCGCGTGGCAGACGAAGCCGTCAAAATCCATCCAGGCTCCAACCGGGCAGCGGCCCAGCGCCTGCAGTAGCGCCCTGCGTCTGGCGATCGGCTCGCTGATCGGCGCGTACTCGTCGTGGGTACCGCGTAGGCCGGGGAGATCGTGCAACTCGTCGTGCTGCCAATCCCGGTAGGCGTGGAACAGGGTCTGCAGGGCGTGCCGGTTGGGCTCGCGTCGGCCTGTCTCCAGCCTCTTGGCCGTTTGCCGCAGCCAGCCCGAGGCGGTCAGCAGCCTGGTCAGGCAGCGCCATCGCATCATGTCGAACCCGGCAAGGCGGCTTGGGCAGCTGAGGCTGGCGGTGAGACGGCGCAGACTGGGCGTGCTCAGTCCGATCGTGGTGAGTTGCAACTGGCCGGCGCGGGCGGATTCCAGCACCAGTCCCAGATCGGCGAGCGCATCGCCGCCCAGGTGCTCGCCCGGTGGATTACCGGCAAGCGCTTTGAGTGGCGGTCTCGGCGGTGCCGGCAGCAGAGCCGCCAAGCGTTGGCGCAGGGTGGGCGGCATGGACAGATCGTCTGGGAAGAACAGCAGCACTACCGACGGCGAGGTTTTCTTCTTATCCGTACTGTCCCAGGTCCGCTGCCAGGCGCCCAGCGCAAACCCTGGCACGGCGGCCTGGGCTGTGCGCAACAGGCCGTTGCCATGCGCCGCGAGGGCGAGGACCTTGCGACCGTCCACGCCGGCCAGTTCCAGTGTGCGCCGCAGTCCCGGCAGGCAGGTCTGGCTCAGCAAAAGCTCGGCCAGATCATGCTTGTTCGTCGGTGGTTTGCTGGTGAACACCCGGGCTACCCATTGCAGTTCGTCATTCTTCCGATGCGCGAGGGCAGCAGGAAGGTGGGTGGGGTCGTAATCGTCTCTTGGCACGCGCGGGGAGGTTGGCCGTGGACTATCCTGGGCAAGCGCGACCCCCACGAAGTCACGGCCAGACGACGGAGCCGCTGTACTGGAGGCCATCCCAAGTAGCACTACGAGTCGACATCTCCGGTTCGTCCGGAGATTTTGCCGAGGAATGCGTGGGGTATGGTGGTGGGTGTCCCTGAGCGCAACCTGCATGGCCGCAACGACAAACGACGAACCGGGCAATGACCCTCACCCAGGAACGTCGACGTCCATCAGATCTTCAGCGACCAACACCTCAACCCCTGGACAGACTGAGGCAGCCTCGCTGCGCAGCTGTTCAGGGCCGGCGCCGGCGCCATGCCGCCCGCCCAGGTGGGTGATGATCAAACGCCGGGCGGATAATTCCGCGGCAAAGCGCCCGGTCATCAGCGAGGTGCTGTGTCCCCACTGGCGCGCCTTGTCCTCGGCATCGCCCTGGTAGGTCGCCTCGCGCACCACCAGATCGACACCACGCGCATGCGGGATCACGGCATCGGCATCGTCGGTGTCGCCACAGACCAGAATCCGGCGCGACGCAGGCGGCGGGTCCATCACCAGTTCTGGCAGCAGCGTCCGGCCATCCGGCAGGAGGACGGCCTTCCCGCGCTGGAGTTGGCCGAGCTGACGCGGATCCGTCAGGCCAGCGGCGCGGGCGCGCTCGGGGTGAAGGCGGCCGCGACGTGGCGGCTCCTCGCATAGCCAGGCCACGCAGGGCACACGGTGGCGGATGGAGAAGGGACGAGCCCGCCAGGCCGAGGCCGGACCGGGTAGCGGTTTACCCTGCGACAGCTCGGGCAGTTCGATCAGATCCAGCGGGTAGGGCAGTTCGGTTGCCGAGGGACCGAAGGCGCCGTCGAGCAACCGCGCCAACCCGGGCGGTCCGGCCACCTGCACCCCCTCTTCGCGGCCGGCGATGGCGATGGCCATGAGCATGCCCGGCAGGCCCCAGCAGTGATCGCCATGCAGATGGGTGATAAGGATGCGGTCGCAGCGAATGGCACGTAGGCCGGCCTCGCGCACACGGTGCTGCGTCGCCTCGCCACAATCGACCAGCCACCACGACCCGTCGTCAAAGCGCAGGGCCTGGGCGGTGACGTTGCGGTCGCGGGTGGGTTGGCCGGCGGAAGTACCGAGGAAGGTGAGTTGCACGTGTCGTTGCGGGTTTCGGGTTTCGGGAGTCGGGAGTCGGGACCCGGATCCTAGGACGGAACCCGACTTGCAAGCCCTGTTGAGATTACAGCATGCGCCTGCGTTCCAACCCGTAACCCGTAACCCGAAACCCGAAACCCGAAACCCATGATGCAACCCGGCACCGTCGTCATCGGCCAAAGCGGCGGCCCGACCGCCGTCATCAACCAGAGCCTCATCGGCGTGGCCAAGGCCTGCCTGCAGCGGCCCGAAACCTTCCCCCGCGTGCTCGGCGCGGTGCACGGCGTCAATGGCATCCTCGCCGGCGAATTCATCGATTTCGGCGCCGAGGATCCGGCCAACCTGGAGGTCGTCGCCGGTACGCCCAGCAGCGCCCTGAAAAGCGTGCGGCGCAAGGCGTCCAAAGCCGACTGCGAGGCGATCTTCGCCCGCTTTCGTGAACTCAACGTGCGCGCCTTCTTCTACATCGGCGGCAACGACACCGCCGAGACCACGTACATCATCGACGAAATGGCCAGAACGGTCGGCTACGAATTGGCCTGCTTCCACTGCCCCAAGACCATCGACAACGACCTGCGCGTCACCGACCACTGCCCCGGCTACGGCTCGGCGGCGAAGTTCGTCGCCCAGGCCTTCATGGGCGATAACCTCGACAACCGCGCCCTCTCCGGCATCAAGGTCAACATCGTCATGGGCCGCAACGCCGGCTGGCTGACCGCCGCCGCGGCCCTCGCCCGCGTCCTGCCCGAGGACGGCCCGCACCTCATCTACTGCCCCGAGGCCGACTTCTCGCTCGACGGCTTCTGCCGCGACGCCGAGGCGGTCTACCGCCGGCTGGGCCGCTGTGTCATCGCCGTCTCCGAGGGCATCCACGGGCCCGGTGGCGCCGAGATCATCGACGGCAAGGAAGTCGATTCGCACGGCAACAAGCAGCTTTCCGGCAGCGGCGCGCTGGGCGACTTCCTCGCCGACACGCTCAAGGCGCATCTGGCCAAGGTCCTGCCGGACCAGAAGCACCGCGTGCGCGCCGATACCTTCGGCTACCTCCAGCGCTGCTTCCCCGGCGTGGTCAGCGAGAGCGATGCGCGCGAGGCTCGCCTGTCCGGCGTCGCCGCGGTCGAGGCCGCCCTGCGCGGCGAGCGCAGCGGTTCAATCGCCTTCCGGCGTCAGGATGCCCCGTACCGCATCGAATGCTTCGTCACCCCGCTGGCGACGGTCGCCAAGGAGACCAAGCCGATGCCGCGCGACTGGCTGAACGCCGCCGGCAACGATGTCGTGTCCGAGAAGTTGCTGCCCTACCTGCGACCCCTGGTTGGGCAGTTGCCGGCCATTGGCAGGCTGCAGGGCATTAGCGGTTAGGAGGGCGTGGCTGCGGCGATCAGCGCGGCATGTAGACGCTGACGAACTGTTCCAACTCACGGCGCTGGCCGAGGCTCAGCTCGCGACGCTCCTCGGTCAGGCCGATGGCCTCGGCCCAGGCGCAGATGGTGCCCTTGGCCTGGATCACGGCGTGCCAGCAGTCCGGCTCGATGACGTACCAGGTCTGCGGTAGCATCGGCAGCGCATCGATGCGGCCGGGCGTGTCGCCACGTCCGCCCAGCGCGAGGACGGCGGCGCCCTGCAGCAGCGTGCCGGCCTGGTGGCCGCCGCGGTTGCGGGTGAAGTCGACGACCTGGCCAGGCATGCGGCCGGGACTGGGATTCGACAGGCCGAGTTGCCAGCCGTCGTCGCCCTGGCCCTCGGCGACCATGACGTAGCCGGGGGCGCGACTGCGGCCGACCAGCACCTGGTCGGCGACCAGGCGCTCGACGGCGAAGGGGTTGCGCTGCACCGCGTGTGCCGCCAGACGCGCGACCACCTGCTCGACGGTGAGGCCATCGCAGACCACATGCAGGGCGTCGTCGGCGAGGGTCAGCGCGCCGACCGCGCGTGTGCTGTCCTTGCGGTCGCGCTCGACGATCTCGGCCTCGACCTCGGCTTCACTGGGGAGTCCAGTGCGCCCCTCCTGACGCCATTCCGCCAGGCGACGACGCGCACGCTCGGCCGGGGTGGCATCGAGGTAGACCTTGAGCTGGGCGTCGGGGCAGATCACCGTGGTGGCGTCGCGGCCCTCGACCACCGCCTCGCGGCCGGCGACGATGGCCTGCTGCTGGGCGACGAGGTGGGCGCGGCAGGCTGGATTGTTGGCCACCCGCCAGACCTCGGCGGTGGTCTGCGGGCTGCGGATGCGCTCTTCGGACAACTCGCGCCCGTCAAGGCGCACCCGGCCGGCCTCGGTGAAATCCACCACCAGACGGGTGACCAGGGCCGCGACGGCGGCAGGATCATCGCGGTCGACCTCTGGGCTGTCGAACAGTTGCACGGTGCAGGCGCGGTACATTGCACCGGTATCGAGGCGGAGGATGCCAAGGCGCGCGGCGAGTCGGCGGGCGACGGTACTCTTGCCCGCGCCGGCAGGGCCGTCCATGGCGATGATCAGGGGCCGGGCCAGCGCCGGGCCGCCAGGGCGGTGCGTCGGAAGCATCACCGGCGAAGCATGGCAGGCGAGCGCGCCGCGCCAGCACCAGGGCCGGGAAGTCCCCTTCCGCCGGCGGACGGATGCCGATGCTGCAGCCATCATGCGGACGGTGATCCTCGACTACGATGCCGGCAACCTCACCTCGGTGCAGCGGGCCTGCGCACATCTCGGCCATGACGCCGCAGTGGTGCGCGATGCCGCCGCCGTCGATGCGGCCGACCGGGTCATCTTCCCCGGCGTCGGCGCGGCGGCGCAGTGCATGGGCTCGCTCAACGCCCTTGGCTTGGCCGGGGCGCTGCGCCGGGCCATTGACGCGGGCAAGCCGGTGCTGGCGATCTGCGTTGGTCTCCAGTTGCTGTTCGAGCACAGCGAGGAGGACGGCGGAGTACCCTGCCTGGGCATCCTGCCCGGACGGGTGGTGCGCTTCCGGCCGACCGACCCCGCCCTCAAGGTGCCGCACATGGGCTGGAACGCGGTCGAGTTCGCACCCGGCGAACCGCTCGCCGTTGGGCTGCCAGGCAGCCACCTGTACTTCGTGCACTCGTACTACGTCGAACCCGCGGCCGGCGTGATGGTGGTCGCACACACCACGCACGGCGTACGCTTCTGCGCCGGGGTGCGGCGCGGCAGCCTGGCTGCATTCCAGTTCCATCCTGAAAAGAGCGGCGCAGTCGGCCTGGCCCTGCTGCGCAATTTCCTCGACGGCGACGTGCCTCCGGCCGCGGGATGACCGTCCGTCCGCTGCTTCCGCTGCTCTGCTGCCTAGCGGTGCTGGCGGCGGTCGAAGTGCCACTGCTCGGACCACTGGCGACCCGGGTCGGCATCGAGCACCCGGGGACGGCAGTGCGCCTGCACGCCACGGTGACGGTTCCCGACAATGCGCCGCCGGATCTCGGCTGCGCCGCCTGGGTCTCAGACCGCTATGGGCGCTGGTGGCAGGTGCAGCTGGCCGACCGCCTGACGCCAGGCATCCACCCCCTGGTGGCGGTGTTGGACGCGACCGCACCGCTGATCCCGTCCGGTCACGGTGCGGCGTGGAACGCCGGTCAGCTCAGCGAGATCCGCCGGGCCGGACTGACCTTCTGGACAACGCACAGCGGCGGCAGCATTCGCGTCGACGAGCTGCAGCTGGATCCGCTGCCGACCGCCAGCGCCGGAGGCGGACGTCTGATCATCACTGCCCTGGATTCCCCACGCACCCCGACCCGGCGGCGTTGGCAGGTGCACGCGATCCCCGAGCCCTGGCTGGGCGACCCGTGGGACAGCGCCGCCTTCAATCTGACGCTGACGGCCAGCAGCCCCGACCAAAAGACGATCACCACCGCCAGTTTCTACGACCAGCCGATGCGTAGCTGGGATCGCGGCGACCGCGAAGAGGTGCAGGCCTGGGGTCGGGCGGACTGGGCCGTGCGCACGCGCGCCACCGCGCCTGGACGCTGGGACCTGCGCCTGGAGGCGCATTGGGCGGACGGAGTAACCACTGCCGTAACCCTACCGCCGCTGACCGCCAGCGGCACGGCGGGCGACGGCATCAGCCGGGTCGACACCCAGGATCCGCGCTTCTTCAGCGCCGACGATCACCTGGTCTGGCCGATCGGCCCGAACATCCACACGGTGTGGGACCTGCGCGGCGAGGAGCGCACCGGTTCGCGACTGACGCCGGATCGCGGCACCTACACGTGGCGCGCCTGGTTCGATCGCCTGACGGCGGCCGGCGCCACCGGCTGCGAGATCTGGCTCAGCTCGTGGAACCTGGCGCTGGAATGGCGCGGCGACTGGTGGCCCTGGCGCGGCCTGGGACGGGTCAGCGAGGAGCGCGCCTGGCAACTCGACCGCCTGCTCGATCTGGCCGAGGAGCGCGGCATCCGCGTCAACCTGGTGGTCAATAACCATGGCCAGGTGTCGCTGCGCACCGACCGCGAGTGGCAGAACAACCCGGCCAACCGCGCCAACGGCGGCTGGCTCGACGACCCAGCGGAATGGTTCTCGGATGCGCGGGCCCTGGCGGCGCAAGAGCGCTCGCGCCGACACCTCATCGCCCGCTACGCCGATAGTCCGGCGATCCTCGGCTGGAAGCTGTGGTCGGAGGTCAACCTCACCGAGCTGGGCCACCTGGCCGGCGGCGGCGAGCGCAACCGACGCGGCCAGCGCACGGAGTGGGCGCAGGCTCTGATGCGCTCGTGGCACGCCGACGCCTGTGCGCGCTGGGCGGCACTCGACCCGTGGCGGCATCCGACCACCACGCACTGGTCAGGCAGCTACCGTACCGCCGATCGCGCGGTGGCAGAGCTGCCCGGTCTGGGCTACGTCTGCATCGATGCCTACCTGGGTCCCGACGGTCCACCGATCTGGAGCTGGCTGTGTCGGTCGATCGGCGATCCGGGCACGTCACGCAACGACGGGCTGGCCTACCTCGGCAAGCCCGTCCTGGTGACGGAATACGGTGGCAACTGGGATGCGGCGCCAGAGCCGCAGCTGGAGGTGGCGCTGGCCGTCGGCCCCTGGGTCGGCCTGGTCAGCGGCCATGCCGGCACGCCGATGCTGTGGTGGCACGAGTGGATCGACCAGGGTGGGCGTTTCGGACAGTACCGTGCGATCGCGAACTTCCTCGCCGGCGAGGACCTGCGCGGCGCCGACCGTCGCTGTATCGTCATCGATGCCGGATCCGGGGTGTGGGCGCGCGCCTGGGGTGGGCCAGGGCGCATGCTCGGCTACCTGCTCGACGAGACCTGGGGACGGACCGGCGGGGATGGTGCCCTGCGTCCGGCCGGCGAACTGGAATTGGGCCAGGCGATCGCCGCCGGCACCGTGCAGCTCGCATTCTGGAATGCCGATACCGGGGTCGAGTTGTCGCGCACCAGTATCGAGCATCCGGGCGGCCGGCTGGCCGTGCCGCTGCCGGCGTTCCGGCGGCAGTTGGCGTTCAAGGCGTGGCGATAGGCCAACCGAGCGCGCCAGCGGCGCGCGGTCCCAGGGAGGCTACGGTCCTGGCCCTTGCGGCCAGATGCCGAGACCGACCAGGACGGCGCCTTTAGGCAGATCAAGCTGGATCAGGGCGGGGGAGCCTTCGCGTAGGCCCGGCAAAGCGTGGCGCACTTCCGAGGTGCCGACCCAGGAGCGGATCGCGGTCGGCGTCACGTACAGGGCGACCTGCACGCGAGTCGAGTGCGGCACCTCCCGGCGGATGATCTGCACCGGACGCAGATCCTCGCGCAGGGACAACGCCAGCAGGTGTGCCTGGTCGACCGTCCAGGCGGTGACATGCCGCGGGTCCTCGGCCTCACGCACCTCAAGACGGAAGCGATCAGCGGCGCCGGGCGGCAGGTCGACGCGGCAGAGCACGTAGCAGCTGCCCTGGCCGTACGGCCCGATAGTCAACGTCTGCCAATCGTGCATGAGCAGGCCGTCGGTGCCCTGCGCATACCACGCCGGATTCTCCACCCGGGCCGCGACCTGCAGTTCGGTCTTGGCCTGGTCGAAGGGCAGGGCGTCGGGCCACGGGGCGGTGCCGCCGAACCACGCTTCAAGACGCGAGGTGTCGAGCAGACCGCGACCGAGCTGGTCGACCCGCAGCTGCAGGTCGGTGTACTGGTCGCCGCGCTGGAAGCCGAGATCGCGTCGCAGGTCATCAAAGACGCGGCGTTCGTCACGGCCGAGCTGACGGGACTTGCGCTGGCGGATGTCGTCGAGGCTGCGTTCAATGCGGTCGATCGAGGCCATCCAGGCGTTGCGCTGGGCGTCGAACAGGCGCGGGATGTACAGCCACAGCAGGATGCCGCCGGCGATGAGCATCAGCGCCACCGTCGCCCACACCGCCTTGGGAAAGGCGCGCAGGCAGAAGCGGATCCAGCCCTTGACCCGCACCCGGCCCCAGAACGCGATCCACTCGCCACGGGTGAAGCGGTCGAGGTCGGCGACGAACTCGGCCATCGACTGGTAGCGCTCCTCCATGCGATGGGCCATCGCCTTGAGCGCGATGCGCTCAAGGCCGATCGGGTAGTCGGCCATGTGCTCGCGTGGCCACTTCGGCTCGGTGCGCTCTGAACGGATGGCGGCCAGACAGCTCTCGCGGTCCTGCTTGTGGGCGTAGGGCAACTGCCCCTGCGTGGTCATCTCGTAGAGCACCACGCCGAGCGAGTAGATGTCGCTGCGATGGTCGACGCGCTTGGCGTCGGTGGCCTGCTCGGGGCTCATGTAGTCGAGCGTGCCAATGATCTGGCCAGTGCGGGTTAGACCTTCGGAGTGGTCGGCATCCTTGGCGATGCCAAAGTCGGTGAGCAGGGGATGCTCGACCGAGCCGAGGATGTTCTCTGGCTTGAGGTCGCGATGCACCACGCCCTTGGCGTGGGCATGGTCGAGGGCGTTGGCGATGCAACGCACGATGTGCACGGCCTGCGGAACGCTGAGGCGGTCATGGTTGTACTCGCGCGCCGCCAGGTCCATGACCATGTAGGCGGTGTTGCGGTGGCGGCCGCCGTCGAGTTCCAGGCGGTTGCCGATGCCGCCGTCGTCAGTGCCGCTGTGCACCGCATGGACGGTGACGATGTAGGGGTGGTCACCAAGCTTCTGCGCCACCTCCGCCTCCTGAAGGAAGCGGCGATGCCCGCTGGTGCCGACGCGGGCGTTGCACACCTTGATGGCGAACTGGGCGTCCGGTGGGATATTGGTGCCAAGATAGCTGGTGGCGATGCGCGCCTGCTGCTCGCGCGGCAGGCTCTCGACCTCGCGGCGCACCAGGTCGCGCTGAGTCCCGGCCAGTTTGACGGTCAGCAGATGGGCATAGTCGTACTCGGCGGCGTAGACCTCGCCCATACCGCCCTTGCCCAGGCCACTGACCAGGCGCCACATGCCCATGGTCTCACCGACCAGGGGATATTCGTTGTCGGTATCCTTGCTCTTGCCCGCCTCTGCCATCGTAGCCCTCCTTTATTCATGCGCTTGCAGGATGCGCAACCGGATCGACCGGAATCCCCCCCCCGGGTGGAAAGCCCTTGGCTCTCCCCCACTCGGATGCAGTATGCCGGACTCGGAAGGATAACGACATGGCTGAGTCCGTGACCGCACTGCTCGAACTGTGGTCGATCGACCAGCGACGCCGCAAGCTCTCCCAGGTACGCGACGCCGCCGCTGCGGTATCTGGCCGGATAGAGGCCACGTGGAAGACGGCCGAGGCCGCCGCCACCGCAGCCAAGACCGAAGCCGACCGCCTCGACGCTCTGATCCGCCAGTACACCGCCGACGTCGAGCGCTGCGACAAGCAGATCGCCGTACTCGCCGAGAAGAAACTGGGCGCCAAGAGCAACAAGGAGTACATGGACATCCACAACGGGATCGAATTGGCCCGTTCTGAGAAGACCCAGCGCGAGCAGTCGGTGAAAGAGCAGACCCTGCGCCAGGCCGACCTCGCGGCCAAGGCCCAGGTCGCCAGCGACAAGGCCGCTGCGACCAAAGCAGACTTCGAAGCAGCTGCGGGCAAGGTCGGCGCCGCTGGCGGCCCGACGCCCGAGGAGCAGGAACTGGAGACGCAGGCCGAGACGATCAAGGTCCGGATCGAGCCCGAGTTCCTCCAATCCTACGAGCGCCTGATCAAGAGCGGCCACAAGACCCCGCTGATGCGCGTCGACCCGCAGACCCGAACCACCCCGGTCGGTGCCATCCTCTCGCATAATCAGGTCGAGCAGATCCGCCAAGGCAAGCTGGTGATCGACCGCGGAACCAACTCGATCCTGTATATCGGGTAATCGCCATGCGGCTGATCCTCGGCATCGGCGGTGGAATCGCAGCCTACAAGACGCCCGACCTGGTTCGGCGACTGCGCGAGCGCGGCCATGAGGTGCGCTGCGTCCTGACCGCCAACGCCGGCCGTCTGGTGGCACCCGATGCCCTCGCCACGGTCAGCGGTTCGGCGGTGCGCGACACCCTGTGGCACGATGGCGGGATCGAACACATCGACCTGCCACGCTGGGCCGAGGGTCTGCTGGTCGCCCCCACCACCGCCGACCTGCTCGGCAAGTTCGCGCACGGCATCGCCGACGACCTGCTGACCACGCTGTTCCTGGCGCTGGAGCCGGACAAGCCGGTGTGGCTGTGCCCGGCAATGAACACCGTGATGTGGGATAAGCCGCAGGTGCAGGGCAACCTGCGCCTGCTGGTCGAACGCGGGGCACGCACCATCGGCCCGATCGGCGGCAACCTCGCCTGCGGCGAGAACGGCATGGGCGCGATGAGCGACCCGGCAGCGATCGCCAACACCATCGCATGAACGTCCGGTCGTCGGCGGCGGCCGCGTTCTGGTTCCGAGCGCTTGGGTCGGTGATCGTGCTGCTGGCACCACTGCTCCTGCTCGCCATCGCGCATCGCCTGTGGATCCGCCGCCGCGCCCTGGTCGGCCTGTGCGCCAAGCTCACCGGACGACCGGACGACGACAACACCCCCCGAAACGCAACCGTGGTGCATGGCGTGTCGCTTGGCGAGGTGGCGCTGATGAAGCCGCTGTTGCCGCATCTGCCTGGACCGTTCGTGCTAACCACCAGCACCGAGACCGGCACCGCCGGCCTGGCCAAGACGTTCCCCGAGGCCACGCGGACGCACTGGCCCTTCGACCTGCCCTGGGCGGTGAGCACCTTTCTACGCCGCACGCGGCCGCGCCGGATCATCCTGCTGGAGGCCGAGCTGTGGCCGCTAGCGCTGCTCGCCTGCCGGGCCCATGGCGTGCCGGTCACGGTGCTGAACGCGCGCATGACCGAGCGCAGCCATCGGCGCTGGCGGTTGCTGCGGCCGCTGGCCCGGCGACTGATCGGATCGCTTGACCTGGCCATCGCCCAGGAGCCGGCCTACGCAGCCCGTCTGTGCGACCTCGGCCTGCCGCGCAGCCGCGTCGCGGTGAGCGGATCGCTGAAGGCCGACATGGTGCGACCGGCAGCCGCTGAGGCCGCCGCGGTCGAAGCGGCACGCATCGACCTAGCGGACGGGCCGCTGTTCCTTCTCGCCTCGACCAGCGAGCCGGAAGAGCGGCCGCTGCTCGTCTCCTGGCAGCGCTGGGGCCGTCCGGCAGGCTGGCGCTGCGTCGTCGTCCCCCGCCACCCCGAACGCGGCCCGGCGCTGGCCACCCTCTGCCGGGAACTGGGCCTCTCCGCCCGCTGCACCGGACGAGCGGACGTGCGGACGAGCGGACGTGCGGACGTGCTCATCGTCGACGAGATCGGCCGTCTCGCCCCCCTCTACGCTTTGTGTGCGCAGCGCGGCGGCATCGCTGTGGTCGGTGGTTCGCTCGGTTCGGGCCGAGGCGGGCAGAACATGCTGGAGGCGGCCGCGGCCGGCTGCTGCACCGTGGTCGGTTGGGACACCAAGGCCCAACCCGATCCGATGCGCCTGCTGCGTGGCACCGACGCGGTGGTCGAACTGACTCCAGCCGGCCTTGATGCCCAACTCGAGGCCCTGGCTTCCGCCGCGCCGCATCGCGCCACGCTGGGCGCCGCCGCGCAAGTCGCCTGGCGTTCCGGCCGTGGCGCCCTCGCCAGGACGGTATCCATCCTGCACAACCACGAACCGCGAACCGCAAACCGCGAACCAGGGCAATGACCATGACCATCACCATCCTCCACGTCCTCGCCGCCATCGTCGCCGTCCCCTGCATCATCTCGCTGGCCAAGGCCAAGGAGAATCACGTCCGCATCATGGCCGCCGTCTGCCTGGCCTGCGCCGTACTGGCTGCCGTGGCCCCGGTGATCTCCGGCCAGGGCATGCGCATCGATGTCGGTCACATCGCCTGGATCACCTGCGGCATCGTCTCGATCATCGCCGGCGTGCGCATCGCCGACGGCATCCTCTCCACCCTGATCATCACCGGCGGAGTCCTGGGAGCGCTGATCGAACTGGGGGTGATCGCGCCGCGTTGAAGGCCCGGGTCAGGGCACGGTGAGCTGGAACTCACCCCAGAACGTACCGACCGATATCGGCTGGACCCGCCCATCGATAAACGCGGCATTAAAATTGCCACGATGTCTGAAGGCGACCGGATTGATGGTGTCGATGCGTTTGACGTTCCAGATCCACCACCATTGCGTCGGATTGCCTGGACCTGATTCACCATACGTGTCGGTCTTGATCTCG
Organism: Planctomycetota bacterium; assembly: GCA_038203025.1. Classification (GTDB taxonomy): domain Bacteria; phylum Planctomycetota; class UBA11346; order UBA11346; family UBA11346; genus UBA11346. Next base: position 16,337 of record JBBREK010000078.1, read on the forward strand.
CCGAGTACTCCGGCCCGAGACTTGGCCAGCCGGCCGATCGGCAACCAGCGGTAGTTGGCTGCACCATGGTTGTGTTCGGGATGGGATCCCGAACAGCACATGCCATAGCTCTGGCGGAATCCTGGCATCGAGAAGCTGCGCTGGGCGGGACAGGCGAACAACCGCGACTGGGTAGCGGGCGTATCCTGGTTGACGAAGTCGAACTGCAGGTCGAGCAGTTCGCCGATCTGATGCGCAAAGTAGTAGTCAGCGTAGACCGTGTTCGGCGTCCCCGTCCCCACATCATTGAACGGCAGGGTGCACGGCATCATCCCATCGTACTCGCCGGCATAGGCGACCACGCCGACGATGATCTGGCGCTGCTGGCTGGCGCACACGGCAGAGCGGGCCGAATCCCGCACCAACTGCACGGCCGGCAGCAGCAGGGACGCCAGGACGGCAATGATCGAGATGACGACCAGCAGTTCGATGAGGGTGAAGGCGTGGCGAGGCATGGTCATGCTCCTTATTCCGTGCGGAAGCGGATCAGCGGCGATTTGGTCATGGTCTTGCCTTCCCCGATGCCCTCGGCGATGCGGATGAAGCCTTCGCGGATGCCCTTCCCGTCGCTGTCATTCACGATCATGTTGAAGCGGATGCCCTTGGTCAGCAGCGACGGCGTAAATCCCATATCCGCATCGCGCAGTTCGATGCTGTAAACCAGGCCGCCTGCACGCGGGGTGATCGCCACCGGGATGCGGTCCCAGGGGTTGGCCAGGCCGGTGTCGGCTGGCATCCCGAAGACATGGCAGCGGTCCTTGCCGTCCGGAGCGCGGTAGAAGGCGAGTTCCCAGAACC
>JBBREK010000079.1:0-17108 GCA_038203025.1 Planctomycetota bacterium
CCGCTGTGCCGAGGCCACGGCCGCGATCACGCGATAGTAGTCGACCAGGACGTGCTCGTAGCCCTGGCCGGCGTATTCCTGGGCGTTGTCGTTGGCCAAGTAGATGCCGACCTCGCGGGTCAGCGAGGCGGTGCGGCGTTCGACCACCAGGTTCGAGGCGCGGTCGAGGTGCTTGCGCACGCCAGCCGCGTCCTTGCGCAGGACATCGATCGAACCGCGCTCCATCTGCCAGAGCAACTCGTTCTTCTCGGAGATGTCGTCGGCATCGGCCGGCGTCTTGTCGTCTGACTCGGCCAGCTCGCCGGCCTGCACACAGTCGTACAGCTCGTTGACCTTGGGGATGGCGCGTTCGTAGGCGCCAACCTGCACGTCGTAGACCATCTCCTGGCGCACATCGACGGCGTTCTTGCATCCGGTAAGGGCGAGGGTGGCGCCAGCGGCGACCATCAGGAGTGTGCGGCTAAGCATGGGGCCTTGGTGTGCTACCCGGGGACGAGGAAGGCAAGAGGCGAGTGCCCGGTGCGCAGAGCTCGAAATGCAACGTTTGGAACGATTTGGCTATTTTCGGTCCTTGGCGGTTACGCCAGTTGTTGCAGTCGGACCAGTTCGGCGTAACGGCCTCCGGCGGAGACCAGTTCGGCGTGCGTGCCGGCTTCCAGCACGGTGCCGGGTAGGGGATCGTCCTTGCCGGCGAGGACGTAGATGCGGTCGGCATGCTGCACGGTGGCGAGGCGATGCGCGACCACCACGACGGTGCGGCCCTGCATCAGCTCCTTCAGTGCTGCCTGCACATGCTGTTCGCTCTGCGCATCGAGGGCGCTGGTCGGCTCGTCGAGCAGCAGGACGGGCGCATCGCGCAGCAGGGCACGGGCGATGGCGACGCGCTGGCGCTGGCCGCCGGACAGGCGTCCGCCACGGTCGCCAACCGGCGTCTCGTAGCCGAGTCCGCCCTCAAGGCGCAGCACATCGTCGTGCAGGTTGGCGCGGCGTGCGGCCAGTTCGATCTGCGCGCGGGTCGACTCGGGCCGGCCGTAGCTGATGTTCTCCAGCACCGTGCCGTCGAAGAGGAACGGTTCCTGACCGACGATGGCGCAATGCGGCGCGATGCTGGCGACCTGGAAGTCGCGCAGGTCGGCGCCATCCCAGGTGATGCGGCCGCCAGTGACGTCGTGGAAGCGTGGCAGCAGGTCGATCAGCGTGCTCTTGCCGCCACCGCTGGAGCCGACCAGCGCAATGGTCCGGCCGACCGGAATCTCCAGGTCGATGCCGCGCAGGACCTCGGCCGAGTCGGGGGCGTAGCGGAAGCGCACGCCTTCCAGGCGGATGGCCGTGCGCGGTACCGGGCAGGGCGTGGCAGCCGGTCGGTCAGTGATGTCGCTGGGCCGGTCGAGCAGCTCGAAGATGCGTTCGGCCGAGGGGATGACCTCCTGCAGATCGCCCCAGGCGCGCTGCGTCTCGCGCAGCTCTGTGACCAGCACGGTGATGATGCCGAGGATGATAACCAGCTTGTCGGGGGCGATCAGGCCATGGCCGAAGAGGTAGCCGCAGAGGAACAGCCCAAACGCGGTGAGCGCAAAGATGGTGCCGTGCGTGACGGCGTCGCTCTGGCCGCGGGTCTTGGCCAGACGCATGTTGGCGCGCACCAGGTCGTGGTTGGACTCGGCGTAGCGCACCACCTCGCGCTCGCTGGAGCCCATCGCCTTGATCACTTTGATGCCGGCTGTGATCTGTTCGAGGACGCCGAAATTGCGCTCCATCGACTGGCGGACGGTGCGGCTGCGGGCGTTGCCGCGCCGGATCAGCGGCCAGATGATCAGGCCGGCCGGCAGCAGCACGAGGATGAGGCCCGAGGCGATGCGCCAGTCGTTGAGGAACAGCGCCGCGATCAGGCCCAGGCTCATCACCGGCTTCTGCAGCAGCTTGCCGTAGGCCAGTTGCTGCAGACGCAGCATGTTGCCGAGGTCGTTGGTCAGCCGGGTGAGCAGGTCGCCGCGCGACAGCGATTGGTGAAAGCGCAGGTCGAGGACCACGAGATGGCCAAGGACGCGGTTGCGCAGGTCCTGCATGGTGCGGTTGGCGACCAACTGGCCGAACCACCAGGCCGAGAACGCCGCCAGCGCTGCCGGCACCGCCAGGTAGGCGAGGTTGGTGGCCTGGGTGTAGAAGCCGTGGACCAGCGGGGCGGCGGCCTCCGGCGACAGACCCTGCTGACTGGCGCCGCCGAGCAGTTGGATGAACCCACCCGCCGACTTGACCAGCAGGGCGATCAGCGCCGCCAGGCAGCCGTTGGCGGCCACCGCCAGCAGGATCAGCCACTTATAGCGCCAGCCGCCCTGCAGGGCCCGTCGGATCACTGACCATTCCGTGTGCATGCGCGGCACGGTAGCGGTCGAGCGCTTGGCACCAGAGGGTATGCCGCTGCGAGGAAGATCTGTCCTTGCAACCGTGGACGCGGTCTGCTGTTAAGGACTGGTAGCCACGATTTGGCACCATCTGTGCGTGATCGCCCCGCAGCGTCCCCGCATGTCGCGGATCGCTACAGGGAGCCAGCGATGCCCAAGGGCATTTACGCCGCCGCCAGCGCCATGGTCACCGAGACCCGCATGCTCGAGGCGACGGCACGTAACATCGCTCATGCCCAGACCCCTGGCTATCGCCGCGAGGGAAGCCTGCGCGTCGGTTTCGCAGAGGTGCTCGCCAGGCAGGGCCGTACCGGCGGCGTCAAGGGTGACGGCGGTACCGGCGTCCTGGCCAACGGCAGCTACCACGAATTTACAGACGGTGTGCATGCCCCCACCGGCGGGACCTTCGACCTAGCCCTGCATGGCGACGGTTTCTTCACCGTGCAGGATGCCCAGGGCAAGACGTGGCTGACGCGCAACGGCGACTTCAAGCTCGACCAGCAGGGTCGTCTGACCACCCGCGAGGGGCAGCTGGTCCAGGGCCAGGGCGGACCGATCGCCATCCCCGAGGACGCCGAGCGCGTGGTCATCGACGAGAGCGGCCTGGTGACGGTCGAGAACCATACGCCGGACGGCGTAGTCCGCAGCACCCTCGACCAGTTGCGCCTGGCCACCGTGGCCAAGCCGCAGGCGATGGAGCCCAGCAACGGCGTCTACTTCGATCCCGGTCGCCAGTCGCTGGTCGACGCCACCGTCTCGGTCCACCAGGGCCACCTCGAACGGGGCAACGTCAACCCGATTGACGAACTCGTGCAAATGGTGGCGCTGCAGCGCCGCTACGACGCAGCTCAGAAGTCCCTCACCGAGCAATCGCGCGCCGGTGATGGGTACAGCGACATCCTGCGCGGATGAGATAGGAGCAACATATGCCCCGCGCCCTGTGGACCGCCGCCTCCGGCATGGCCGCTCAGCAGTTCAATGTCGACCTGCTGGCCAACAACATCGCCAACATCAATACCACTGGCTTCAAGCGCCAGCGCACCGATTTCCAGGACCTATTCTACGACATCAAGGCCCAGCCCGGCGCCCGTGCTGGCCAGCAGGGTCGCAACCCGACCGGCACCCAGGTCGGCACCGGCGTCGTCGTCAGCGGCACGACCCGGGTGTTCTCGGCCGGCAACGTCGAACCGACCGGCCGACCGCTGGACCTCGCCATCGAGGGCGACGGCTTCTTTGAGGTGCAGCTGCCGGATGGCGCCACCACCGCCTACACCCGCGCCGGCGATTTCCATGTCGATGCCGACGGCCGCCTGGTGACGCCGGACGGCTACTACGTCCAGCCCGCCATCACCATCCCGGACGGGGTGGCCGAGAACGACATCTCGGTCGCCGCCGATGGCACCGTCACGGTCAAGATCAGCGGCGTCGAGAGCACGGTCGGCCAGGTCACCCTGGCGCGTTTCCGCAACAACGGCGGCTTGTTGGCGATCGGGCGCAACCTCTTTGAGTCCAGCGAGGCCAGCGGTCCGGCGATCACCGGCACCGCCACCAGCACCGGCTTCGGTACCCTGCGCGGCGGCATGCTGGAGAAAGCCAACGTCGAGGCGGTCACCGAGTTGGTCAATCTGATCGTCGCCCAGCGCGCCTACGAGCTGAACTCCAAGAGCATCTCCACTGCCGATCAGATGCTGCGTACTGTCAATGAATTGATCCGCTAGAGCCATGCGTCCGCAGGCGGCACTCATCGTTCTGCTGGTACTGTGCGCTGCTGTCCTGCCGGCCAGCGAGGTCGGCGTCCGCATCCGCGACGAGACTCTGGTCGCGGCGCCACGCGCCACCCTGGCCGACGTCGCCGAGCTGGACGGCAACGCCGCGGCCTGCGCCCGGATCGGCGCCATCACCGTCGCAGAACTGCCGACCTTGTCGCCGGTGCGCGTCGACGTCCGGCTGGTCACCGCCCTGGCGACACGGGCAGCCGCGCCGGAGATCCTGCGCATCACCGGCCGGGGCACCGTTGCCCGCCAACCGCGCACCTTCAGCGACGCCGACCTGTACGCCGCCGCCGCCGCCGCGCTGGTGCCCGGCGCCAGCATCGCCCAGGTGCGCTGCAGCGGCGCCCTGACCGTGCCGGAGGGGGCCCGGCTGGAGGCCGCGGCGCTGGATCCCCTGGCGGTGGGCGAAGTGCCGTACTGCGTACGCGCCCTGGATGGCGAGCGTGAGTGCGGGCGTGCCCTGGTCGTGCTGCGTGTCGAGCGCCTGGTCGACGTGGTGGTCGCGGCCCGCAACCTGCGCCGCGGTGAGCCGATCGGACCCGCCGATCTGCGCACCGAGCGCTGCGCCGCCACGCGCGCTAACCTGCCAGCGGTGGTCGACCCGGCCGTCCTGGTTGGCAGCCTGCCGGTGCGTGACCTGGCCGCCGGCGAAGCCGTATCGACGACCATGGTGGTGGCGCGGCCGGCAGTGCGCGCCGGCAGCACTGTCACCGCCCTGTGGCCCGGCAAGGGCTTCTACGTCGAGTTGCAGGCCACCGCCCTCGCCGACGCTCGCGCCGGCGAGCGCGTCGGCGTCCGCCGCGTCGGCGACCGGGCGTTGCTCACCTGTATCGCCCAGCCCGACGGGACGGTGCTCGTCCAGCCGTAGCGGGGTTGCCGGCGCCTCCCGCCGGCCCATGCTGTGCGCGATGCCGCGCCCGCGCCTGCTCAAGCTCTCCGGCGAAGCCCTCGCTGCCGGGGGCGACCGGATCCACGATCCCGCCACCATCGAGCGAGTCTGCGGCGAGTTGCTCGCTGGTATGTCGCATGGCCCGATCGCGGTCGTGGTCGGCGGCGGCAATATCATGCGCGGCGGCGGCATGCGTGCGGCGGCGGATCCGACGCGCGGCGACCGCCAGGGCATGCTGGCGACGCTGATCAATGCCCTCGCCCTGCAGGATGGCATTGAACGGGCCGGCGGACGCTGCGTCGTGCATGGTCCTTACGCCATCCCCAACGTCTGCGCCGCCTTCGACCGCGCTCAGGCGCTCGCCCAGCTCGCTGTCGGCACGGTCGTGGTGTTCGGGGGCGGCACCGGCCATCCCTACTTCACCACCGATACGGCCGCCGCTCTGCGTGCTGCCGAGATTGGCGCCGAGGTGGTGCTGAAGGGCAGTAAGGTCGATGGCATCTACACCGCCGATCCGCGCAAGGATCCGGCTGCGACACGCATCCCGCGCCTGACCTACGAGGCTGCGCTGGCCGGACGCTACGGCGTCATGGACCTGGCCGCCTTCGAGCTGTGCCGGCAGGCCGGCGTCGCCATCCGCGTCTTCGATATGACCGCGCCCGGCACTATCGCCGCGGCTCTCGGTTCTGACCCCCCCGGCACGCTCGTCGCCGACTGACCCTCCGGAGCATCCCTACCATGTTCGAAGCCGACATCACTGAGACCAAAGGCAAGTACGACAAGGCGATCGCCGCCCTGGCCAACGCCTTCAGTCACATCCGTACCGGCCGTGCCTCGCCGGCCATGGTCGAGCACCTCCAGGTCGAGGCCTACGGCTCGTTCATGCCCTTGAACCAGTGCGCGGCGATCACCGTCCCTGAACCAACCCAGTTGGCGATCAAGGCCTGGGACAAGACGCTGGTCAAGGCGATCGAGAAGGCAATCGTCGCCTCGAACCTGGGCATGGCCCCGTCCAGCGATGGTCAGACCATCCGGCTGCAGCTGCCGCCGCTGTCGCAAGAGCGCCGCAAGCAACTGGCTGGCCAGGCCAAGGACGAGTGCGAGAAGACCAAGGTGGCTATGCGCAGCATCCGCCGTGACGCGATCAAGCATCTGGAGACCAAGGGTAAGGAGCAGCACGCTTCCGAGGACCTGATCAAGAAGTCGAAAGAGAAAATCGACGCCATGCTCAAAGAGCACGAGCAGTTGGCGGAAAAGAATCTTGCCGAGAAGTGTAAGGACATCCTCGAGGGGTGAGCTCAGCCTGCGGCTGGCTTGATCAGCGGCTCCAGGGCCTGATTGACCCGGCGCAGCCAGATCTTCACCCGCTGGCGCTCGATCATGCCGAGCACCGCCGGGCCGTCGCTGCGGTGGGCGGCGGCCCAGAAGCTGGCATCGGTCTGGTCGATCTTGCGCATGGAGGCCTCGTGCAGGCGCGGCAACTCAATCACCGCCGCCCCCAAGGCGCGGGCGGCAGCCAACTCCTTGGACGCCTCAATGCGGGTGAAGTCGCCACCGCGGCCGTGGTTGAGCACGACGACGTAGGACACGCCCTTACCGAAGGCCGCGCATAGCGAGCCGAGGGTGGTCAGCGCGTCCATCGAGTCATCCATGACGTGCCAGCATACCGCGCGATGGCCCTGCTCGGCGAGCAGTTCGAGCATGCCCGAGGCATCGATCCACTCCTGCAGCGGTCGCATCGTCTGGGCGGCCAGGTCGACGATGGCGTGGCGTGAAGGATCGGCGCACAGCGTCTCGACCACGCGGTCGATGCTGGCGAAGTCACCGACCGCCACTGGCGAGGCGAACTCGGCGTAGAAGCGCGAGAACGAGCCATGCGAGGCGTCGCTGTCGTAGCCGATGAAGGGGATGCTGCGGTCGATGCAGAACTGGGCGACGAGTCGGGCCATCACCGACTTGCCGACGCCGCCCTTCTCTCCACCGATGAAGTGAATGTCAGTCATGAGGTGAGGCATCCGTAGTTGGGTCAATTGCTGCGAGGTCCGCCATCTACGCCGCGTCCTCGTCGACCACGCCCTTGCCGCGGGTGACAGTGATGCGGTATTCGACCAGCTTGCGGTCGAGGGTGACACGGTTGATGCCCAGCGCCTTGGCGGCGCGCAGCTTGACCCCGCGTTCGCGGTTGAGGGCCCAGTGGATGAGGATGCGTTCCGCAGAAACAGCCAGCAGATTGAGGTCGGGACTGGCCAACGCGGCGTAGCGTTCGAGAGCGTTGCGCAGGTAGCGATCCGGTGGCTCGGCCTCCGGACTGGCCTGCTCCTGGTTGGCGGCGTAGGTGCGGATGGTGGTCGGGACCAGTTCCTCGGCGAACACGCCGGCGGGGGCCAGCACCACGGCCTTATGGATGCAGTTCTCCAGCTCGCGGACGTTACCCGGCCAGGGGTACGACAACAGCATGTCGAGCACGCTGCGTGGTACTTCCTCGACGTTCTTGTGCTCCTCGCGGTTGAATTTCTGCAGGAAATGGTTGACCAGCAGCGGGATGTCCTCGCGCCGCTCGCGCAGCGACGGCAGGGACAAGGTGACGACGTTGAGGCGGTAGTAGAGGTCCTCGCGGAAGCGGCCGGCCTTGACCTCGGCGGCGAGGTCACGGTGAGTGGCGGCGAGGATACGCACATCGACCGGCACTGGGGTGTGGTCACCGACCCGGGTGATGGTGCGTTCCTGCAGGGCACGCAGAAGTCGTACCTGGGTCTCGACACCGATCTCGCCGACCTCGTCGAGGAACAGGGTGCCGCCGTTGGCGACTTCGAAGAGGCCCTTGCGCTCGTGGTCGGCACCGGTGAAGGCGCCACGGGTGTGGCCGAACAGCTCGGATTCGAGCAGGCTGGGGGCTAATGCCCCGGCATTGACCGAAACCATCGGCTTGTGCGCGCGGTGGCTGTGATTGTGCACCAGACGGGCGAGCAGCTCCTTGCCGGTGCCGGTCTCGCCCTGGATCAGCACGGTCGCGGTCGAGGCGGCGGCGCGTACGGCGCTTTGGATCAGCGAGTTCATCATGCCGCTGTTGGAGAGGATCTCGCTCTGCCGCACCTGGGTGGTCAGCGACTCGCGCAGGACCAGGTTCTCCTCGGCCATTTCGCTGACCTCCAACTGCAGACGCAGGCGGTCCATGCACCAGCGTGAGAGCACGTCGACGAGGAAGGCCGCCGCGTCCTCGCTGCCCCGGTGACTGACCATCAGGGTGGCGATCGGCACGTTGCCATCGCGCAGTTGGCGGGCGACCACCGGCAGGTCGTCGGTGGCGATCGGGGCGGTGGCCGGGGTGGCGAGGGCGGCGATCTCGTCGGCGCTGTCCGGTGGCTCGCCGACGATGAAGGTGCCGGACGGGGAGAGGTGACCGGGACGGCAGTGCAGCCAGATGCCACCGATGGTTTTCCACCCCTTCACCTCGTGCCACAGGCGATCGAGGATCAGGCGCGGTCCGACCGCCGGATCAAGCATCTGTAGGACCCCGCCGACGCGGGTGGGCCAGGTATGCACGAGTCGCCTTTCAGGGCCGCAGGCAGCGCAGCTGTTGAGCGGTGATGCACAGGGCATGCCGATGCTGGCCCACGGAGGGACAAGGAGTTAGGATGACACTGTCTATTTACGCAGCAGACGACTGATCGGCAACTGCTCAAAAATCAAGCGGTTGCTATCAGGTGATCAGCAGGCGGATCGCACCTGCCGCCGCGAGCAGCAGGACCACCGCCTCGAACGAGCGCTGCGGGATGTGCGGGATCAACCGCCGGCCGATCAGCGACCCCAGGATCACCGCTGGGATCAGGCTGGCATCCATGAGTAGGGTCTGCGTGGTGATCATCGCCCGCTCGGGGTCCGGCCCCGCGCTCTGCGCAATGTAGAGTGGCACCTTCAGCAGGTTGACGATGAAGAAGAACCAGGCCCCGGCGGCGACGAAGTCCTCTTTGGGCAGGCGCTTGGCCAGGAGGTAGAGGCCCATGATCGGACCAGCGGCGTTGGCCAGGGTGGTGGTGGTGCCGGCGATGATGCCGACCCCGGCCCCCACCACCCGGCCGGGTGGGTCCCTGCGCTTGCGCCACTGCCGCCACAGGTGGACCAGGATCATGGCCATGACCGAACCGCCGATCACCGGGTTGAACCAGGCCGCCGGCATGTTGTCGAGCAGCAGGTAGCCGCAGCCGAGGCCGAGCAGCACCCAGGGCAGCAGCGACCACAGGTGATGGATGGCCGGATTGCGCCGGTACAGCCACACCGCCATGATGTCGGCGCTGATCAGCAGCGGTAGCAGCGCCCCGACCGATAGGCGCGAGTGCGGGGCCAATACCCAGGCCAGCCATGGCACGGCGAGGAAGCCAAGACCAGGGATGCCGGTCTTGGCAGCGCCCACCACCAGGGCGATGCCGATGGCGTTGGCCCAGTGCCAGGGCGTCGGGAGGAGGTCGATCATGCTGTGGGTTTCGGGTCTCGGGTTTCGGGACCCGAATCGTGAAACGCGGAACGAGACGCGGAACTAGATGCGGAACTCGACGCCGGTCAGCTCACGGTAGGCTTCAAGGTACTTCTGCCGGGTGCGCGTGACCACTTCGGGCGGCAGGGGGATGCCGGGGCCGTTCTTGTCGAAGGTGACCGATTCGAGCCAGTCGCGCAGGTACTGCTTGTCGTAGCTGTCTTGGCCGCGGCCGACGGCGTAGCGGTCGGCCGGCCAGAAGCGCGAGCTGTCCGGCGTCAGCACCTCGTCGGCGAGAACGACGCGGCCCTCGGGGTCGGTGCCGAACTCGAACTTGGTGTCGGCAATGATCACGCCGCGGGCGCGGGCGTGGTCGCGGGCCCGGCGGTATAGCTCGATGCTGTGCCGCTCGACCGCAGTACCGTGCGCGCCGAGGATGCCGCGGGCCTGTTCGGGGCTGATGTTTTCGTCGTGGGCGCCCTGCTCGGCCTTGGTCGACGGGGTCCAGATCGGGGTCGGCAGTTCGGCGGATTCGCCGAGTCCGGCCGGCAGCGGGATGCCGCAGATGGTTTCCGACTTCTTGTATTCCTTCCAGCCCGAGCCCGCGACATAGCCGCGCACGATCGACTCGACCGGCAGGATCTGCAGGCGGCGCACCATCAGCGAGCGGCCGGCGAGTTGCTCGCGCTCGGCGCGCACTTCCGACGGCATGGCGCCGACGTCGCTGGTCACGACATGGTTGGGGCAGACGTCGCGCAGCAGGTCGAACCAGAACAGCGACAGGGCGGTGAGGATGCGGCCCTTGTCCGGGATCGGCGAAGCCAGGATCTTGTCGAAGGCGCTGATCCGGTCGGAGGCGACGAATAGCAGGTGCTGGGCGTCGATCTCGTAGACGTCGCGCACCTTGCCGCGCGCCAGCAGGCGGAGTCCAGGGACGTTGCTGTCGAGCAGGGGGCGGCTCATCGGTCACCTAGCTGGGCTTGCAGTTCACGACCGAACAGCGTCTGGCTGTACTGGGCCAGCGAGCCGCGGTACTGGCGGGTGAATGCCGTCTCGGCCAGGCCGTCGCGCGGGCCGGGCTTCAGCTCGCCGATCTGCACCAGGCGGACGCGCGGCACGTCGCCTTCCCAGGCAGGGTCGGCGGCGACCACGGCGAGGGGGCGGGCGGACATGGTCAGGGCGGCGAGCAACTGCGGTTCGCTGGCGGCCCCGTCGGGTTCTGCTGGGGGGACTGGCAGCTGGGTGACGATCGGCTGCGGCTTGTTGACCAGCGTGACGTTCCACGGCTTGGCGTCCTCGGAAGCGGCCCATGCGGCCAGCGCCCCCGGTCCCTTCGCCGACAGTTCGTCGCGCAACGTGTTCGCAGCTTCCAGCAGGGGCTTCCACGCCCGGTGTCCGGCGAGCTGACGGGCGACCTCGTCGCGCACCGCATCGAGGTCGCGGAAGCCGGGTTCAGTGCGCTTGATCAGTCGCACCATGACCCAGTGGCCGGCGCTGGTGGCGGCCGGCTGGCTGAGGAAGCCGGACTCGTGCTCGCGACCGAACAGGCGCATGACGTCCTTGACCGTACCGAGGGCTCCCAGGTCGATGGTGCCGGGGGTGCGATCCTCGATCGTCATCTCGGTGAACTTGAGCTTGGCCGCATCAATGGCGGCGTGGAAGCGGGCCGGGTCCTTCTCTGCCTCCAGTTCGTCGGCGTTCTGGTTGAGCTCCTCCATCTGCTTGCGAGCCTCAGCGGTTCCGCGCTGGGCGCGCAGTTTGGCTGCGACCTGCTCCTTGACCGTGTCGTAAGGCCTTGGCTCGGTTTTTTTCGAGGGGTCCTTGGGATCGGCCTCGCCGGGGAACAGGTCCTTGTTGGACTCGTACCAGCCCTTGAGATCAGCCTCGCTGAGCTCCAGCCCCTTGCCCAACTCTTCGCTGTCCGCCCAGGCGACGTCGATGGTCACGCCGCCGGGCTTGGTGAAGCGGGTGCCGCGCAGGCGCTCGTAGGCGGCCGGGATCTCGGGGTCGTCGGACTTGACCTCGGGGACGAAGCGGGCGCCGGACAGCACCACCTCGGCGACCTCGGCGCGGTCAGAACGCAGGGCTGCGACCTCGGGGACGACAGCGCGCGGCACGGCCGGAGCGATGGCCGAGCGGATGAACAGACTCTCGCGTGCGGACCGTTCGGCGAGGAACCGCCGCAGGTCGTCGCGCTGCACCTCGTCGACGCCGCCGGTGTGTTCACGCAGGGCGTCGAGATAGGTCCGGCCGCTGCCACCGGTCATCGCCGTGTCGAGGAAGTCGGCCTCGATGCGCTCAAGGGCCTTGCCGATCGGCATGAGACCGCGCGCCTCGGAGAGCCTGGCGATTCGCAGGTCGCTGGCGTAGCCCTCCATCTGGTTTTTCTGCCAGGCGGGCTGCTTGAACAGCGGCTGCCACGGACTGCCGTCGGGGTTGAGCACCCGCTCCATACGTTCGGCGACCTGCATGCGCTGGATGACCTCGCCGTGGGCGACCCCGTCGATCTTCTGGGTCGGGGCGAAGATCAGCGAGAAGGAGGCGCCGACGCCGAAGATGACGCCGACCACCGCTACCATGGTCCAAATGAAGAGCTGCTGACTGAAGGTCAGCGGCTTATTCTCCTTGGGGCCATGGCCCGGGTCCTTGCCATCAGGCACGGCATCTTTGATCGGCGGCAGGGCGGGCGGCTTGTTGGAGTCGGTCATGGGAGGGCTAAGATGCTAGGAGGGGGCCTGAGGAGGCAATCAGGCACTGGGACGGGGGGATTCGATGGTGCAAGGTGGCGATCGTGGCCGTTGCCGGTGCTGACGGCGGCGGACCCTTGCTGGAGATGCGGAACAGCGAACCCCGAGCCGCGAACCGCGAACCTGGGCTTCCCCGTCTCGACGCCTTCCTCCACGCCCACGCCTCGACGACCGCGATCCCGGCGACGCTGTACGCTGGCGGCGAGACATTGTGGGAACAGTTTCATGCCGATCCGCCGGCCGAGGCACGCTGGGGGCGTTTCCTCGTCGCGATGGGCGAGGTGGCGGCCGAACGACTGGGCGACGATGGCGCCGCCGCGCTGTGGTTCCGACGCTGTCTCGACGCCGAGGCCAGTCACCGCGATGCTGAGTCCTGTGTTGCTGCCGGCTATGGGCAGGGCGTGCTGTGGGAACGTGCTGGCGATCCGGCGCGGGCCTTGCCCGCCTACCGTGCTGCCGCCGGCGAGGGGTTCCGCTGTGCCGTCATCCGGCCCGCCACCTTACGGGCTGCGGCAGCGGCGGTGCGTCTGGCCTTCGACCGCGCCGGACGCCTGTCGAATGCCGAGTTCGCACTGGCTAAGCAGGCCTGGCTGGGGTGGACCTGGCTGCACCATCACGAGCCGGCAGGTGTCGACCCTGGACTGGCCGAGGAACTCGGTCGGCAGCTCTGTGCCTTTCTTTTGCCCGAGGACGATCCGACCCAGCTGGCTGCGGCCTGGCGATTCCTGCCTCCTGCTGAACTGGCCGGCTGGTGCGACGATGATCCACGCTGCCTGCATGCGCTCTACATCCTGGCTGCGGAGGCTGCCGACCGGCTGTTGGCGGACGAGGGCGGTGGAGAGCCCTACCGCCTGCTGGCCACCGCCGTGCCCGGCTGATGGCCCGAGCACGGACGCTGCATCGCGTGCGCTTGCCAACTCCGATCCCGGTCCCACAACGGGCCGCGTACCCTGGGGGAATCATGGCAGCTAAGAGCACGAAGAGCACCAAGACCATCAAGCGTGTCGTCCCCGCCGGACCCAGTGCCAAACCGACCGCGGTCAGGCACGACACCGAGACCCAGCCGATCTCGGTCGGACTACCCATGGACAGCACCGGGCTGCGCCAGGACTTCGACCGCCATCTCGCCATCTCGTTGGGGCGCGATGCCCTCAGCGTCAACAACCGCTACCGCTACACCGCCTTGGTCATGTCGGTGCGCGACCGCCTGATGGAGCGCTGGAAGAACACCCACGCCGCCTACTACCAGAGCGACTGCAAGCGTGGCTACTACCTGTCGATGGAGTTCCTCATGGGACGGGCGCTGGGCAACGCCCTGCTCAACCTTGACCTTGAGGAGGCGATCCGCGAGGCATTGCAGGATCTCGGCATGAAGATCGAGGATCTCCAGGAAGAGGAGGCCGACGCCGGCCTCGGCAACGGTGGCCTCGGCCGGCTTGCCGCCTGCTTCCTCGACTCCTGCGCCACCCTGCAGCTGCCAGTGTTCGGCTATGGCTTGCGCTACGAGTACGGCATGTTCCGCCAACGCATCGTCGCCGGCCAGCAGATCGAGGAGCCCGAGCGCTGGCTGGCGCACGGCAGCCCGTGGGAGCTGCAGCGCCCGGAGTACACCCAGCGGGTCAAGTTCGGCGGCCGTACCGAGTTCTTCATCGACGACCACGGCAAGACCCGGCTGCGTTGGGTCGCTACCCATGATGTCCATGCCGTGCCCTACGACATGCCGGTGCCAGGCTACCGCAACGGCACGGTCAACACGCTGCGCTTGTGGCGTGCCGAGGCGCTGGAGGACTTCGACCTCGCCGACTTCAACCAGGGCGACTATCAGGCCGCCATCGACGAGGGCGCCGCGGCCGAGAACATCACCCGCGTTCTTTACCCCAACGACAAGAGCGAGAACGGCAAGGAACTGCGCCTGCGGCAGCAGTACTTCCTCGCCTCGGCCAGCCTGCAGGACATCGTCCGGCGCTGGGCCAGCGTTCATGGCCAGGACTTCCGCGCCTTCGCCGACAAAAACGTCTGCCAGCTAAACGACACCCATCCTACCGTCGCCGTTGCCGAGTTGATGCGTCTGCTCATGGACGAGTACGGCCAGGGCTGGGACGATGCCTGGTCGATTACCACCCGCGTGTTCGCCTATACCAACCACACCCTGCTGCCCGAGGCGCTGGAGAAGTGGTCGGTGGACCTGTTCCGCAAGTTGCTGCCGCGGCCGCTGGAGATCATTTTCGAGATCAACGCCCGCTTCATGCGCCTGGTGGCCAACAAGTGGCCTGGCGACACCGCGCGCCAGGCGCGCATGTCGATCATCGAAGAGGGCGACGGCGGCGGGCATGTGCGTATGGCCTATCTCGCCATTGTCGGCAGCTGCTCGGTCAATGGTGTGGCCGCCCTGCACACCGCCCTGCTCAAGGCCGGCCTGTTCCGCGACTTCTGCGAGCTGTGGCCTGCCAAGTTCAACAACAAGACCAACGGCGTGACCCAGCGCCGGTGGATGGCGATGTGCAACCCGGGCATGTCCCGGCTGATTGACGACGCCATCGGCCAGGGCTGGCGCACCGATCTCGCCGAACTGCGCAAGCTGGCCCCCAAGGCCAAGGACCGCCAGTTCCGCGAGGCGTGGATGGCAGTGAAGCGCTCCAACAAGGAACGCCTCGCCGAGGTGGTGCGTCGCGAGTGCGGCGTCGAGTTCCCGGTCGACGCGCTGTTCGACGTGCAGGTCAAGCGTATCCACGAGTACAAGCGCCAGCTGCTCAACGCCCTGCACGTCGTTCACCTGTACGACCGCATCAAGCGCGGCGACACCAAGGGCTGGACCAAGCGCTGCGTGCTGTTTGGCGGCAAGGCGGCGCCCGGCTACCACATGGCCAAGTCGATCATCCGCTTCTGCTGCCACCTGGCGTCGGTGGTCAACGCCGATCCGGACTGCCAGGAACTGCTCAAGGTTGCCTACCTCCCCGACTACCGCGTGTCGATGATGGAGAAAATCGCGCCGGCTGCCGACCTGTCCGAGCAGATCAGCACCGCCGGCAAGGAGGCCAGCGGCACCGGCAACATGAAGTTCATGATGAACGGCGCCCTGACCATCGGCACCCTCGATGGCGCCAACATTGAAATCCGTGAGGAAGTCGGCGACGAGCACTTCTTCCTCTTCGGCAAGACCACCGAAGAGATCGTGGCGATGCGCGCCGGCTACGACCCCAAGCAGGTCGTCGCCGCCGACGAGGAACTCTCACGCGTCCTTGAGCTGATCCGTAGCGGCCACTTCAACCAGTGCGACCCCGGCATCTTCGACGACATCATCCATACCCTCACCGACTGGGGGGATTACTGGATGGTGTGTGCCGACTTCGCCAGCTACGTGCAGGCGCAGCGCAAGGCGGCCCTGCTCTACCAGGACCGCGAGCGCTGGTCGGTCTCATCGATCCTGAACACCGCCAGCAGCGGCAAGTTCTCGACCGACCGGACCATCGGCGAGTACAACCGCGATATCTGGAAGCTGCCAGCGGTGCCGTCGTTGCCGGTTTGAAGGGTTTCGGGTTTCGGGATTCGGGATTCGGGTTTTGGGATTCAAGGCGCCACGCATGAATCCCGTGTGGACCCGGTAATCCGGATCATGGAACCCGCGCATCGTCGCCCCACAGCAACCGCGGTTTCCGGATGTCGAAACCCGAAACCCGAAACCCGAAACCCATAACCCGTATGCTCTATGCCCTGCACGGTTTCACCGAGACCGACGAATCCTGGACCGAGACCCTGGCTCGCGATCTCCGGGGGGTGCATTGTCCCTTGCTGCCCGGACATGGCGGGAAGCCGTGTCCGGCCGGCCTTGATGTACATCGGGCAATCACCGATCTGGTAGCCGGCTTCCCCGCCGAGCCGGTCGATGTGCTTGGCTACAGCATGGGCGGGCGGTTGGCCGTCCGGTTGGCGCTGGAGCACCCCCGACGGGTCCGACGCCTTATCCTGGTCAGCTGCCATCCAGGCATCCGCGATGCGGAGGAGCGCGACCAGCGCTGGCGCCGGGACGAATCGCTCGCCCAGGTGCTGGAAGAGGACGGCATCGGTCCGTTCATCGCCTGGTGGGAGACCCAGGTAGCGCTGAGGCCATATGAACCCTTTCCGGCTACTGTTTCCGAGAGCGTTCGGGCCCGCCGTCTCAACCAGGACCCGATCGGCCTGTCCGCCTGCTTGCGGGCCCTTGGAGGCGGGACGATGCCCGCCGTCTGGGACCGCCTGGGCGAGCTGCGTATGCCGGTCCTGCTGATCTCCGGGGCCGCGGATACACGGTATATGCGCGTCATGGACGAGATGGCGGCCGCCATCCCCGACCGCCGCCGCGAGGTCGTCCTGCGCAGCGGTCACGCCGTGCACCGCGAGCGGCCGCAGGTGGTGGCCCAGATGGTCGGCGCCTTCCTGGTCTAGTTTTTTCGGCTCGTTTCACTCGCGCTTCGGCCCGTTTACTCGCGCTTCGGCCCGTTTTTCGGGCGCTTCGAGGCGCCGGCCGTAGCGCGCAGCCGTAGCGCGCAGCCGTAGCGCGTAGCCGTAGCCGTAGCCGTAGCCGGGGCCCTGGGGCGCCGGGGCCCCTATAACGGCCAAATCTTTCTACTTACGCCACTTCCGCGGACCTCAAGGGGCTGATGCCCTTGAAAAACGCTTGCCTCGGTCGTAGGGTGCGCATCGACCCCGATCCGGCCTCCCGCCCGGTCGAAGAGGAAAGCGCATGACCCTCTCTCTCGACTTCACCAACTGCCTAGCCGAGGCCATCGGAGCAACCCACGGGTTGACTAAGTCCGAGGTCGAGACCCTGGTGGCCAAATTCCCCAAGCA
>JBBREK010000080.1:0-16711 GCA_038203025.1 Planctomycetota bacterium
CGGCGGCGGCGGCGGTCGTCGCGAAGGCGGCGGCGGCGGCGGCGGTGGTCGCTACTGATCCGTAGCCTCTTCTGAGGTGAATACAGACCGGCGGGGTTTCCCCGCCGGTCTTTTCTTTTTGTCGTTGGTTCGCGGTCACCATTGCCCATCCCGATTGCCTCCGATCCTTCCACACATGACTGCCGACCCCTGGTGGCCCTGGCGTGGCCTGCGCTGGTGGCTGTCCCATCCGCGCTGGTGGCTGCGCAGCATCCTGCTGATGTTGGTGGTGCTGGGGCTTGCGGTAGGAGGGGCGATGGCCGTCGGTGCCTGGATCTGGCCGAGCGAAGATGCCACCGGTTGGTCCTGGTGGTGGCGGTCCGGCCTGGCCATTTCGCTCGGGTTGGTTACCGGCCTGGTGGTGTGGTTCGCGTCACTCCCCATTCTCATCGCTGTGCTGCTTGATGCGCTGGCCGCGGCCGTCCGCACCGCCCACGGTCTGCCCGTGGCGCAGCCAAGCCTGTCCGTGGCGCTGATCGCGGCCCTGCGCATGTTCCGTCGGACGTTGCCGCAGCGACTCGGCTGGCTGGGCGTGGCGCTGGGGTTGGGACTGCTCGGCCCCGCCGCCTTCCTTGGCGCCTGGCTGGCCACTGCTGCGGTCACTGCCGGGGATGCCTTCGATACCGCCTTGTCGGCTGAGAATCTGGATGCGGCCTGGCGCGGCGAGGCCCTGTGCCGTCATCGGCTGGATCTGCTGACCGGTGCCCTTGCCGTCCTGCCCCTGCTGGCGATCCCAGTGCTCGGCTGGCTGGTGCTACCCCCGGCGATGGTCTGCGGTGCCGTGCTGCGCCGCATCTCGGTAGGGAACGACGAAGCTCTCAGATCCCCAGCTTGAGCTTCATGCGCGGTTCCTTGAGCGCCTCCGCCTCGCCGTCCGCCAGCTTTACCACCACGCCGGCATGGGCGATGACGCCGATCTCGATGCGGGCCCGCGCGTTCTCGCCCTTCTCGGTCGCAGCGCGGGCCTCCTGCCGCGACTTCGCCAGGATCTGACGGGCGGCCTCGTCGGCGGCCTGGGCGCGGGCTTGGTCCTCCTCCAACTGGCGCAAGCGGTCCTGCATCTGCTTGGCCGCGGCCGGATTGATGAAGGCGGCGCCATTGAGCCGGGTATTGGTGGTCAGGGCGCGCTGCATGTCGGTCTCGGCGGCCTGGCGCTGGCGCATGATATGCGACCGTTCGGCGTCGGCGCGCCTGGCTGACAGCTCGGCGATCTTCGCCTCCTCGGCCCGAGTCAGGTGGTGGCCGGCCCACAGCACGGTGGTGGTGCCGTCATTGTCGCCGACCACGTCGAGCCGTACATCGCCGCCGGCGGTGATGCCGCCGCCGATCAGTTTGCGTACCCGGACGTCGCCGGTGGCGCGCAACTCGCAGTTGCGCACCTCGCCCTCGATGCGCAGCGAACCGGCCATGATGGTGCGGCTCTCGCCGTTGCCGCGCAGCACCACCGCACCGCCGGCCTCGATTGGCGCGCCGCTGCCGACCTCGCCGTCGATCTCGACGTTGCCGCCGGCCGAGATGGTCGCGTCCTCCAGGTCGCCCATGATCACGACGTCGCTGGCGCTGGTGATCGAAGCGCCGGCCAGGACCGACCCGCGCACCACCACGACGTCGTCGGTGACGATCGGGGGATCGTCGGGACCAAGGTCGCCATCGACGGCGAAGATGCCAACGACGCGCACGCAGCCGTCGACCTGCCGCTGGACGAAGCCGCCGACCCGGGCCCGCAGGGCCAGTCGGCCGTCTTCGCTACGCGCCAACTCGGTGCCGGCACCGGCGCCCTGTTCCGGGGTTATCGGTTCGAGCGTCGGCGGGGCGATGGATCGGCCCAGCACATCCATGCCTTCCCGGGAGGAGAGGCCATCGTCCCACCAGGCGATCACCTCGCTGGCGGCGACCTTGCGCAGATTGCCTTCGCTGGCCAGGGTCTCGACGGTGGTGTTCTGCACGTCGCCGGTCAGCAGGTAGCCGGGAGCCCGCCCCGGATCGACGGCCCGGCCGCGGGCGACGACCACGCGACCGCCGGAGATCGGCGGACCATCGACCAGCCGCTTCAGGGCCTCGGGATCGAGGCCGTAGCGCAGGCCGGCCGCTTTGATTGCGTGTTCGAGGTCCTGGCGCCGCGCCAACTGGCCGGGTCTGGTGAAGGCCACCGCCTGCAACTGGTCCGGGGAGACTTCGAGGGTCACGCTGGACTGCACCGGATCGAGGGGTTCGTTGCGCACGCTGCGGCCGGCGATGCCAGGCGAGGACGGTGTGCCGCGGGCCAGGACCAGGCGGCGCGGCACGTCCTTGGGAAAGGTTGAGGCATGCGCCGAGGCCTCGACCAGGCCATGGCAGACGCAGGCGGAGGTGAGAATCTGGTCGAGCATCCAACGTGGGAAACAGGCGCCCGGGGCGAGGGCGAGGGAGGCGCGCAGTCCGCCCTGGTCGACGATGATGCGCTTGACCAGCACTGCCATCTGTTTGACGTCGATCTGGATGTTGTTTGGCCGGGCGATGCTGGCCGTGGTCTGTGGCTGGCGATGCGTCCCGGTCGTGGTGGGTCTCACCACTTCGGTGGTCGGTTTCTGCTGGGCCGGCAGCGGCGTCCGCACCGGGCTCGGCTTGGCCGGGGCTTCGCGCCCTCGTCCATCAAGCACGCTGGCCGCCTGGGCCAGGGCGGCCAGGGCGTTGCCTGGCCGCTCGTTACGATCCTTGGCCATTAGCGAACGGGTCAGCCAGGCGATCTCGGCCGGGCATCCGGGTTGGACAGTCGCGAGATCTGGCAGCGGGTCATTGAGCACCGCGACCAGCACACCCATTGGATCATCGCCCGGGTAGGGGGCATGGCCGCTGACCAGATGGAAGAGGGTGGCGCCGAGAGCGTAGATATCGGCGCGGATGTCCAGGTCGGTGACGGCCCGGGCCTGCTCGGGGGCGATGTAGGCCGGGGTGCCAACAACCATGCCGGGCATGGTCATGTCAGCGCCGCCGGAAGGTCGGGCCAGGCCCAGGTCGGCGAGTTTGGGCTGGCCGTTATGGTCGAGGAAGATGTTGCCGGGCTTGATGTCGCGATGGATGAGCTTGGCGTCCTCGATCGCCGCCAGGCCCTGCAGACAGTCATGGATCAGGCGGAGCGAGCGCCAGGCCTCGATCCGACCACCCTCGCGGGTGAGGAGTTGGCGCATGTCGCCGCCGGTGACCAGTTCCAGCGCCATGAATAGTTGCCCGCCGGCGTCGCCGGCATCGTGGCAGGTGATGACGTTGGGATGGACCACCCGGGCGCTGATCCGGGCCTCGCGCAGGAAGCGTTCGCGGGCGTGTTGGTCAGAAAGCAGACGGGTCGATACCACCTTGAGCGCCACCGGCCGGCCGAGGGCGAGTTGTTCCGCCTTCCACACCGTGGCCATGCCGCCCTGGCCGAGTTTGCTGATCACCCGGTAGCCGGGTATCGAAGGAGCGGTCTCAGCGGCCATGCATAATCAAGCTACCGGGCTGGACCGGGCAATGCTACCCTTTGCTGCCGGCGAAGGGAGGCCTGTCGAGCCAGGTGGCCAGGGGGGTCACCGCGTGCAGCAGGGTGGCATGCAGGGCGGCCGTGCCGGCGCAGACCACCGAGCGCCGTTGCAGCAGCCCGTCGGTCCGGCCCTGGAAATCAGTGGCCAGTCCGCCGCCACAGCGCACCAGCAGTTCGCCGGCAGCGGTGTCCCAGGGATAGATGCCGAGTTCGTAGTAGGCATCCAACCGGCCGACGGCTGTGTAGGCCAGGTCGAGGGCCGCCGAGCCGCTGCGTCGCTGGTCGTCGCAGGCCCGCTGCACCTGGTCGAAGACGGCGAGGGCGTCGTCGTGCGCCTCGGGGAAGCGAAACGGCATCGCCGTGCTGATCAGCGCCCGGCCGAGTTCGCTGCAGGGCGAGGTGTAGCGCCGCTGGCCGTTCAACCACAGACCGGACCCGCGCTCGGCGGTGAACAACTCGTCGCCGATCGGGTTGTACACCGCCGCGAAGCGTGGCTGGCCACCGTCGAGGTAGGCGATCGAGATGGCGAAGGCGGGCAGGCCATGGATGAAGTTGGTGGTGCCGTCGATCGGGTCGAGGATCCACAACGGCTGGTGCGGCTGCCACTGCGCGGCGGTGATCGTGCCGGGGCTGCCTTCCTCGCCGAGGATCTGATGGTCGGGGTGCCGGGCATGGATGCGGCGGACCAGTTCGACCTCCACCAGGCGGTCAACGTGCGAGACGTAGTCGCGGCTGCCTTTGACCGTGATGTCCAGATCCTTGACCGCGGCAAAATGTTCGCGGGCGATGCGCCCGCCCGCCTTGGCCAATTCGGTGAGCAGGCCGATCATGCCGTCGACCGTACGCGCCGGGGCGGCACGGCAATGCGGTGGCGCGAGGCGGATTGGCCGGCACTCTGCCGGCCATGGCCAGGCGGCAACGCTATCTCATCATCGGTGCCGGGGCGCTCGGCCGTTCACTGGCCACTGGACTGGCTCGCGATGGTCACGAGGTGACCCTGGTCGACACCAACCCGGTGCGGCTGGAGGGCCTGGAGGGCCTGGCCGACCTGCGGCCGATAGCTGGCAGCGCCACCTCGCTGAAGGTGTTGCGCCAGGGCGGGGCAGCGAACGCGGATGTGGTCGTGGCCCTGACTGCTTCTGACAGCACCAACGCCCTGGTCTGCGGCCTGGCCAAGCGGCTGGGGGCCCGCACCGCCATCGCCCGGGTGCGCGACGCCGAACTGGCGGCGTCGGCTCGCGAGGTCGGCCTCGACCGTATCGGCATCGACCTGGCGATCTCGCCCGAGGGCATGACGGTCGACGCCCTGACGCGCATCGCTGTCGCTCCGGCTTGCGTCGATGCCATCGATCTGGCCGACGGTCGCATCGCCCTGCGCGCCTTCCTCGTGGCCAAGGATTCACCACTGGCGGACCGGACCATCGAGCACGCCCGGCGACTGGTGCCCGGCAGCTGGCTGGTCGCCGCGATCGGTGGTCCCGACGGCTGGAGCATCCCCGGCCCCGAAGCCGTCCTCCTGCCCGGTGAGCCGGTCTACGTCTGCGCCGACGCCGATACGGTCAGCGAACTGGTCAAGCAATTCGATCCGACCGCCACCAAGCCGCGCCGCGCCGTGGTGGTCGGGGCGGGCGTGATCGGCGAGCCCCTGGCGCGGCGCCTGGCTGATGCCGGACTGCGTGTGCAACTGCTGGAACCGGATCCGGTCAAGGCCGAACGCGCCGCCCTCGACCTGGCGGAGCGAGGCATCGAGGTGCTGTGCGGGGCGATGACCGATGCCGACCTGGTGGGCCGGGCCGGGATCGGGTCGGCGGACGTGCTCATTGCCGCCGGCAGCACCGACCAGGAGAACCTCATGGCGGTGCTGCTGGCCCGCACGCGCGGCGTGCGGCGGGTGGTGGCGGTCGCCAACCATGAACCCACGGCCAAGCTCATGGGTTCGCTCGACCTTGACGCCGTGGTCAGCCCGCGACGGATCGCCACTGGGGCGGTACAGCGGGCGGTGCGCGGCAAGTCGGTGGCGCAACTGACGCGGCTGTCCGACGAGCATCTGGAATTCCTCGAGCTCTCAGTCGGCGAGGGGGCGGCTGCCTCGCGGCGCAGTCTGCGCCACCTCGGCCTGCCGCGCGGCTGTCTGGTGCTCGCGGTCGCCGATGCCAACGGCACCGTCACCATCCCTGGACCCGACACCACCTGCTCGACGGGTGACCACGCCGTCATCGCCTGCCTCACCGAGCAGGAGGCCACGGTCACCCGGCTGTTCGCATGAACCTACATGTCGCAGTGGGTTCGCGGTTCGCGGTTGGACCTTCGATTACGGACCATACTGGGTTTACACTCGGTCACCCGTTTGGTGAATACCCTCAACTCACACAACACGTGTCGCTGCAACCGCGAACCGCGAACCGCGAACTGCGATTTCTAGCATGAACCACGGCGCCGTCGCCCGCACCATCGGCATGCTGCTGTTCGCGCTGGCCTTGGTGGGTTTCATCCCGCTGGGGATGGACAGTCACGCTGATCAGCCGATCGCCCCATGGCTGTGGATGTGCGGCATCGCCATCGTCCTCGGCGGCCTGCTGGTGGTCAGCGGCCGGCAGCATCGCACCAGCGAGATCGGGCCGCGCGAGGGGGCCGCGATCACGGTTGGTGCGTGGATCGTCTTGGCTGGGGTGGCCGCCGTCGGCCTGCGCCTGGCCATTCCCGGCTCCACCGCCATCGAATGCTGGTTCGAAGCGATGAGCGGCCTGACCACCTGCGGCGCCTCCGCTTTCGGCGAACGTATCTCAATCGAGTCGATGACCCCCGGCGTCCTGCTGTGGCGGGCCCTGCTGCACTGGATGGGCGGCGTCGGCGTCATCGGTCTCGGCCTGGTGCTGTTGCCGATGCTTGCCGGGGGCGCCAGCTTCCAGCTCTTTCGTTCGGAGTCCTCGGGTCTGGCCCTCGACCGCCTGACTCCGCGTCTGGCCGACACGGTGCGCTTCATCCTCGCCTACAACCTGGCGCTCAACCTCATCCTCACCGGCGCCCTGGTCCTCGCCGGCCTCGGCTGGTTCGATGCCGTCTGTCATGCCCTGGCGACGATTTCGACCGGTGGTTTTTCCACCCTCGACCAGAGTGTCGCTGGCCTGCACAACCCGACCGCGGAGTGGGTGCTGATCGGCGGCATGCTCATGGCCGGGGTGAACTTCGCCCTGGTGGTCGCGGCGCTGCGCGGTCAACCCAAGGCCTTGTGGCGTTCAGAGGAAGTGCGCGCCTATCTGGTGTTTGCCCTGTTCGCCAGCGCTGCCGTCTCGGTGATCGTGGCCTTCGGCGGCGGACCCTACGGGACTGCGCCGCATGACCTGGTCCGGCATGCGATCTTCGCCGTGGTCAGCATTGGCACCTCGACCGGCTTCACTGTCGGCTTCGCGCAAGGGCCGCACGGCTGGGGCGGCTGGCCGACGGCGGCGGTTGCCATTCTGATGTGCTGCACGCTCGGCTTCGCCTGCACCGGCTCGACCTGCGGTGGTGCCAAGATGCTGCGCCTGCTGCTCATCGGCAAGGCGGTGCGCAAGGTCCTGCGCCAGTTTGCTGAACCGGCGCGAGTCGCCCCGGTGACCATGGACGGCCGACCGGTCGGCGACCGGTCAGTTCTCATGGCGATGGCCTGGGTGTCGTGCTTCGTTACGTCGCTGGTTCTTGGCATTGTCGGTCTGCTACTGGTCGCGCCGGTCGATCTGGTCTCGGCCGGCAGCGCGGTTATGAGCGCCCTGACCAACGTCGGCCCCGCCCTCGGGGCCTTCGGACCAGAGCGCAGTTACCAGGCCGCCGGCCCGGCCGGCATGGTGCTGCTTACCGGGTTGATGCTGCTGGGACGCCTGGAGTTCCTCGCCGTGCTGGTGCTGCTGAGCTGGCGGACCTGGCGGCGTTAGCGCGGACGCAGCAACTGGTGGGTGACAAACCACTCCTCACCGTGGTCCCAGGCGAAAAGCTCCTCACAGGCCATGAAGAACATGCGCCAGCGTTCGACCTGGCGTTTGGCGCCGGCGGTGCCTAGCCCGGCGGCGAGGATGCCTTCGGCCTCGCGCCTGTGGGCGTCGAGGTTGTCGAGCCACAGCCGCGAGGTGCGGGCATAGTGCCGGCCATTGACGCGCCAGCGCTGCGCCACGGTCAGGTCGTTGTCGAAGCGCGAGAACAGCTCCTCGCTGGGCATGATGCCGCCGGTGAAGAAGTGCCTGCCCATCCAGTTGGTCTCGCCGTCGACCTCGAAGGGATAGGGATAGTCGCGATGACAGAATACGTGGGTGAACAGGGCGCCATCGTCCTTCAGCCACGAGCGGATGCGGTGGAACAGCTCGGCATAGTTGCGCAGATGCTCGAAGCACTCGACCGAGACGACGCGGTCGAAGTCGGTCCGTGGCGGCTGCCAGGTCGAGATGTCAGCGGTGTGGACTTCGATGTTGCTCAGCCGGCGCTCATGCGCCTGCCGTTCGATGAACTCCCGTTGTGGGGCGCTGTTGCTGACCGCGACGATGCGGCTGCCCGGGTAGTGCTTGGCCATCCACAGGGTCAGCGAGCCCCAACCGCAGCCGATCTCCAGGATGTCCATGCCGTCGTGCAGCCGGGCCCGTTCGCAGGTCAGGGCGAGCATCGCGGCCTCGGCCTGGCCGAGGGTCTCGGCGCCGGTGTCGAACCAGCACGACGAGTACTTGAGGTGCGGGCCCAGGCACAGCTCGTAGAAGTTCGGTGGCACCTCGTAGTGCTGCTCGTTGGCTGCCCGCTGTTCGATCGCCAGCGGGGCGCTGCGCAGGCTCTCGATGAAGGCGAGGGCGCGCTGCGGCTCGCGCCGTCGTTCCGCCAGCCGGTCGCGCAGCAGGGCGCGGATGCCAAGCCGGGTGAGGGGGTCGGGCAGCAGGCCGCGTTCGGCCAGTTCGATACCGATGCTCATGATGGATCCTCGCGTCTGGGTAACCAGGGAATGAATTTGGAGGTGGCGCGTTGGTAGCGGCGATAGTCGTCGCCGCGTGACAGCAGAGCCCGCCGTTCGGTGTGGGGAATGCCGGTGAGGTAGAGCAGGAAGATGAGCACCACCAGCGGGTGCAGCGCGATCCACCAGCCGAGCGGCGAGCCGAGTGCCAGCAGCGGCCAGGCCAGCCACTGTAGCCATTCCCCGAAGTAGTTGGGGTGGCGGCTGTAGCGCCACAGGCCGGCCCGGCAGGTGCGGCCGGCGTTGGCCGGGTCGCGCCGCCACGTCGCCAATTGCTGGTCGGCGGCACATTCGGTCACCAGTCCGGTCGCCCAGATCGCCAAGGCGGCATAGTCGGTCCAGGCGCCGAAGCTCCGACCATCGGCCGCACCGGCCACGGCTGGCAGCGCGAAGATGACCACGAACACCGCCTGGGCCTGGAAAAAGCCCAAGGCGATGGCGTTCCACCTGGGTCCGCACTGCTCGCGCCAGTGCCGATAGCGGCCGTCCTCGCCCGTGGCCTTGAGCATGCGGTCGACGAGCAGATGCCCGCCCAGCCGCATGGACCAAGCGGCGGCGAGTACCGCCAGCGCTGCGCGTCGGCCGGCATCGCCGTCGCCAAAAGCCAGGGCGGCGCAGGCGGCGATACCGACGGCGAAGGCCCACGCCACATCGACGACGCTGGCATCCCGTGAGCGGACCTGCCAGGCCCACAGGATGAGCATGAGGAGGGCAGCTCCGGCCCAGATCATGAGGAGGGGCGAGATCATGTGGGTTGCGCCGGCGGCAGCAGGCGGTTGGCGACCAGGACGATGATCGGTGTGGCCAGGGCGAAGAAGACGCCGATCAGGATGAGGCCGGGGCTGTGCCAGGTGATGGCGCCCAGGACCCGACCGCCGAGGTAGGCCAACGGACCACCGATCGCACCAAGGATGCCTGCGACGATCGGACTGGTCAGCAGTTTCCGCGCCGGCAGCGCGATGGTGGCCGCGAACATGGCCCACAGCGCAATGATCCACATGGGCGGGATCGGCACCTCGCCATCAGAGCCGGCATAGAGGACCAGCCCGGTCTTGATCAGCGAGCCGTCGACTGCGATGCCGCAGGCCACGCCGACGCCGATGACTGCGGCCACCTTCCACCAGTCGGACCCGGCGCGCCAGCAGGCGGCGGCCAACAGCGCAGCGGTGACCGCGCTCGGCCACCACATCTGCCCAGCCCCGGCACCCCAGACCAGCAGCACCCACAGGGCCTGCTGCAGCAGCATGTAGGCGAGGATCTCACTGCGCGATAGCGACTTCATCATGCCACCCGCGCAACGACGCACGACGCACGACGCACGACGCACCTGCCCATCATGCATACCCCAGCATACGATGCCCGCTCTGCCGCCAGCCCGGCTTGGCGAATAGCAGGTGACCGACCGAGATCGCGCGTTCGGCAAAGCCGCCCTCGCAGTAGCCGAGGTAGTAGTCCCACATGCGCTGGAACGAGCGGTTGTAGCCCAGTTCGGTGATCGCGGTGGCGTTGGCGTGACAGTTGTCGCGCCAGCACGCCAGGGTGCGGGCGTAATGCGGGGTGAGGTCGTCGTAGGCCGCCAGGCGCAGGTCGCTGGCGGCAGTGGCGGCGTCGACCAGGGCGGTAACCGAGGGGATGCACGAGCCCGGGAAAATGAACTTCTTGATGAAGTCGACCTCGCGGCGGGCCCGGTGGTAGGCCTGGTCGGTGATGGTGATCGCCTGGATCAGGGCCAGTCCCTCCGGCTTGAGCAGCCGCCCGCAATCGCGCATGTAGGCCGGGTGGTACTCGTGTCCGACCGCCTCGACCATCTCGATCGAGACCAGCTTGTCGAAACTGCCCTGCAGCTCGCGGTAGTCGCGCATCACCACCTCGACGCGCCCAGAGAGGCCGGCGGCGCGCACCCGCTCGACCGCCAGGTCGTGTTGCTGACGGCTGATCGTCGTTGTGGTGACGTGCACGCCGTAGCGCGCGGCGGCATGGATGGCGAGACCGCCCCAGCCGGTGCCGATCTCGACCAGATGCTCGCCCGGACGCAGTTCCAGGGCCGTGCAGATGCGGTCGAGTTTGTGCAGCTGGGCCTCCTCCAGCGAGGCCCCGGCCGAGGGGAAGACCGCCGACGAATACATCATCGTCGGGTCAAGCATCTGCCGGAACAGCTCGTTGCCGATGTCGTAATGGGCGGCGATGTTGCGTGCCGCGCCATCGACCGAGTTGCGGTTGAGCCAGTGCAGTGCGCGCCGCAGCGGTGCCGTCGCCAGGGCGACCAAACCACCATCGAGACCGGCGAGCACGGCCTGGTTGCGCGCCAGCAGCCGGATCACCGCGGTGAGGTTGTCGGCGTCCCACAGGCCGCGGATGTAGGCGTCGCCCGACCCGACCGAGCCGCCCAGGCCGGTTGCCAGCCAGAAGTCCGGATGATGCACCGTGATGGTGGCCCGCAGGTCGCCGGCCGACAGTTCGGTGACGCCGCAACGATGCGTCGTGCCGCCATCGATGATGGTCAGGGCGCCGTGCCGCAGGCCGGTGAGGCGCTTGAGCAGCAAGCCCTTCAACCAGCGGGCCGTGGCCGGGACGCGGACGGGTGTGGCGTGGACGGTGAGATCAGCAGTCGGGACAATGCTCATGATCAGGCTCCGGCAGGAACGGTGGCGGGATGCGGATGGACGGTGGCGCGCTTGCTCCACAGGCGCTTCGCCTGCAGGTAGATGCGCAGGACGACCTGGAGGTTGAGCAGCGGGCTGCGGCGCAGCAGTCGCGCCAGGGCACCGCCAGTCAGGGGTCGCCGCCGCAGCACCATGGTCGCGTCGAAGACACAGCGGTCGCCCTCGATGGTGCGCATATGCACGCCGAGTCCGCCGCTGCGCACGATGAAGCGCCAGTGGTAGGTCTGACGCATACCGCTGAACGGGGAGATGTGGAAGCGCTTGGCAAAGGTGAAGTCGAGCGGCTCACCATCACGATGCCCCTCGGGCACTGCCAGGGCGTAGGCGTGGCGTTCCAGCCACGGCGTGTTGGTGATGTCGGCGACGATGGCGGCCAGGCCGCCATCGACCTGCCGGCACAGGTAGAAGCTGACCGGGTTGAAGGAATAGCCCCAGGCTCGTGGCTGGGTGACGATCTCAATCGGCCCCGCGCAGGTCACGCCGGTCTGCGCCAGGACGCAGGCGCGCACCGCCTGATCCAGCGACATGCCGGCCGGTCCGAGATAGTCGCCGCGATGGAAACGCACCGGCGCCGGCCGCCGCCAACCGCACCACGGATGCACTTCCAGCCCGGTCCCGTTAGCGCAATCCAGACCGATCAGGGCGTGACTGTAGCCAAAGGCATGCTCAACCGGCGTAAACCGCCGATGCCGTACCCAACCTTCGAGATACGAGGACGACCGGACGTTGTTCACAGGTCCTCCCCCAACTGCCGCGCCACGCGTAGTCCGCTGACGCAGCCGTCTTCGTGGAACCCCCAGCCCCAGTAGGCGCCACAGTAGTGGATGCGGTCGGTGCCGCTGATCTGGTCCCAACGCGCCTGGGCGGCCGGCGAGCCGACGTGGTAGGCGGGGTGGGCGTAGGGTATGCGCCGCAGTACCTTGGCCGGGTCGATGCGGTCGTCGAGACCAAGCGACACCAGCAGTTCCTCAGGTGCCTGCAGGCCCTGCAGGATGCTCATGTCGTAGGTCAGGCTGGCGCGGGCGTCGGGCTGATCGGCGCGGATGGTTGAGTTCCACGCCGCCCATGCCGAGCGGGCGCGCGGCAGGACCGCGGTGTCGGTGTGCAGGACGGCAGTCGTCGTCGAGTAGGGCAGCGCGCCGAGCACGTCGCGTTCTGCCTGGGTCGGCTGGTCGATCATCGCCAGGGCCTGATCGGCGTGGCAGGCGAGGACCACCCGGTCATAGGTCTCGCAGTCGTTCTGCGCCTGCACCTCGACCCGATCGCCAGCGCGGACGATACGCGACACCGGCGTGTCGAGACGGATACGCTCGCGGAAACCGGCACTCATTGCCTTGACGTAGCTCCACGAGCCGCCGACCACACTGCGCCACTGCGGACGGTCGCCGACGCGTAGCATGCCATGGTTGTGCAGGAAGCGGCAGAGGAAGCGGGCCGGGAAGCGGCCCAGATCGCGTGGCGGCATCGACCAGATCGCCGAGGTCATCGGCCACAGATAGCGCTCGCGGAACGCTGTTCCGAGGTGCAGGCCGTCGAGGAAGGCGTCGAGGGTCAGTTCGTCGCTGCCCCCGTCCTTGGCCAGTCGCTCGGCCGGCCCGGCGAAGCGCAGGATGTCGCGCACCATGCCCCAGTGGCGCAGACTGAGCAGGTTGCGTTGCTGGGCGAAGACCCCGCTCAGGGAGGAACCGTTCCATTCGAGCTTCCCAGCCTCATCACGGACGCTGAACGACATGGTGCTATCGCGCGCCGGCACGCCGAGTTGGCCGAGGATGGTGCAGAAGGTGGGATAGGTGCGTTCGTTGAAGACGATGAAGCCGGTATCCACCGCCCAGGTCCGCCCGCCCAGGGCGACGGCGACGGTGTTGGTATGGCCGCCGACGTGGCTGCCGGCCTCATAGACGGTGATGTCATGACGGCGCGCTAACAGCCACGCCGCGGTCAGGCCGGCGATGCCGGAACCGACGATCGCGATTTTCATGGTGCGCCCCGCTGCTGCTGTATGTATCCGCCTTCTGCGAGCACGCGCTCCGGAACCGGCTTGAGGTCGCGCACCAAGCCGACCACGGCTAGACCGCGCAGCACCAGCATGGTCGGGTCGAACTGCCACCAGGCGAAACCCTGGGCAGCGGACAGGGGATAGCGGTGGTGGTTGTTGTGCCAACCCTCGCCAAAGGTGATCAGGGCGATCAGCCAGTTGTTGCGGCTGTCGTCACCCGTGTCGTAGACCCGACGACCCCAGGTGTGAGCCAGCGAATTGACGGTGAAGGTGGCATGCGCGCACAGCACCGTTGAGAGGCAGAAGCCCCAGATGAACAGCTGCCACGGTCCGGTACCCAGGCCCGGCAACCAGGTTTCGAGGGCCCAGCCGCCGGCCAGGCAGGCCACCGCCAGGGCGACCGGGGCGACGGTGTCGAAGCGGTCGAGGAAGACGAGTTCGGGTTGCCGCGCCAGATCAGGGACCATCTCTAGCCGGGTGCGGAAGGCCCCCGGAGTCATGAACCACAGGAGATGGCTGCGCAGGAAGCCGCCACGCCGTGGGGAATGTACGTCGGACGCGGCATCGCTGTCGCGATGGTGCAGGCGATGGTGCGCGGCCCACCACAGCGGGCCGCGCTGTCCAGAGCTGTTGGCGATCAGGGCGCCAAGAAACGCCAGCCAGCGCGGTGCCCGGTAGGCCCGGTGCGCGAGCAGGCGATGGTAGACGGCGGTGATGGCGAACATGCGCAGGCCGAACAGCCCCAGGCAGACGGCCAGGGCGGTCCACGAGAAACCGACCACGATCACGCCCAGACACGCGAGATGGAGGGCGACGAAGGGCAGGTTGCGCAGCCAGTCGACGTGCTGGTCATTGTCAGCATACGCCCTGGCGGCGGCGTGGCTGTCGATCCAGGCGAGCAGTCGGCTCGCTATTGATGGTTTGTTCAGGGTGTGCATCATGTGCGTGTCGGAAACCTAAGGGGTTTCCATGGTTTCCATGGCCGACCCGGACAAGGTTCGACGCCACGAAGATGAGTGATGTCTCGGCGGACTCAGCTATGGCCCAGTGTCTCGGGTTTACCCGGCCTGGACTTGCACCCTCAGTGGTCATCGGCACAGGTTGGGCACATGACAGAAACCGATGATGCGGTAATCACCCAGATCGTTGAGGCGGCGCGCGGCTACTTCCTGCGCTTCGGCTACTCGCGCGTCTCGACCGAGGAGATCGCCCGATCAATCGGCCGCTCCAAGAAGACGCTTTATAAGCACTTCGAGACCAAGGAGGCGCTGCTGCACGCGGTGCTGGCGCGGGTCGACAGCGAGGCGCAGCGTGAAATCACCGACCTGTTGTCCGAGCGCGGCGGCGACCGCGTCGTCCGGTTGCGCGGCATCCTGACGGCCGTCGCCGTGCACATGGCCAGCACCCATCAGGTGCTGCTCGCCGACTTGCGGGTGTGCTCGCCCGAACTCGGCCAGCAGGCCTGGCGCGAACGACGGCAAGCGCTCACGCTGCTGCTCACCCCGGTCCTGCGCGAGGCCATCGCCGAAGGCGTGGCCCGCCCGGACCTGGCGATCGATCAGGTGCTGCCGATCTTCTTCTCCTGCGTCGAAGGCATGGCCTCACCGCTGGACGTGGCGCAGAATGCGCAGTCACCGGGCGAGATCTTCGGGACCCTGGTCAGTCTGATGGTCGATGGGATGCGGGCGCGCTAGAGAACTGCTTTGCCTCCGTGGTGCAGTTAACCAGGACAATCAGGCCGAGGCTGTCGCTATCGCTGTGGCCCGGGTCGGCAGGATGGGGAAGACGCGGTCGAAGCGGGTGAGGGCGAAGATTTCGCGCAGGGCTGGCGCCTCGACGCCGGTCAGGACCAGGCGACCGCGGGCCTCTTGAACCTCGCGTAGTTTTTGCACCAGGGGGCCCAGGGCAGCGGAATCGAGGGCCGGCACTCCGGTGAGGTCGAGGACGACCCGGGTCCAGTCGTGGGTGTGCTCAAGCATCATCGAGGAGAAGTAGGTCCGGACCGTGTCGAAGGCCACCTGCCCGCGTTCATCTCGGCGGAAGGAGAGGATACGGACCTCGCCCTCCTTGGCGACCTCGACCTGTTCGACGACGCGGCGCCGGTCAGAGCCGCCCGGACCACCTGTTGTTGCTGCTGCGTTGGCTGGCATGTAGGCGATCCTTGCGCACTAGTGT
Source organism: Planctomycetota bacterium (assembly GCA_038203025.1). Classification (GTDB taxonomy): domain Bacteria; phylum Planctomycetota; class UBA11346; order UBA11346; family UBA11346; genus UBA11346. The sequence goes on from JBBREK010000080.1 coordinate 15,336, forward strand.
GGGAACGCCACCCTAGAGGTGCAACGGAATTCATCCTGCACCCTGGGTCCACAGATGCCGAAAACCATCGACGTCAACCTTCTCAACCCCTTCATCGGGGCCACCCTCGAATGCCTGAGGCAGATGGCTGCGATCAAGCCCGAGCGTCGTCGGGTGTTCGTCAAGACCGACCCGCTGATGCATGGCGACATCTGCGGCATTATTGGCATGACCAACGGCATCACCGGATCCTGTGTGGTCTCCTTCCCGGATATCCTGGCCAAACGCATCGTGGCTCGGTTCCTCGGCGAGAACGAGGAGACGATCAGTGCCAGCATGGTCGAGGACGGCATCGGCGAGGTCGCGAACATGGTCGCCGGCGGGGCCAAGCGCAAATTCGTCGAGTCCGACTACCGCTTCGACATCTCCATCCCGACGGTGATCCACGGTGAACCGGTGAAGCTGTTCAATCCCGCCGACACCGTCTCCATCGCCTGCGAGTTCACGGCCGATCCGGCCTGGACGGAAACGTTCCTGATTGAGATTGCGCTGAAACCGACGGATAAATAGGGGAGTTGCCACTGTTCGCGGTTCGCAATTCGCGGTTCGCGGTTGGACAGGAGCCGGGTACGGGACACCGCGGGGGTCGCATGAGGGTTGCCGGACCAGTGGACCGCATCAAGTCCGACGACGTCCTTAGACCAGCAACCGCGAACCGCGAACTAGGCCCTGCACCGCAGGGCCATCAGTCCCATGGTCAGGAATGACGACGCCGTCTCGCGCTTCGTCAGATCCCAGGCTTCGGCGATGCTCAGACGTTCGACGTGGATGAACTCGGCCGCCTCCAGGCTGCGGGTGCCGGTGTCGCGCAGGTCCTCGGCCAGGACCAGGTGCAGACGCATGCGCAGCAGGCCTGGCAGGGCCTCATAACGGTGCAGCAGGGTGGTCCGTCCGGCGGCCCAACCGGTCTCCTCGGTCAATTCGCGGGCCCCGGCGGCGCAGGCGTCCTCACCGGGTTCGATGCCGCCGGCTGGGAACTCGTGCAGCCAGGCCCGGTAGGGATGGCGGTAGATGCGCTCGATCAGCAGGGTTCCATCACCGAGCAGGGGTATCACCACCACGGCGTCCCACTTGGAGACGACGGAGTAGTAGGGGTACATGCCGCCGGTGCGGTCCTCTATCCCCTCTTCGACAAGATCGAAGAAACGGTTGCCGGCGAGGGTGCGCCTGGCGCCGAGGCGGGGCAGGGGGTCGGGCATGTGGCAGCTCCATTGCCCCTGGGGCCAACACCATTGCCCCTGGGGGTCGGGGGTTGGGGTCGTGGTCTGGGACAAGCTGGTCGTTTTGCAGGTGTGGGTGCAGTCGAAGGCAAGCTTGGCGTGATGCTGTCGTCTCGC
>JBBREK010000081.1:0-16508 GCA_038203025.1 Planctomycetota bacterium
TGCCCTTGGCGAATTTCTGGGCGTTGGCCCACTTCGCGAGGTCCGTGCTGTGCCAGGTCGGCGTCTCCTTCACCGGCAGATCGGGGACCTCGTTGGAACCCTCGGTGACGCGGGTGGGGGCCTTAGAGCTGTAGAACGCCACCTGGCCCTTGCCGGCCTTGGCGCTGAGATCGACCGCCGGGGCGGCGGCCTCCTTCTTGTTCGGCTCTGCCACCACCAGCGGATAGCCGTCGACAGTGAGGTGCTTCAGCACGAGGTATCCGCTGCAGCTGATGGCCGGCGGAGCCGCATCCGTGCCGGTCCAGGTGAAGCTGCTGTCGAGGATGTTGATGATGGCGCTGCCGCCGTCGATCAGCACCGCCGGCACCGCGTTGCGGCTGATCATGCCGCGCATGCTCATGAAAGGATTGTTGGTGCCGCGGATGGCGCAGACCTTTTGGTTGGTGAAGGTCATGTGCTCGTAGGTCATCGAGCAGTCCATGCCGTCCTGGTGCAGGCCCAGGTCGAAGCCGTCCACCGAGACGTTCTTGACCAACGCTGGACCCGGGCACCAGCGGCTGGTGTCGACACCGCAGATGCCGATCTTGTCGGGATCGCCGCTGCGCACCGTCACCTCTTCGAGGGTGCCGCGATTGCTGGCGAGGAAATCAATGCCGATGGCGCCCGGATTGCCCTTCCCGGTATCGACGGTGAAGTTCATCAGGGTGTTCTGGAAGCCCTCGTTGCCGATACCACCGGCCCGCTTCTGCACCTGGCTGTGGTCGGTCGAGCCGGTGTAGATCATCGCCAGGGGCTTGGACGTGTCGGCGAAGGCCGGGCACTGGTCCTTGATCTTGATGATGGTCTTTTCGCGGCTCTGGCCGACCAGGATCAGGCCACAGCGCCAGCCGTCGCTCCAGCTGCCCTGGTGGTCGGGCAGGTCGTGAATCTTCGCCTTCAGCGCGTTGCTGATGAGATAGGTGCCCACCGGCAGATAGATGAACTTCGGATTGCGGTAGTCCCCGGTCAGCGAACGGACGATGGCCTGCTGCAGGGCGGCGGTGTCGTCGGTCCTGCCGTCGCCCTTGGCGCCGAAATCACGTTTGACGTCGATGATGTGGGCGTCGGGGGGGAAGACGTACTCCACCGCCGGAGCGAGGCTGGCGCAGGCGAGGAGGAGGACAGCGGTGCTGGCGGCGAGGACGTTCATGGGGCCTCTCAGCGGCTGAGTTCGATGGTGAAGATGGGCTTGTCGGCGGGGATGATCAGGGTGTCGCCGACCGTGCCGGCTGCGATCTCAGCAAAGGACCAGTCAATCATGCGGTAGGTCATGCCCTTGAGCGGACCACTGGTGATGCGGGCCCCGGCACGGACGTAGGCCACCGCCGGCTTGCCGGGCACTTTGCCGCCGGCATTCATCCCCTGGTAGGGCTTGCCGGTGTAGCCGAGGTTGCCGCCGGCGACGTTGTCCTCGTTGAGCTTGAAGCCCCAGTTGAAGCTGGTGCTGATCAAGGTCATCAGCACGCGCTTCGACTCGGCCAGGGGTTTGCCGTCCTGGGCCACGGCGGCGAACGAGACGTAGAGTTCATCCTTGGTCACCGGGTAGTTCACCCCGGCGTCGTTGATCACCTCGACCTGGTCCATGGCGATGCCGTTCGTGAACGTCACCGGCCCGCCGTTGCGGGCGAAGAAGCCGGTCCACGACACCCCGGCGGGCGCATCGAGGCGCAGGTTGCCGCGCTGCCAGTCGTAGCTGATCTGATTGGTGGGACGTACCGGGTTGGCCTCCATCAGGCCGCGCTCGACCGTTGGGCCCTCGACCTTGTCCTCGGTGGTCGTTGGATCGACCAGCATGTGACAGCCGTAGCGCCAGGCGGTGGGGCCGATCTTGGGACCGAGCTCGCCGAAGCTGCGCCCGTAGTCGGCGCTCACCGGGTCGTAGAGACTCTTGGTGCCGAAGGTCATCACCGTCGGCTTGTCCACGGTCTTCAGTGCGCCGTTGACGAAGAAGGTGCCGGCGGCCTTCATCGCCGCGGCGTAGATCTCATCGTTCTTGTAGTGCACGCCCTCGACCGTCGCCCCGCCCCAGTGCGGATCGTAGACGGAGTAGTTGATCCCGCCGTGATAGGCCTTGGGATCCGTGTGGTCGTCAGGCCCGCCGAAGATGTGCCAGTTGATGATGTCCCAGTCCTGCACTGCCCCGTCGGCGGCGATGCGGAACGGCACCTCAGCGCGGTACTTGTCCGGGTTGTTCATCTGGAATTCGTAGACGAAGAACGGCTTGCCCGGCACCCGGCCCACCTCCATCCAGGGGATGCCCATGGCTAGGCGCGGCGGTTCTTCAAGGCCGCTCATGAAGGGGAAGCGCGGCTGCTGGCGGTCGGCAGCGACCTGCCAGAGGTAGCTGCACATGGTCACCGCGTCGCCCTGCTGCTGCATCCACAGCGACTGGATGCGGAAGCCCTCGCCGGTGTCGAGCACTAGCGGACTCAGGCGTAGGCTTTTGCCCAGGGTCTTGGCGTAGTCGCGGCGGTCCATCTTGTAATTGGTTTGCAGCTCGACGAAGAACTGCATGACGTCTGCGCCGCGCTGGCGGGTGAAGTCGTCGCGGCTGAAGGTTTGCTTCTTGGCGGTCAGGGCGGCGACGGCGGCAGCGTTGCCGTCATTGAAGGCCTTGCCATCGCTGGCCTTGGCAAGCGGAGCCAGGAGCACGGTATTTTTCTCAATCGACTCCGCCGGCAGCAGGAAACCCCAGGCCTCGGCCAGCGCCGCGTCGGTGCCGTACTTCTTCTGCAGAAAGGCGCACCAGGTCTGCTCCAGCTCGGCGACGAAGAAGCGCGGCAGCCTCTGCCAGGCGCCGTTGACCAGGTGCGAGAACATCCACTCCTCGTTGGTCAGTTCCCACACCGCGTTCTGGGGATCGTCGCCCCGGCGGATGCCATTCTTGTATGTGTTCGGCCAGTTGGCGATGCGCTTCATCTCGCGCCGGTGGACGGCGCGCATGCGCGGATCCCAGGCGCCGACGTCGGCGTTGCGCGGACTGCGGTTCTTCATGCTTTGGACCGCCTCGCTCCAGGCCTTGGCGGTGGCGGGATCATCGATGAGATCAACGTCCTTCACGGGGTCGGCCTTGCCATAGTCGCCGAAGGCGGTGTTCCAGACCTTGATGCCGTTGCGCTCAAGCGCGGCCAGGGTGTAGGCACTGAGATCGCTTTCTGAGCAATCGCCGGGGGTGTAATCGGAGGTCTTCCCCGATTCCCAAACCCGGGCCAGATTGAAGCCCAGCGCCTTGACCCGGTCGGCCATGGCGTCGAGGACTTCATAGGTCTTCTTGGCCTTGGCCGCACGCAGCTCAGCGCTGTCGTCGGGCTTGGGCAGATTGGCATCGCGCACCGGCCCCCACGGCAGGCCCCAATGGCCGATGAAGCCCCAGTAGCGCACCCGCTGACCAGCGAGGTCAAGGTGGCCGTCCTTGACCTGCACGTAGTGGTCGTCCGGCGGAAGGGGGGCTGCAGTTTCGGCGGTAGCGAGGGCTGTCGCCAGAATCATGATTACGATGACATAGCGCATGGAGTTGCATCCCGTGGGGTGGCTGCGGCCGGTCACGGCCACGCTTGTGGAACACTGTACACGCATATACGTGTACAACCAGCGAGGCCTCGTTCTGTGACATCCAATCGCCACTCCGCCTGCATCTCCCCGTGACCGTGCATGCCTCCCCGACGTCGTAGCCGTTCCCATCCGGAAGCCGGTCTGCGCAGCATCCTCGATGACCTGCGTACGCGCATCCTGTCCGGAAGTCTACCGGCGGGCGGGCGGTTGCCGGCAGTGCGCGAACTCGCCACAGTCTACGGGGTCGCAGCCAACACCATCCAACGCAGCCTGCAGGAACTGGCGGGGGCTGGATTCATCGTCGCCGAAGGACGCAACTGCACCAGGGTTGTCGATTTTCCGCCGCACCGGCATTGCTATGGCCTGGTGCTACCAACCCTACCTGCGGCGGATGGCAGCTACACCGTCGGCCATTGGCAGGCGAAGGCCGTTGCGGCACAGGCTGTCGGCGCGACGCCGTCGCGTCGCATCGAGGTCTTTCATGGGATCAGCGGACATCCAGAGCTGCCGGAACACCGGCGCCTGCTGGCCGCATTGGCCGAGCATCGCCTTGCCGGCCTGATCCTACCTGACGAGCAGCGGATCCGCGATTGGCTGACCCCGAGATCCCTGGAGCTGCCGGTGGTCGGCGTCGACCCGCAGCCGAGCCGTCCGGCCATTGGCCAGTTGCGTCTCGATCTGGTCCAGTTCCTCGAGCAGGCGCTGGCGACGGTCGCTGATCATGGCCGGCGTCGGCCGGCGGTTCTGCTGAATCACCAGGGCATCTACTGTCTGCCGGGACTGGCGCAGGCCGCGCGGCAGGCCGGCCTCGCCTTGCCACCCCAGCGCATTCAGAGTCTGTCCATCGAGGCTCCGTCCTGGGCCGCCCATGTCCTCGCCGGCCTGTTCGCTGTCGACCCTGGCGCGGCGCCCGACGCGCTGATCGTCACCGACGAGGCGGTGATCCCGGCGGTCGAATCCGCGTTGGTCGATCTCGGGCGTGGCGATCTGCTCCAGGTCCAGCTGACCAATCTGCCGTTGCCGCCGGTGGGACGGTTGCCGGCCTTGCGCCTCGGCTGGGACCATCGCGATTATCTGGTTCGGGCGATGGAACTCATCGACGGCTGGCACCAACGGCGCGAGCCGATCGGCGACCGAACGCTGCTCCTTACTGCGGTGATCAGCGGGCCGTAGCCGTGGCGATCACCTCGGCCACGTCGGTGTGGTGCCAGCCGTCGCGCATCCAGCGCTTGTCGCTGCCGATGACCACGGCGCCCTGGCCGGGTGAACTGGCCAGGCGGCCGTGGCTGCCGCGCACCAGGCCAGCGTCGAGTGGCACTGGGTCCATGAGGTAGCGGAAGCCGAGCAGCTTGCGCAGCAGGCCCCAGGCGGCGCGGCGCCGGCCGCCGTGCGGGTCGAAGAACAGCTCGCGCGGGTCGTAGCCGGGCTTCTTGTGGATCTCGACGCAGCGGGCGAAGTCGGGCCGGCGGTCGTCCTCCAGCCAGTAGTCGTGGGCGAACCAGGCGCCGCGTGCGGCCAGCAGGATCAGCTCGCCGCTGCGCGCGTGGTCGAGGCCCAGCTCGCGGCGCTGGCTGCCAGCATAGACGCGCTCGACGCCGGGCAGCTTGGCGAGCAGCTCGGCGGCGCGGCCGATTGCCGCCTGATCAGCACAGTAGACCTGGGCGAGCTGGTGGTCGCACACGGCGAAGGCGCGGCTGGCACCGGGGTCGAGCAGCTCGCCGGCGGCGTTGTGCACCGCCGCCAGCAGGCCGTTCTGGCGCAGGCAGTGGTTGGGGAAGACCGGCTGGTTCACCGCCTCGATGCCGTATTCGCTGACCACCAGCACCTCGTAGCCCTTGGCGCGGGCATGATCGATGACCTTGCCGGTCTCGCGGTCGAGGGCGCGCAGGTTCTTCGCCAGGTGCGGACCGACCGGTCCGAAGCGCTGCAAATCGTAGTCGAGGTGCGGCAGATAGCACAGGGCCAGCTCGGGCTGGGTGTGGTCGAGGGCGGTGGCGAAGCTTTCGGCGATCCAGCGGGTCGAGCGGATGCCAGCAGTCGGCCCCCAGAAGTTGAACAGCGGGAATTCGCCGTGCTTCGCCCGCAGGGCGTCCTTCAGATCGTAGGGGTGGGCGTAGCAGTCGGGCGACTTGCGTCCGTCATGGTGGTAGACCGGCCGTGGCGTGACCGTGGCGGCGACGCCGGTATTCATCGCGTACCACCAGAAGTGTTTGAGCGTACGCAGGCCACCGTCGCGTTGCCACGGCAGCTCGGCCTGGATCAGCTGCTCCGACTGGCTCCAGAAGCGCACCTCACCGAGTTCGCGCATGTACCAGCCGTTGCCGACGATGCCGTGGCCGTTGGGCAGCACGCCGGTCAGCATGGTGGTCTGCGCCGTCGTCGTCACCGCCGGCAGGGCGGTCTCCATCGGCGCCGAGAACCCGTACGACGCCAGCCGCGTCAGGTTCGGCGTGTCAGAGCCGAGGTGCTCGGGGGTCAGGCCGACGCAGCAGATGACCGCAAGCCGGTTCATCGGTAGGTCGCGATGCCGTCCGGGGTCGTAATCACTACCTCGCGCCCGCTCGCCCCGCCCTCGATGTGGCCGACGATATGCGCTGCGATGCCGCAGTCCGTGGCGATACGGATGGCGGCCTCGGCGTGGGCCTGCGGCATCGCCGCCTCCAGACGCCAGCCCATGTTGTAGGTGCCGTACATCTCCGCCCAGCCCATGCCGGTGGCCTCTTTGATCGCGGCGAACAGCGGTGGCACCGGGAAGGGGGCGTCCTTGATGTAGCGGTTGCCGGCGGCGCCGAACTTGACGATCTTCGACTGGCCGCCGCCCGAGCAGTGGATCAGTCCGTGGATATCGCTGCGCGGCAGTTCGGTAAGCAGCGCGGCGATCAGCGGCAGGTAGGTGCGGGTGGGCGACAACACCGCCGAGCCGACGGTGAAGCCGGCGTCCCCGGGCAGCGGATCGCCGACCCGGTGCGGGCCGCAGTAGACCAGCTCGGCGGCGGTTTCGGGCGCGTAGGTCTCGCCGTACTTGGCGCGGTAGTCGCCGCCGAACAGGTCATGCCGCGCCCCGGTCAGGCCGTTCGAGCCCATGCCGGCGTTGGCGACCGTCTCCCAGGCAGCCTGGCCGGTGGAGCTGAAGCCGATCAGCACGTCGCCCGGAACCATGCGGGCGGCGTCGATCACCTCGTCGCGGCGCAGGCGGGTCGCCACCGTCGAGTCGACCACGGCGGTACGCACCAGATCGCCGACGTCAGCGGTCTCGCCGCCGGTCATGACGCAGCGGATGCCGCGCGCCGTCAGCAGGTCGCACACAGCCTGGTAGCCGGCGACGATCTGGGCGATGACTTCGCCGGCCACGCGGCGGGCGTTCCGGCCGATGGTGTTCGAGATGAGGTACGGGCCAAGGGCCCCGACGCAGGCGCAGTCGTCGAGGTTCATCACCAGGCTGTCCTGGGCGATGCCGCGCCAGGTCTCCAGCGGGAAGCCCTCTTTCCAGGCCAGGTAGGCCAGGGCGCTCTTAGTCCCGGCGCCGTCCGCGTGCAGGACGATGCAATGCTCGGCCGAGCCGGTCAGCTCGTCGGCGACCACCTTGCAGAAGGCGCCGGGGAACAGCCCGGCGTCCTGGCGGTCGATGGCGGCGTGGACCTCGGACTTGCTGGCGGAGACTCCGCGGGCCAGGTAACGGGCATCGTGGCGCTGGTCGGTCATGCGCGTGGCATGCTCGCCCGTCCGTCCGGCCTGCAATGCCGGGTTGCCGGATCCGGCCCTGCAGGCATCCTAGCGACATGCGCACATTCCTGCGCTGGATGGTCTTCGTGATCGGCATCGCCCTGGGCGGTCTGCTGGCCACCTTCACCCTCTGGCCCGACACGGTCGAACCGGTGATGTTGTGGCTGCGCGACGACATGGTCGGCCGGCTGACCGCCTCGGCGATGGCCGGTATCCTGCTGTCTAGCCCGCTGGTCTGGCTGTTGCGCTGGCTGCAGGCGATGCGGCGCAGCCGTGAGATCAGCTACACCACCGACAACGGCCGCATCTCGGTCAACCTGGTCGCCATCGAAGAAGCCCTGACCCGCGCCATCGAGGGCGAGACAGAGATCCGCAAGGCGCGCGTCTCCGTCTACGAGGACCGGGTCAAGCGCGGCATCGTCATCGACGCGGTGGTCACGCTGTGGGAGGTGGCCAACGTCACTGAGCGCAACCTGTTCTGCCAACGCCTGCTGCGTCGTCGCTTCGCCGAGTTGATGCCCGAGCGCAGCGATGTGTCGGTCAACCTGGCGGTGCACCGGCTGACCGTGCGTCCGCCGAACAAGGGCAACGTGCCGGCGCCGCTGGAGACGCTTCCGGCTCCGCCGGTCGAGCCCTACGAGCGCAGCCCGCTGGGTGTGGCCCGCCTGCCGGTCCGGGAGTCGGAACACCTGCCGCTGTCGGCCGAGCCCAAGGATGAGGACGACCTCTATGTCGGCCCCGCCTACCCGGTGACGCGCGACGACGAGGACGAGGCGACCGGCGTGTTCAAGGCGCCGCGGCGAGCCTGAGCCGACGCAGGCCTTCGGCCAGGGTCGCCGCCGGGCAGCCGTAGTTCAGCCGCACGCAGCCGGGGCCCTCGAAGGGCCGGCCATCAGACAATCCGAGTCCGGCAGCTTCGCAGACCGCCGCCGGATCGTCCCAGCCGCGCGCCGTGCAATCGATCCAGGTCAGATAGGTCGCCTCGGGTAGTCGGCTGGACAGGCCGGGCAGCGCGTTGACCGCGGCATGCACCGTGTCTCGGTTGGCGCGCAACTGCGGCAACAACACGGAGTCGAGCCAGGCATCGCCGTGGTTCCACGCCGATTCGGCGGCAGTCAGGCCGAGCAGGTTCGGCCACGGCACCAGGCCGAGGTCGGCCTTGGCGTAGGCGGCGCGCAGATTGGCGTCCGGGATGACCACCGCGGCGCAGCTCAGGCCGGGAATGTTGAAGGTCTTCGACGGGGCGAGGATGGTGATGGCGCGGGCCGCCAGTGCCGGCGAGAGGGTCGCGAACGGGATGTGGCGGCAGCCCGGTTCCAGCACCAGGTCCATCCACGCCTCGTCGCTGACCACATGCAGATCGTGCGTCAGCACAAAGGCCCCAAGCCGTTCGAGTTCGGCGCGCGTCCACACCCGGCCGCTGGGGTTGTGTGGCGAGCACAGCCACAGCACCTTGGCGCTGGGCGTGGCGGCACGCTCCAGGGCGTCCCAGTCAATCGCCCCGCCGGCCAGCGGCACGCGCACGCAGCGGCGACCGGCGTGGCCAGGGGCGCGCAGGAAGGGGGGATAGATCGGCGTCAGAACCAAGCCATCGCTGCCCGGCTCGCCGAGGATGCGCGCCGCCTGGTCCATCGCCACGACCATGCCAGGTGCGGACAGCACCCAGCCGGGATCGATGCGCCAGCCGTGGCGGCGTTCCAGCCAGCCGGCCAGGGCGAGGCCGAAGGACGGCATGGTCCTGGTGTAGCCGAGCACGCCGTGCTCAAGGCGCGAATGCAGCGCATCTAGTACGCAGGGCGGTGCTGCGAAATCCATATCCGCGACCCACATGGGCAGGACGTCGCGTCCCGCCCAACGTTCCCATTTTTCGCTGCCGGTGTTGCGCCGGTCGATGACGCCGGTCACTGGACCGGGTTCGCCGTGATCCAGGCGAAGGCGCGTTCGATGGCCTCTTGGCGGCGCAGCAGCGGATCGGCAGGATCGAAGCCGAAATCCTGGCCGGTCATGATGCGTACGGCCCGCACGATGTAGCCGCTGGCAACGTTGGCCTCCAGGGCCATCAACAAGTCGGGGAGGGCGGTTTTGTAGTCGAGCTTGGCCAGGGCCTCGGCGGCGTAGCGCCGCACCGTCGGGTTGGCGTCGGTGAGGGCCAGCTTGAGCTTCTCACCGTAGGCCTTGTCACCGAGCTGGCCGAGACCGATGCAGGCGGCCTGACGAATCAGACTCTTCTCGTGGCTAAGGCCGAGCACCAGGGCCTCGCCGGCCTCGGCGTGGGAGATGTGCCCAAGCGAGGCGAGGGCGTTGAGGCGGAGGGCGTCCTCCTCCTCCTTGGCCCGCAGCATCCAGTCACCGGCGCCGATCGCGCCGATCTGCGACAGGGCCAGCACCGCGGCCTTGCGGACATCGGGGTTGGGGCTGCCGGCGAACGAGCGTAGCTGCGGCACCGGGGTCTGGTAGCCGAGACGGCCGAGCACGGTGACGGCCGCGATCTGCTCGGCCGGCGTGCGCTTGGCCTGCAGCACCCACGGCACCAGGATGGGAATCGAACGCGGATCGCGCAGTTCGCCGAGGGCGTAGACCGAGCCGATACGCTGCTGTTCGTCGGCGTCCACCAGGCCGGCGGCCAGGTCGTTGAAGCGGTTTTGGTATTCGACGCTGGTGGCCCGGGCCGCAGACAGCACCTGGGCCTCATCGATCGCGGTCAGGGCGGAGAGGGCCAGGACCAGGGCGGCGATACGGAGCATGGCGCGAGGCTAGGCAACCAGCGGTCCGGCGCGACCACCCGCACCCCGGGGCGCCGGTCGCGTGTGCAACGCCAGCGGCGACGCCGGACGGTCTGTTCCGACCCCTGGGCCAGACTTGCGCCACCTGGCGCGCCCCCAAGCCAGCCTGCATGGACCTCGCCAAACTCATCCGCGACGTACCGGACTTCCCCAAGCCGGGAATCACCTTCAAGGACATCACCCCGGCGCTGCGCGACCCGTCGGCCTTGGCCCAGGCTATCGCCGAATTGGCGGCGCCCTGGAGCGGTCGTGGCATCACCGCCGTGGTCGGCATCGAGGCACGCGGCTTCATCTTCGCCCCTGCCGTCGCCCTTGAGCTCGGTGCCGGCTTCGTCCCCGCCCGCAAGCCCGGCAAGCTGCCGTGGACCGCCGTGCGCCAGCCCTACGGCCTGGAGTACGGCACCGATGCTATCGAGATGCACATCGACGCGGTGAAGCCTGGCGACCGCATTCTGGTCATCGACGACGTCCTCGCCACCGGCGGCACCGCCTCCGCCGCGATCACCCTGATCCGCCGCCAAGGTGCCACTGTCGTCGGCTGCGGCTTCCTCGTCGAACTCGGCTTCCTCAACGGCCGGCAGAAGCTCGACGTCCCGGTCCAGTCCATCCTCTCATTTTGACGGGATTCGCAGTTCGCAGTTCGCGGTTTGCGGTTTGCGGTTCGCAGTTCACGGGTACCTGGACAAAGGTCGGAACCCATCCCGATGGTGAGCGCCGAAGCGAGCCGCCTGCGGCCATGTCGAGCCTGTGTGGTCTGTCGGCGAGCGCCTAGCGAGCCACCATCGACGTGGGCCGCGCGATCGGCGAACGTGAGTGAGCCGTGCCGAGCGGGTCCAGGGCAAAGGCCCCTGGCCAGGAGCCCGAGGGGCGGGCCCCTCGAAGCGAGGAGCTAAAGGCTCAGTGAGTAAACGGCGACATCCGCCTCAACCGTCGGATCCCCATGCGGCTCGGCGCCAGTGGCCGTGTCCAGGCAGATGCGGTTGCGGATGCGCCAGCCCTTCAGTTCGCAGAGGTCTTCGAAGTCGGCGATGGTGACCAGACGGATGTTCGGGGTGTTGTACCAGTGGTGCCGGGTCAGGCCGGTGGTTTCCGGCGCGCGACCAAGGCGCGACAGGCGGTCGCGGTGGCGACGGTGCGCGGCGTTGGGGAAGCTGACGATGGCGGTGCGGCCGACGCGCAGCATCTCCTCCAGCACGTGCTCGACGCCGTGCACTGCCTGCAGGGTCTGCGACAGCACCACGACGTCGTAGGCGTGGGTGGCGAACTGGGCCAGGCCGGCTTCGATGTCGGCGTTGACCACGTGCAGGCCGCGGCCGACGGCCAGCGCGACCTGGCGGCGGTCGAGTTCGACGCCGACCAGTCGCTGGTGCCCGCGATCGCGCAGTCGCGCGAGCAGGCCGCCGGCACCGCAACCGAGATCCAGTACCGACGAATCTGCGCGGATCAGGCCGCAGATGCGCTCGTAGTCGAGGCGGTCCTGATAGAAGATGGCATCCGGCTCATGGCCGAGCGCATCGGTGCCGCGTGGGACGCTGCCCGGCCCGCCGTCGACCAGACCTTCGACCAGCGGGCCGTAGAGGTCGAGTTCGTTGGCAAGCAGGAAGGCATCGTGGCCTGCCCGGCTGGCGATCTCGCATGAGCTGACCCGGCTGCCGGCGGCAAGCAGGGCCCGCACCAGTTCGCGGCTCTGCGCTGGTGGGAACAGCCAGTCGCTGCTGAACGAGACGACCAGCCAGCGGCAGCTCGACGCCGCGACGGCAGCGCTCAGCGTTGCCAGATCGGCACCGAGATCGAAGCGGTCGATGGCCAGTGACAGGCGCAGGTAGGTGTTGGCGTCGAAGCGCTCGACGAAGCGCTCGCCCTGGTAGGCGAGGTAGCTGCCGACCGAGAACTGCGCCTCGAAGGCGGTGTCGAGCTGCCGCGGCCGGTGGCGGTCGGCCTCGAACTTGTCCTGCATCGATTCGCGCGACAGGTACGTGATGTGGCCGAGCATGCGCGCGATGGCCAGGCCGACCTCGGGTCCGTGCTCGCGGTCGTAGTAGGCGCCGCCGGCGAAGTCCGGATCGCGGATGATGGCGTTGCGTGCCACCACGTCGAAGGCCAGGGCCTGGGCGTTGAGCCGGTGTGCGGTGGCGAGCAGGGCGACGGCGGCGACGCGCTCGGGATGCCTGGTTGCCCACAGCATCGCCTGCATGCCGCCCATCGATCCGCCGACCGCGGCGCGCAGCCGCCCGATGCCGAGATGGTCGATCAGCGCGAGCTGCGAGCGGACCACATCACCCATGGTGATGGTCGGGAAGTCCGGCCCATAGGCCCGGCCGCTGCGTGGGTCGATGGAGTCGGGACCGGTGCTGCCGCGGCAGCCGCCGAGAACGTTGGCGCAGATGACGAACCAGCGCCCGGTGTCGAGATGCAGGCCGGGCCCGACCAGGCAGTCCCACCAGCCGGGATCGTCGTCGGGATCGTGCCGCGCGACGTGCGAGTCGCCGGAGAGGGCGTGGCACACCAGCACGGCGTTGTCACCGGCGGCGTTCAGCTCGCCGTAGGTTTCGTAAGCGATGAATACGGCCGGCAGTACGCCACCCTCGTCGAGGGCGAACGGACCGGGCAGGTCGAAGCGTTGGAGATGGCGCAGCGGCCGGGCGGTGCGCGCCCCATCGCTGGACGCGCCGAAGGCGTCGGCTGTGGTCATCGCGGCGAGTGTGGCGATGTGCCTGACGGCGCCAGGGTGCAGCGCAGTCGCGGGTCGAGGCAGGCGAGGTGGCGGGCGAGGTCCTCGTCGGCGGTGAGGAAGGGGGTGGCGGCGCGCCGTAGGAGGTCGTGCGGGAGCGGCACCAGGCTGGTCAGCTCGATGACGCCGCAGCCGGCTGGTACCTGCGCCGGGCCACGGCCGGCAAGGCACAGTACGGTGCCGGCCTCGCCTTCGGCAAGCCTACGTCCGGACCCCGGCAGCCAGGCCTGGCCGGTTGCCAGGCTCGCCGGCATGCCGAGCAGCACGGCCTCTTCGCCGGCCAGGGCCCAGGTCAGGGCGCCGGCGGCATCATCTGGTCCCGGCATCGCCACCCACCAGCGGTCCAGACCGCGTTCGCCTGGCGGCCAGGGCAGATCGGCTGGATCGGCGAGCAGCTTCAGCGGCAGCTGCATCCGCCCGATCAGCGTCAGCGCATCGCCCCAGGCGCCGATCGGACTGCCGGGTGGCAATTCCCAAGCCACGCGGCGACCGTCGCCGGCGATCCAGGCCAGGGCAAGCAGCGCCGCCCGGCTGCAACCCCAGCGTGGATCGCGGCCGGGCAGCAGCAGCAATGGTTCCTGCGCAGCGCAGGCGGTGAGCGCGGCGGCGGTCGAGGCCGCTTGCCAGCTCGGGGTAAGGTCGCGCTGCAGACTGGGGAGGCGGACCGGCTGGCGTTCGCGGGCGGTGAGCGGTTCGCAGGGCAGATCGGGGTCGACCGATCCGATCAGCGACAGATTGGGCAGTCCCAGCCGTCCGGCCAGGGTGATGGCCTCGATGACCAGAGGGTCCTGCCGGAACGCAGGGGGGACAACCGCGGCCGCGTGCCCACCGCGACGCACCTCGACCCAGGCGCAGCCCACCGCCAGGGCCAGGGCATGACCGGGTTGGGCATCCGTGAACTGGCGCACCCGGCCGGGAAAGGCGGTTCGCGCGGCGAGTTCGGCGAGTTCACCCATCGGTCGACGAGGCTAGGCCCGTGACGTCGGGGGCAACCGACCGCCGTGGGTCAGCGGGCCAGCTACTTGACCAGGGCGGTGGCGGCGGCGACCACCTCGGCAACGTGGCCTTCGACCTTGACCTTGCGCCATTCCTGGGCGATCGCACCGGCGGTGTTGACCAGGAAGGTCGAACGCTCGATGCCCCAACTCGTCTTGCCGTACATGTTCTTCTCCTTCCACACCGCCAGCGCCTCGGCCAGGGTGTGTTCCTCGTCCGCAAGCAGCACGAAGTTCAGCTTTTCCTTAGCGATGAACTTGGCGTGGCTGGTCAGCGAATCGGCGGAGACGCCAAAGACCTTGACCCCGAGCTTCTTGAGCGCCGCGTGCTGGTCGCGGAAGTCGCAGGACTCGGTGGTGCAACCGGGGGTCATGTCGCGCGGGTAGAAGTAGAGGATGTACGGCGCCCCGGCCAGGCTCTTGGCGGTGTGGGTCGTCCCGTCGGATCCGGGCAGGCTGAAGGCTGGCATTTTGGACATACAGCTGTTCTAAGCTGAGACGGACTTCAATCCAGGGAACCGGGAGGAGGGTTGGACGGGGGCATTGCTCCGGTTCGCAGTTCGCGGTTGTAGAGACACGTGTTGTGTGTGTTGAGGGGGTTCACCAAACGGGTGACCACGTGTAAACCCAATGTAACTACTCAGCCGGGGCCCCGTCGCGCAGCGATGGGGCGGGCGCCGAGTGGTGGTGGGCGGATATACAGGGCGAAGCCCATCCGCCCACGGTTTCGGAGCCGTGCGACGAAACCGAGCCGCGACAAAGCCCGCGGGGGCAGGCCCGCAGGGCCGCGGGGGCGAAGCCCCTGAGATGCCACGATCGAATCAAGCCCGATTTCCTGTGCCTCCGTCCGGCCCCCTTGACCCCTGCGCGCGGCAGCCATTCCTCCCTACGGGCGAAGGGACCGTTGGCGCAGGGTGGGATCGGAGCGTGTCGGTCCCTTCGTCCTCCGGTCAGCCTGGCTACCGTGCTCGGCGTCAAGGGCGCTACGCGCCGCCTGCGGCGGGGCCTCGCACCTGGTAGGCCGGGTACGGCAGCCTCCGGCGGGGGCTCAGCTAACCCTTGGCAGAGGCGGAAGCCGTGGGAGCCTGTGTGCGCGGTCCACGCCCGGACATGCGCTTGGGACTCTGATCCCGCACCCGCGCACCGGGCGTGGCCGCTGTCTTTCTGCGGGCGGCCTCGCGTCGCGAGATGGGCGCATCGAGCTTGGGTTTCGCCGTGGCCTGCGGTTCGGTGCGTGGGGTGTCGGATCGGGCGGATTGCGCCGCGGTGGCCGCCGTCCTGCGGGCGGTGTCATAGCCTGGATCACAGGGCTTGCCGGAGAGCAGGATGGCGTGGGCGATGCGCAGCGTTTTCGCCATGACGGCGACCAGAGCCGCCATGCGCGTCGTGCCGTTGATGGTGATCAGACGCTGATAGAAGGCCTTGAGTACGGGGTTGTACACGACTGCGTTCATGGCGACGGGGAAGAGCCTGGCGCGGACGTGGGCGTTGCCGCGATGGCTGATGCCGTGCTCATGCCGCTCGTCGCCACTGGCTTCGGCGATCGGATCGAGGCCAGCCCAGGCGATGATGGCCTTGCTATGGGCGAAACGGGCGGGATCGCCAATTTCGCACGCCAGACAGGCGGCAGACCACGGCCCGATGCCGGGGATGCCATCGAGCAACACGACGGACTTGGCCAGTTGCGACGTCGGGTCGGCCTTGATGAGCACCTGCAGCTCGGTCTGGCATTCCTCGATCTGCGTCTGGGTAGCGTGCATGCGCTTGACCAGCAGCCGGATTGTCGCCGCCGTGGCGATGTCGGTCATGCTGGCCACCGAGCGCTTGGCATTCTCGATCACTTCAGACGCACGTTCTGCATCAATGTGTGGAATGGCATCGACGGTAGCAGGCTTGGCGCGAGCCAACTCGGCAGCGGTGGGATAGCGTGTCAACAGGGTCAACATCCAGGCCGGGACGCCATGGCGGCAGAAACGCACGAGTTCAGGCTGGGCCGCAACCAGCAGGGTCTGCAAACGCTGGCTGGTGGCGATCAGCTCGCCCATCATCGCCCGGATGGTGCGGTAGAACGCCAGCGGGCCGGACGCGGTCTCCGGGTGGGGCGTACGCGTGCGGCAGCGTTCCAGCAGGAACAGGGCGATGTCGCTGGCCGCTGCCGCATCACCGGGAGCGCGATGCAACTGCGTGGCACGGTAGGCATGCACCGACGCGGCGTTCAACCTGAATACACGCATGCGCTTCACCCAACGCTTCTCGCGCCGGAAAAACGCCAACCAGTTGCGCTCCATGCCACCGGTGGACTCGATGCCCACCAGGAACATGGACGCGGGGAAGCGCTCACGCAGATCGTCGACCACCCGGCGCAGCGCCAGGTGGTCATCCGGGCTGTCGTCAAAAGCACCGAGGTGTAGCACGGTACCGTGCTCGTTGCGGATCTCGACGTCGATCCTGCCTTTGCTGCTGTCGCAGCCGATGGCGATAATGGGACGGGACAAGGGGCCTCCTGGGTTCGGGTGGATGCCTCCGGAGCTCTTGCGTACGTGAGGTATCAGACCTGGCTGGTAGAATGCGGGGTCATGCCCCAAGGTGCCGACTCGGACTTGGACCTCACGACAAGAGGCACGATCTCAGGGACGGGGTCAAAGCCCCAAGCAGTGAACGTGCTCTCCGGCAGCTGAAGCCGCT
>JBBREK010000082.1:0-16483 GCA_038203025.1 Planctomycetota bacterium
GGCCTGGACCCTGGATAAGGCCTTCGGTGCGGCTGCAAAACGGCGTGCGGCGCTGGCGCGTGAACGGGCCCAGCGGCGTGGTCGCGCGCAGCGCGCCCATGCCGTAGGTGCGCCATTCGGTGCCGGGCGCGGCATAGGTCAGGTAGTAGGTGCCACCGGCCTTGACCACCCACGCGCCCTCGACGTAGCTGCGCGTGCGATCCTCGTTGTACTCGCCGTAGCGCTCCCAGACCACTGCCGGATCGAAACGAAAGAGAATGCGCGGCTCGCCGATCAGGCGGTTGCAGGTCTGTGCGTCGACCTCGGCCCCGAAGATACCCGGTTCGCCCAGGCCCCAGTAGGCGTACAGCCGGCCATCGTCGTCGCTGAACAGCATCGGGTCGTTGAAGCCCTGTACCGGCGTGCCGTCCGGCAGCAGTAGCGGGCCCAGCGGCTCAAACGGCCCCAGCGGCGTCGGGGCGCTGAAGATGCCGGCACCGCAGGCGGTCAGCAGGAACCGATCGCCGTGGCGGACGATGGTCGGCGCGTAGCCGGCGTCGTACGGCGCGAGGCGGTGGTGCGTCCAGGTCTGGAAGTCGGTGCTGACCCAGGCCATGCCGCAGGACGGATACAGGTACCACGCGCCCGCGTGGTAGAGCACTGACGGATCGGCGGTCTCGCGGAAGTCATGCGGCTGATCATGCAACCAGCCGAACGAGCCCGGCTTGGCCCCGATGCTGGTGCGCCCGCGCGGATAGTCCGGCAGCGGGATGGGATTGCAGATGGTACGGGCGAGGGGATGCGGCAACGGGTCCATGCGCGACATGCTGGCTCAGCGCCGCAGACGCAAGAGTGGGCCGACGGCTGCGGACTCCGGGCGAACGGCGCACTACCGCCGGCTCAACGTCCCGTCCACAGGTTGTCCTGACTGGGATCGGACGAACACGTCTCCCACGGCGTCAGCGATTCCACACGTCCATCGACAAACAGGTAGTTGGACCGCCCACGGTGGGCAATGCGCAGGGAGAAGCCAAGCAGGTTGTCGCTGATCGGGAATCCACTCGACCACGACCCGAATCCGGCCGGCACTGCCACCGGCGCGCCGGTGACGTCGACGGGAGGTCGGGCGAACGGAGGTGACGTCCAATTAGTACGGTTCTCTAGAGTGATCTGCGGTTGCCCGAGGTGCTCGGCCATCTGGATGGTCCTGCTGGCCTTGCGGAAGCGGTCGCGGACGCGGGAATTATCACGCATGTTGTCGATGCCGACAGCATAGCCCGGCCAACCGTCCCGTCCGGCCGGGTAGATGCCCCCGCCGTTGTAAGCCGAGGCGCCCGACAGTGCCCCGAGATAGGCGGTGTTGATGCCGTAGGAGATGCCGATCTCGGAGTTCGAATACAGATGCGCCATCGCACCCCAGGTGCCCTGCTCATCCTGGGCGATGCGACGCGGATGGGTCGGACACTGCCAGACCTTGCGGATCGCCTGGACGTTACCCCACTTATCCTTCGCGTTGTCCGACGTAGTGTATTCGGTGAGATAGGCGAACCAGGTGTTCCAGTTGCTACCCCAACCCGATTTGCCGACGACCTCGGTCATCGTGCTCCAACTGCCTAACCAACCCATGTTGTCACCACGCAGCATGGCTGGCGGATAATACCCCTGGTGGTCGGCAGCAAACGTCTCGAAGGCGACGCCGATCTGGCGCATGTTGGAGGCACAGGCCGTGCTCTTGGCCAAGTCGCGGACGATCTGGATGGCGCCCAGCAGCAAGGACGCCAGCAGCGCAATGATCGCCACGACGACGAGCAGTTCGACCATGGTGAAGGCTGACCATCTGGTACGCACAGGACTCATCTTGCCGTCCTTGCCAGAATCATCCATGTCGCTTTCTGTTATGAAACAAATCATTTTGCCTCTAAGCGCTCCGCATGCCGAAGGCGCCACCCGGCAGGGGTTGTCCGTCCACCTGTAGCGGGTCGCTACCGTCGTTGAACGTCCACGTTCCGCGTCCCAACGGATCAGGTGCCCGGCCAAGGCCGGACACCGGCTCGTGCGCCGCCAGACCGGCCGCCCGGCAGGCGACCAGCGCCGCCAGCTCGCACAGACGGGTGCTCCAGCAGGGCAGGTAGATCGCTGTCCCGTCGCCGCAGCGGCGGCGGTAGGCCGCGATGCAACCGTTCCAGGCTCCACCGTCGATACGCGCCAGCACCTCGCCGTCGATGGCAGTGACGTGCTCGGCCCAGGTCTCGACCGGGATGCGCTCGCCGGCCCACAGCGCGATGCTACCAGCGGGCGCCTGCTCGTCGCGCGGCCAGGTGGTGCCAAGGACCTCTGCCAACGGCGAGCCGAGGTCGTTGCGGTAACCGCCCCAGACATCGAGATGGGCGCTGCGCGCACTGCCGGCGAACACCGCCCCACGCCGGACCGCCTGGGCGATGATGGCGGCCTCGGCCTCGCCCAGCACCAGTGGCGACGGGGAGACGATGACCTTGTAGTCCTTGAGCGGTTCGCCCGGCCGGACGACGTCGACCGCCACGCCGATGCGGCGCAGAGCGCCAGCCCACGCCGCCACCGCCTTCAACTGCCAGTCGACGCCATGCTTGCGATAGGGATTCGGCTGCATGTCGTGCCGCACACCGTCGGGGCAGAACAGCAGGGCAACCGGGGCCTGGACCACTGGCGCCGGCAGGTTCTTCAGCAGCGGCTCGTCGACCAGGGCGCGCAGCGCGGCGAGGCGCTCGGGGATGGGCCGGCCAGCAACATCGCAGAAGGTGCTGCAGCCCTTCTCGACGTGGGCACGGTGGCCGCGCCAGTGCCAGAAGCAGATCCCGGCGGCGCCGCGCACTGCCATCTCGGCCATCACCGCCGGGGTGTGGTCTCCACCCATCGGTCCGGTCTCGAAAACCCAGAACGGTTTGCGCAGGGTCGATCGGAAGAGGTCGTGCGCGAGCGCAGTGAACGCCGGCTTCTCGATGCCGACGCGACCAGCAGCGGCCCCGGCATAACCATCCCAGCCGACCAGATCGATGGCCTCGGCGTAGACCCGATGGTCGATGCCGCGGTCGAAGATCGCCGTGCTGTTGTGCGAGATCCACTGGCCCGGCGCCAGATGCGGCCGCAGCGCGGCAGCCTGGCAGGCGATGTAGTCGCGCTGGCTCTCGCTGAAGTGGCGGCAGTAGTCGAGCCAGTGCCCCAGGCACGGCCGGTCGTGGTGCGGCGTGTCGACCTCGCCCCAATCGCTGAACTCCTGGTTCCAGAAGCGCATGCCCCAGCGCCGGTTGAGCGTCGCGAGGTCATCGTGCTGGCGCTTGAGGAAGGCTCGGAAGCGCCACTGCGCGACACGCGAGTGGTTCTCGGGATGGAGCAACTCGCTGCCGACCAGCTCGTTGTCGATCTGCCAGCCGAGCACTGCCGGGTGCGCGCCGTAGCGCGCGCCCATCGCCGCAGCGATGCCGGCACTGAAGTCGCGGTAGATCGGACTCTCGACGTCGGCCTCGCGGCGGTTGCCCCAGGCACGCGGCTGCAGGTCGCGGCCGGCCAGCATGATCTCGGGATACTGCCGGGCGAGCCAGGCCGGCGGCGTTGCCGTCGGCGTGCACATGATCAGGCCGAAACTGCGGGCGTGGGCCAGGGCGACGAAGCGGTCCAGCCAGCCCCAGTCGTAGACCCCCTCGCGCGGCTCGATCGCACTCCAGGCGAAATCGAGAATGCGCAGGTGGTCCAATCCACTGGCGCGCATGAGGTCGAGATCGCGCCCCCACTCCGTCTCGTCAATCAGTTCCGGGTAGTAGGAGGTGCCAAAGCGCATGGTTACATTCGTATGAGCAAATCGTTTTGACGCAACTGGCAGGCTCGACAGACAGTCGCGTACCAGGCCGCGGATGCGCATTGCTTCGCCCGGGTGCATTTGATCCGATCGGCAGCATGACCCGCCACCGCCTTCCGCTTCCGCCCCCGCCGCTGCAACTGCTGTTACTGCTCGCTTGCGCCCTGGTCGCCGCCGACCCGCCGACCCAGGTCCTGACCCATGGCGACCTGTCGATCACCGTCGCCCTGCCCGACCACGAGCACGGCCACTACCAGGGCAAGCGCTTCGATCACGGCGGCATCGTCACCGACGCGACCTGGCATGGGCATACCTTCCTTGGCCTGCTCAAGCCGCCGCACAACCCAACCGCGCACGACGGCGCCGCCGGTACGCCAGAGGAATTCAACATCGAACTGCCGCCCGGCTTCGCTGCCGCCGCAGATGGCGAGAGCTTTCTCAAGATCGGTGTCGGCGCCCTGACCCGACCGGATCGCAAGTCGTACAAGTTCAGCGTCTCCTACCCGGTGGCACAGTGGGCGACCTGGCAGGTCGAGACCGCCGACGACCACGTCACCTGCCGCCACGAAGAGGCCGCCGGCGCCTACGCCGTGAAAGGATCGAAGACCATCCGTCTGCTGCCGGACGGCGACGGCTTCACCATCGAGCGTGAGTTGACCAGCACCGGCACCGCCGAGTTGCCGGTCGAGCACTACAACCACACCATGGTGATCATCGACGGCAAGCCGATCGACGATGGCTACACCCTGACCTATCCGGCCCCGGTGACGGTGACGCACAAACTACTCAAGGCCGACGGACCGGTGGTTGGCTTCACCATCCCACTGCAGAAGGGTTCGGTGTGGACGCAGGTCAAGGGCCTGCCTGACGACGCCACCGCCGCCAGCGTCATCATCGCCAAGGACGGCGTCGCACTGACCCTGTCCGGCGACACCGCCCCCGCCAAGGTGGTGATCTACGCCGAGAAGACGGCCATCTGCCCCGAGGTCTTCACCGCCTTCACGCTCGCGCCCGGCGAATCGAAGCGCTGGTCGCAGACCTACCGGTTCAGCGCCGCGACTGTTCGCCCATGATGGCATTCCACCGTTCCAGCGCCTTGGCGTCGACGCTGCGCGGCAGCGCGGACTGACCAACCGGTCGGACCTCGATGAAGAGCAGTTCACCGGGCGCCAGCAGCAGCGGCATGGCGACCTGGCCATCGATGGCGGGCAGGCGCTGCGCCTCCCAGGCCGGCTCGGCCATGGCGCGCAGAGCGCGTTCGACGGTCGGCGACAGGTCCTGCGGCGCACCCATGGCCAGCCAGCGCTCGTAGGCACTGCCGGCGCCAGCCCCGACCCGTGCCGTCAGCACCAGGTGCTCGCCATCGTCCGCGACCGGGATGCCCAGGACGTCGGACCACACCGCCGGCGCCGCGTCTTCCAGCAAACGCTGGTTCCACGCCACCACGCGCACCGCCGCACCGTCGCGCGCCGCGGCCAGGCCGGCTGCAGCCGGGGCGCCAACGACCTGCGCACTCAGACGGCCACCACTGAGCCGGGCGAGGAAGGAGAAGGCGTGGTAGTGCGCCTTGGGGATGCCGTGGATGGTCAGCAGGCCGTAGGTCATCGAGAACGGCGACTGCGCGATCCCGCCCTCTGCAAAAATGTCGCTGGCCACCCACCAACACAGCGTGTCAAGGTCGCCGTCCAGTTCGACCATCGCCCGCGCCGCCACTGCCGCGCCGTGCAGGGCGTCGTTGGTGGTGTTGTTGCACCAGTCAATGCCCTTGGTGCTGGCGCACGACATGGTGTTCCATTCCGTCCAGTGCACCGGCAGGTCCGGGCGCAGGGCGCGCACCCGGCGCGCCGCCTCGCGCACCGTCTCGATGAAGTAGCGGCCGGGCGGGAAGGGGCTGCCCTGGCGGTCGCGGAAGTCGACGTACTCGTCCTGTGGGTAGAGATGACTGGAGACGAAATCGAGCGGCATGCCGCTGGCGTCGCAATGCGCGATCATGTCCTCCAGCCAGCTCGCCTTGCTGCTGGCGGGGCCGCCAATACGCAGCGCCGGATCGACCCGCTTCACCGCCCGCGCCGAGGCGTCGTAGAGGCGGAAGTACTCCTGTTTCGTCCCGCTCCAGAAGCCGGCGAGGTTCGGCTCGTTCCACACCTCAAACCACCACGTCCGCACCTCGGCGATGCCGTAGCGGTCGACGAGATGGCGGGTGAAGGCCTCGACCAACCGTTCCCACTCGCCGTAGTCCTTCGGCGGCGTCACGTTCATCTGGTACCAGAACATGGTCTGCGTGCCCGAGGCCAGCGCGGTCGGCATCGGATTCAGTTCGACGAACGGCTTCAGTCGGAGGGCCAACAGGGCGTCATAGACCTGATCGACATTGCGCCACTGGAAGGCCAGCGAGCCATCCGGACGGCGCACCACCACCTGCATGTCGTCATCGAACACGGCGTGGAAGCGGCAGTGCCGGAAACCGATCTCGCGCTGCAACAGGCGCAGATGGTCGAGCAGGTCGGCGCGCGTCAGGTCAAAGGCCCGGCCGACGGCGATGGCATTGCGCCACGGCTGGAGAAACGGGGCGCCGGACGCACGGTCGATGGTGATCATGTGGCCGAACAGCGTAGGCCAACGACGACCCCGGCAAGACACCGCAGGACCGCGGGCTACCACCTACCGGCCTCTGCAGTGGTCCATCGTGCGACCTAGCCTAGCATCCGGACATGCCCATCGTCGCCATCACCCACCCCACCAAGGACCACGGCCGGTTCTTCACCGACGAGGACCTCGCGCGCCTGCGCGCCAGTGCCGAGGTGCGTGTGCTCGGTGATCTCGACGAGGCTGGGCGCGACGCGGCTTTGGCCAAAGCCGGCATCCTGCTCGGCTCGTGGGGCATGCCGAAGCTCGACGCTGCGTTCCTCGCCAAGGCACCGCAGCTGCGCGCCGCCTGCTACGCCGCCGGATCGGTGAAGGGCTTCGTTACCCCCGAAAGCTACGCCCGCGGCGTACTCATCACCACCGCCATGCACGCCAATGCGGTGCCGGTCGCCGAGGTGACGGTGGCGCTGATCACCCTGGCCAACAAGAGTTGGTTCGCAGCCCTTGACTCCATCCGCACCGCCGGCAAACGCGTCCCGGCCCTGCCCCATCCCGGCAACTACCGCACCCGGGTCGGCCTAATCGGCTTCGGCGCCATCGGCCGCCTGGTTGCCGACAGGCTGCGCGCCATGGATCTGCTGGTCGAGGTCTACGACCCGTTCGCCAGCGACGCGGACCTGGCTGCGCACGGCTGCCGCCGGCAGGCCGACCTCATCCAGCTCGCCCGCGACTGCCAAGTGCTCAGTCTGCATGCGCCCAACATCCCGCAGACCCGGCACATGCTGGCGGCACCGTTCTTCCAGTCGATGCGCGACGGTGCCACCTTCATCAACACGGCGCGCGGCGCCCTGGTCGACGAATCGGCACTGATCGCCCGCCTGCAGACCGGCACCATCACCGCGCACCTCGACGTCACCGACCCCGAGCCACCGATCGCCGACAGTCCATTCTGGAGCCTGCCCAACTGCTATCTGACGCCGCACCTGGCCGGCAGCAGCAGCGGTGAGATCCGCCGCATGGGCTCGCTGGCAATCGACGAATGCCTGCGCGTCATCGCCGGGGAATCACCGCGATTCCCCGTCACCGAAGCCATGCTGGCGACCATGGCGTAGTGGGTTTCGGGTTTCGGGAACCAAGGCATCGCCACACCCACCCCAGGCCCGGAACCATGACCCTCGAAACCCGAAACCCGAAACCCATGATCTCCATCTGCACCGCCTGTACCCCCTGGTACCCCGTCCTTGAACTGCTGCCGCGCCTCGCGGCGGCGGGCTATGACGGCATCGAACTGGGCGTGAAACCCCACCAGGCCGACCCTGCCCAGCCACCCAACTGCTGGAAGAACAACCACGCTGTGATCAGCGTCGACGCCCTGGAGGCGCTGCTGCCGGAGCTGGAGGCCGGGTTGCAGCAGCACGGCCTGCGCTTGGCGGCGATCGGCTCGTACCACCAAGCCCACGAACTGGTGACGCACCGCCGGCTGGCGGTCATCGCCCGCCGGCTCGGCTGTGGCATCATCCGGGCGACCATACCCGGGCATGACGCGAAAGAGGGCTACGCGGCGCAGCTGGCGGCACAGCGCAGCGCCTGGCGCGAACTGGCGGCGCTGGGCGCCGGCGAGGGCGTGCGCTTTGCCATCGAGCTGCACGACCACTCGCTGACCGCTTCGGCCAGCGCCGCAATGCGCATCCTCGAAGACCTGCCGGTGGCCGGCTGCGGCGTCATCCTCGATGCCGCCAACACTGTCTACGAGGGCAACGAAGCGATACCGATGCTCATCGACATCCTCGGCCGCCACCTCGCCCACGTCCACGTCAAGCAGCGCACCTTCCGCCGGCGGGACACGCCGGACCGCGCCAGCCTGCTCGACCTGCCGATCACACCGCTGTCGGAGCCCGGCGACGTGCCGTGGCTCGCGATCGTCGCGCTGCTGCGCGCCGCCGGCTACGCGGGCTGGTGGTCGGTCGAGGACTTCACCCGCCTGGACCAGCCCGACGATCGCCTGCGCACCGACGCGGTGTGGATCAAGGCCCTGCTGGGTGACGGGTCAGTCTCGTAGGAGAGGGCAACCAAGCCAGCTCGGGTTGAGTCTAGACAACGCAGTAGCGTTCGTCGTTCCGCATAGACCTACGATGAGAAAACGGACGACATCAGTGTCAACTGGATGGAGAGGGGTGTCCCTGAGCGCAACCAGCGTGGCCGCAACGACGAACTGCGTTTTCTACGTCAAACGATCGCCGGGACTCAGCTACCGTCCGCCGATCACCTGATCATAGCGTCGGCCGGTCTCGTCCGCGAAGACGGCGATGTTGCCGCTATCGATCGCCCGCAGTGTCCAGCGGCCGACGCGCTCGCCGGGGTGCAGTGTGCGTGCGTCGGATTCACCAGGCAGGCGGACCTGCAGGCCGTCCACCCGCTCACCGGCACGGATGAAGCCGAGGACGCGCGGCGCATCGCCGCCACCTGTCCGGGCCGACGGCAGGTCGCGTGGCGGGATCGGTTGCGTGGGGACCTCCGGTTCCGGATGCGGCGGCAACATGCCGCCGGTTCCGGCCGCGGGCGTACGCCGACCGACGCGCTCGTGGTACGGCACGAACGGATTGTCGTCGTTGACGTCGAACCGATCGAGGTCGCCGATGTCGGGCATGCGGAGCGCAGCCAGAGCGGGATCCGCCGACGCGGCGCGGCCCGTGGACACCTGCACCACCCCATCCGACGCCGTCTCCAACCAAGCGAGACTGGCGACGAGGACGACCACGCCAAGAACCGCGGTCGTGGGTTCCCACGGGAATCGCATCACCGCCCCCCGATGACCAGGCGGTATTTCCGGCCGGTCTCGTCGGTGAACAACGCAACGTTGCCGTCTTCGATGGTGTTGAACGTCCAGCGGCCGACGCGTTCTCCGGGCTGCACCAGGCGGGGGTGGGTCTCGCCGGGCAGGGTGAATAGCACATCAACGGTGCCGTCGGGCCGGCGGGTGAAGCCGACCACCCTGGGCGCGTCGCCACCGCCGGTGCGGGGCTGCGGCAGCTTCAGCTCGGGCGTTTTGATCGGTTCGATCTTGGCCGGCGGCCGCGCCTTGACGACCACGGTCTGCGGCTGCTGCAGGCGCTTCTTCTCGGCCTCGCGTTCGCGCCAGGGCACGAACGGATTGTCGTCGTTGATGTAGAAGACGTCGAAGTCGCCAATCGGGGGCATCGCTGCCGACAACGGCTCGAACGGCGCGCCGCGGTAACCGGGCACCGGCGCGCGCGGTGGCTCCAGCACGGTCAGCCACCACCAGGCGCACACTGCGACCAGGACGAGGATGGCCAGCACCGCCGACACCGGAGCCCACAGTCCGCCCCTCATGGCCGCGCCCTCATCGGCGAGCCGCTAGAGCCAGCGGAACCACCCGCGGCAGAGCTGCCGGCTTTGGCCGTGCCGCGTGCCTCGTCGGGCAGGAAGGCCATGCCAGCCAGGTCGAAGACGGCCTCGAGCTGCTGGACGTCGTCGCGCACCCGGTTGTTGGCGCTGGTGATGGTCAGACCGCGCAGGATCAGCGGATACTCCTGCTCGTTGCGCGTGCCGTAGCTATGCAGCAACCACAGCACCGTCTTCAGCGATCCGCGCACCTTCAGGGTCAACGGATACTCCTTGAGCAGCGGTGGGCGCGACACCGGGCCGGTGTCGTAGGGCTTGCCGTGCGCAATGTCGAACCACTCGACCGGATCGGGGGCCGCCAACACCACGCTCAGCGCCTTCTGGGTCAGTTGCAGCATGTCGAGCAGGGTCTGTGCCTCGTCGGCCGGCGGCACGCGGTCGTCGGGCGGGAAGCCGAGGCGCTCATCGCTTTCGATGCGCCGGCTGACGGCCTGCTCGCGCAGGGCCTGGCGCACGTCGACGAAGCGGTTGAGGAAGAACTTCCCCTTCTCGTTCTCGTTGTCCGGGACCTTGAACTCGATCTTGGTGGTGAAGCCGGCCTGGGCCTTGAGTTCAGCGATGTTGGCGCGTAGTTCGGTGTTGGCGGCGCGCTGCTTGGCGACGCGCTCGCGCAGGGTCTCCTTGCCGGAAATCTTCGCCGCCACCGTCCGGGCTGCTTCCAGGCGCTCGTCGACCAGCGGCTGGTCCGACCACGCCCACCAGGCCATGCCGGCAGCGGCAAGGCAGGCCGCCGCCAAGGCAACCAGACCGCCGCGCCGGGCCGAACTGAAGTCCGGACTCATCGTCCGCGCTCTGCAGGTGCGCTCGATGCCGGTGCGCTGGTCGCCGGCATCGCCGCGGCAGCGACGTCGCCGGCCAGGCTGGTCAGCGGGAAGAAACAGCGGAACTTGAAGACGAACTCGCCGCCGCCGTCGCCGCCGCGCTCGATCTTACGGTTGGTGAGGATGACGTCGCGGAACAGCCGCACGCCTTCGGGCGCGGTCCAGCCCGACAGGGCCTGCTGGTAGCGCTCGCTGAAGGCGACCATCTCCGGATCCGTCTTGCGGAGGTCGAAGCGCACCCGTCCGCTGATGTCGACGGCTCCGCGATCGATCAGCGAATCCTTGCGCGGCGCGGCCGCCCGGCTGCTGCTGGTCAGACGACTGCCGGCGGTCGGCACCGGCGCGTCGCCATTGTCGCGGCCGACCCCGACCGTCTGCAGCGAGGTGACCCACAGCTCTTTCGACTCGCGGGTTTGCTCTTTGAGCGCCCGCACGGTGTAGAGCAGGTCGCGCGCCGCATGGATGCGACCGGCGATGGCGCGCAGATCCTCGCGCGCGGCGTCGCGCTCGGCCTCCAGGGTAGCAAGCTCGGCCGAGAGTTTCTTGTGCTCTTCGGTGGCGCGTTCGAGCAGGTCGGCCTCGGTACGGTCGCGCTCGATCTGCTCGCCCAGGCCGAGCGAGGCGATGGCGCCGGCGGCCAGCAGGCAGGCGGCGGCGACCCACGGCCAGACCAGCCGGGAACGCCAGGCCTCGCGGCGCAGGTCGGCCTCGGGCCGCAGGTCGACGCGCGGCACATCAGCAGAACCGGCGGCCAGGGCGAGGCCGGTGGCGCGGGCCCACAGCCATGGCTCGCGCTCGGGCGCGCCGTCAAGACCGGCGCAGGGGTCAAATCGTTCGACCGGCACCTGGAAGCGTCGCGCCAGGTAGGGCTCTAGCGCCACAAGCGAGGCGCCGCCGCCGCACAGCAGCACCTTGGCTGGCACCAGTTCGCTGCGCTTCAGCTGCGCCTTGAAGAAAGCCAGGGTGGTGGCGAGCTGGCCGTAGAAGCCCTCGGCGGCGCGGGTGAGATGCGGACCCAGCGACAGCGAGGCCATCGCCACCGTGGTCACACCGGGGGCTTTCGGCTGGGAATCGTCGAGTTCGAGTTCGAGTTCGGGCTGTGCGTCGGCGGCAGCAGGCGGCGGAGCGGGCACGGCGTCGAGCGCGGGCAGGCCGTCGTCGATTGCCGGCAGGGCGTCGTCCAGCTGCGGCAGAGCGTCGGGAGCCGGTTCAGGCGGCAGCGGCAGAACGGGGTCGTCCTGCCGGCGGGATGCCGGCGGTCCCGCGGCAGGCGGGAGGATGGGGGCGGAGGCGCATTTGGCGCGCTCGGCTTCGGCAGGAGTCAGGCCGCTGTCGATCAGCACCTGGGTGAAGTGGTCGCCGCCGATGGCCAATCGCCGGCAGGCGAGCAGCCGGCCATCGCCGACCACGGCGACGTCGGTACCGGCGGCACCGATGTCGACGATCAGGGCGAGTTGTTCGCCCTCCAGCGGCACGCGCGAGGCCGCCGCCGCCAGGGCCAGCGGTCCCCACGAGATGCTGCGCGGCCGCACCCCGGCGCGCGCTAGATCGTCCTGCAGCAGGCGCACGGCGGCGGTGTCGACCACCAGGCCGAGGAAGCACAGGTCGTCGCCCTGCACCGCCAGACGCACCGCGTCCATGGTTGGCGGCACGCCCTCCTCGGGGGCAAGTTCCAGCCGGATGATGCGTTCCAGGCGCGACGGCGGCAGCGGAGCGACGTGCAGGAAGCGCGCCAGCACGTCCAGTTCACTGGCGGCGACAGCGCCGACCCGCGCCAGCGGCAGGCTCTCGGCCAGCTCGGCGACGACGTTGCTCAGCGGCCGCTCGGTGCCGTCCTCGGCGCGGCGCGCCACCGAGGCGTGCGCACGCACACGACGACCGTCGAGCGCGATGGCGCGGACGTGATGCGTGCCAATGTCGAGGCCGACCGACAGGGACATGACGCTAACGGCGCGGCGCCGTGCGGCCGGTCGGCAGCGGCTCGGGCTTGCGTTCTTCCGCCTCCCGGGCCTTGGCAGCGGCATCGGCGGCGCGCTGCGCCTCGACGGTGCGCTGCTCGGCCTCGGCCAGGCGGACCTCCTCGGGCATGACCACGGCGGCGGTGTCGCGCAGGCGGCGGACCTCCTCGCCGATCTTGGCTCCGGACGGATCGATGATGTAGGCGGTGACGAAGATGAGCAGGTTGCTGCGATCCATCGACTTTCGCTCGTTGCTGAACAACCGGCCGAGGAATGGCACCGTCCGCATGCCCGGAACTCCGGAGTCGGCATTCGAGGTGTTGTCCTGGGTCAGTCCGCCCAGCACCACGGTCTGGCCGTTCTTGATGTGCAGGGTGGTGGCCAAGGTGCGGGTACGGAAATCCGGATTCTCGACGATCAGCGGTTGAGCTGTAGCTCCGGAACTCGCCTGCGCCGTGATTTGCGTCGCATTGCGGTTGAGCAGTACGCGCACGGTCGGCTGGATCTCAAGCGTGACGATATCGCTGTTACGCGCGATCGACGGACGGATGCGCAGGGTGATGCCCTCGTTGTCGCGCTCCCACACCGGCTCGGGGTTCGAGGTCGTGTTGTAGGTGGTGTTGCCGTTGTTGTCGGTGGTGGGCTGGCTGCTGGCGTTGGAATAGGTGTAGCTCTTGATGTAGCTGACGCTCTGCAGCAGCTTGATCTGGCCGACGGCGTTGTTGAGGGTGAGGATGCGCGGCTCGGCGAGCTGCTCCGCCTTGTTCTCGCTCTCCAGGGCACTGATCGCCGCCTTGATGCCGAGCATGCCGCTGGGCGAGAAGAGCAGGCCGAGATTGAGGCCGCCGCCGCCAACCGTGGCGGCACCGATTGGGGTGGCGATGTTCTCGAAGGTCAGGCCGCCAGCCGGCGTCTGCACCCCGCCTGCCATCGCCCCGCCGACAGTGAAGCGGTTGTTGCTGCCGCCGCCGCTCCAGTCGACGCCCAGGTTCTTCTCGGCGCCCTCCATGACCTCGACAAAGCGGGCCTCAATCAGCACCTGGGCGCTCTGGTAGTCCAGGCTACGCAGCAGGCGCTTGAGCTCGGTCACCGCCGCCGGAGTGGCTCGCACGTACAGGGTGTTGGACTTGCGGTCGAGGTACCATTTGCCGTCGGCCGGCCAGCCCGCGACGATGTCCGGAACCTTTTCAAGGAAGCGTTCGAGATCCGAGTTCGCCTGTCCGGGCTGACCGTTCTGACCGCCCTGCGCAGGCGGTGCCTGGCCAGCCTGGCCATTGCCTCCGGCACCGGTCGCAGACGGTTCCTCGGGCTTCAGTTCGGTCATCACATCGGTCAGGCCCGAGGACAGGCGGATGATCTCGCTGATCATCACTTCGCTGTCGGCCGCGCCGATGAAGACGGTGTTGGCCGAGTAGTTATAGCGCACGTCGACCAGCTTGGCGATGGTCTTCAGCGCGTTCTCGACCGTGTCGTCGACCAGATGCAGGGTCAGCGTCTCGCTGCTCAGCGCGCGGTCGAGGATGACGTAGTTGATGCCGGCGACGGCGAACAACGGCTTGAGCACCTCGCCCACCGCCACGCCGTCATAGTTGAGCGTGACCTTGGCCTGCAGCCGGGTGCGTACCGCTGCGCGGTCGGTCTCTTCGAGGTCCTCGTCAAAGACCCAGACGGTGCGGGCGAGCTTCGGCCCGTCCTTGGGCAGGACCTCGCGCCGCTGCGCATCGGCCATGCCTTCCTCGGCGCGGTACTGGCGCTCGCGTTCGATCAGGGCCCGCTCGCGCTCAACCATCGACATGAGGATGCGGTACTTCACCCGCACCGTCGCCGGTTCATGCGGGTGGTCGACGAGGATGGCGTTACAGGCGTCGACGGCACGGTTGTAGTCGTTGTCGGCGAGGTGGTATTCGACGATCTGCAGACGGCGGCGGACGTCCTCGGAGGCACGCGCCTTGGCAGCAGCGTAGTCAGCGCCGGCAGCGGCGCCGGCCGGGCCGGCGGCATTGGCCTGCACTTCCACCAGGGCGCGGATCTCGGCCTCCAGCCCGGCAATGCGCTGGCTGTAGTCCGGCGCGGGGGCGGCTTCGCCGGCACAGAGACCAACAAAAAGGATCGACAAGGCGATGACTGGACGCACGCGCGCTCCTTGCGGGATGGACCCTGGGACGAAGCTGGTACGCCTGCCCCGGGGCTAGTGTTGCCCCAAACCCTGTTCCGCAAAGGCCCGACATGCCCGCCCGCACGCCCCTGTACGCCGCCCAGGCCGCCGCTGGCGGGAAGATGGTGGACTTCGCCGGCTGGGACATGGCGGTCCAGTTCGCCGGCATCCAGGCCGAGCACACCGCCGTGCGCACCGCCGCCGGCATCTTTGACGTCTCGCACATGGGCCGCCTGCGCCTGGTCGGGCCGGGGGCCGAGGCCTTCCTCGCCCGCCGGGTCTGCCGGCGCCTGCGCGACCTGCGCACCGGCCAAGTGCGCTACGGCCTGGTCCTGGCCGAGGACGGCACGGTCGAGGACGACGTGCTGGTCTCGCGCGAGGGCGACTACCAGTTCCACGTCGTGGTCAACGCCGGCAACCGCGAGAAGATCCTCGCCCTGTGGCGGCCGGCGGTCGACGCCAGCGTCATGCTGCAGGATCTCTCGGCCGAACAGGCGATGATCGCGGTGCAGGGCCCGAGGGCGCCCGCCCTGCTCGCCAGCCTGGGGCTCGATCCGTCGGCCCAGCCGATCTACAGCTTCCGCGACGCGACCTGGCAGGGTCACGCCGTGCGCGTCAGCCGTACCGGCTACACCGGCGAAGACGGCGCCGAGTTGTTCTGCCCGGTCGCCGCCGCCGAACCGCTGTGGAATGCCCTGCTGGCCGCCGGCGCCGCGCCCTGCGGCCTGGGCTGCCGTGACACCCTGCGCCTGGAGGCGGCGATGCCGCTGTACGGCCACGAGCTTGACCGCAGCGTGACCCCGGTCGAGGCAGGGCTAACCTTCGCCGTCGACAAGGACTGCGCTTTTATTGGTGGCGCGCGCGTCCGCGAGCAACTCCAGCACGGCCCGGCCAAGCGGCTGGTCGGCCTGCGCATGCTGACGAAGCGCGTCCCGCGCCAGGGTTATGCCGTGCTGCACGCCGGCACGCCGGTCGGCGTGATCACCTCGGGCACGCTCTCGCCGACCCTCGGCGAGGCCATCGGCCTGGCCTACGTGCCGGCCGCCCAGGCCACCCCCGGCACCGCCCTCAGCGTCGACCTGCGCGGCCAGTGCATCGAGGCCGTGGTGGTGCCGTTGCCGTTCTACAAGCGGCCGCGCTGATCAGCGCGCATAGACCGGCCACACCGGCAGGTCGTCAAAACAGCCGCCACCGAACACCGCGTTCCACGCCGGCGCCTCGCCATCCCACGGCAGGCTGCGCACCTGCCCATCGGCACCCAGCGCGAACATGCGGCGGCCGGTGTCTTTCGACTGCGGCCAGGCGTAGGCGATGAAGGTGCGTTCCTGGGCGTTGGCGTCGGGCACGGTCTTGCTGTGACGATCCGTCAGGTCGCTGGCGTCGCTGATCACGCCGTCGGCGCCATCCGGCAGGTAGATCGCGTAGGTGTAGCCGCCGGACGCGAAGCCTGGCCCGTTGGCCAACGGGCCCGCCAACAGACGGAGCGAGCCGGCCGGCACCTTATTCGTGGCGGTGCGGCCAGACAGCTCGCCGAGCAGACCGTACTCGCCGACGTTGTCCTGATCAGCGTCCTGATAGGCGCCGGACTGGAACTGGATCTCGGCGGGGAAGATTCCCGACTTCAGCGTCGCCCCGGCCGCCGCCTCGTTGGCGGTGACGCGGCTCTCCAGCAGGTTGGGGATGGCGATGGCGGCGGCGATCGCCATGGGCGCCACGCCGCTGGCCAACACGC
>JBBREK010000083.1:0-16406 GCA_038203025.1 Planctomycetota bacterium
ACGGAATATCACGACCCGGGCTGGAACCCAGCGAAAAGTCTATCCGACTACTGGACCGCCTGAGCAGTTACTCCTCTTCAACAAGGGCACCGGCACCCTGCGCGGCCTCACCATCAGCGACAACATCATCCTGAGTCAGGACGGACCAACGACCGGGTTCCCGCATGACAACCAGGGCATCGGCTGCTTTGACGGACCGCTGATCGGCTTCACCGTCACCGGCAACGTGGTGCGCTCGGCCACCTGGCACGGGGTGGCCCTCTATGACGCGCAGGACTGCACCGTGGATGGCAACACCTGTTGGGCAGAGGGTTCGAACGGACCGCGTCCTTGGGTCATGTTCGGGACCAAACAGCACCTGGTCGGACACAACACCGCCACCGGCAACCAGGCCTGCGCCTTCCAGTTCAAGGACGCGCCTGGGGCCATCCTGACAGACAACACCATCGCCTCCGCCGACACCTTCGCCGCCAGGCTGAACGCGCTGTCACAGGTGATTTCCTTGCAGTTCGGCGCTGTCCACCAGGCCTCCGGACGTCCCCGGCCACCCGCAGATCAGCGATGACACCACGCTTTCACAGCAATGGGAAACAGAGATGAAACCATTTCCCACGGACCATAGAAGCCTATCATGACAGCGTGGCACAACGAGTCCGTTCTGCAGGTTTTACCCTGATCGAGTTGCTGGTCGTCATCTCGATCATCGCCGTGCTGGCAGCCCTGCTGTTACCCGCCATCTCCCTGGTCAGAGATCTCGCCCGGACGACGGTTTGTCGAAACAACCTGCGGCAGTTGGGGATTGCGATCCTGATGTACCCGACAGAGCAAAACGGCTTGCTGCCCCCGGCCATGAAGGACTGGAGCAACTACAGCGGTGGCAATGCCGATCGCGGCATCATCTGGCAGGTCTTGCGCGACACTGGATGCCTCGATGAGATAACCAATGGTGGCGCAGAATATCAACTGCAGAAGAATCGGTACTTGCGCTGTCCTGCCGGCAAACGCCAGGGCCAATCGTCTTCGGCAACGGTGCATTACAGCGCCTCGTCAGAACTCCTTGGCACTATTGCAGACAACAACCCACTGGCATTCGGTAGGGTTCGCAGGCAGTCTAGGCTGATCGTCATAGCCGATGTTGCAACCGCAACATTCAGTTGGTGGCCAGTCTGGTTCTCTCCAACGGGTAGCTACCCCGCGTCGACCAACAATATTTTCACTGGATGGAGCGCACCACACCGCGATGCCACAAACTGGCTGCTGATGGATGGCCATGTCGAGACGGTCGGATATCATGGCACCTTCTGGCCGTTGGGAATACCCTACTGCGCGATCAATCAATTATCCAAATACGACCAGCCAGTGAACGGGACGCTGAGCGGAAGCCCAGCTCCAACGGCAGCTCAGTATCTCTGGTCACGCGGGCAGATGTTATCAGCACAGTGACGAAGACAGTCGAGGCGACCTAGCAAATCACCAGGTTTCTTGCTTCCGCAGAGCTGTACCATGAGGGCTGGACAGACCCCGTGAGCGCCGCCCGCCCCATCCTCGACGACATCGCCCGCCTCGCCGGGGTAAGCAAAGCCACGGCCAGCAAGGCGCTGGCCGTGGTGCCCGGACGCTATCGCATCAGCCCAGCGACCACCGAGCGCATCCGGGCCGTAGCCCGAGATCTGGGATGGACCCGCCCGGTGGCCGAGAGCAAGGGTCGCATCGCCTTGGTGCACGGCGACCACTTGCCGCTGCTCGACGGCATCAACGGCCCGCTGCACAACGCCCTGGTCAACCGCACCATCCAGCGTGGCCTGGAAGTCATCTACCAGTCGATGGACCGGGGCTCACGGGATGGCCGGGCCCGGACGCTGTCGCGGGCTGACGGCTGCCTGTTCATCATGCGCATGCCGCTGTACCGGCGCAGCTGGGACGTGTGGTTGGAGGAAATCCAGCGCTTCCCGCCAGTCGTGCTGATCAACGCCGGACTCGACCTGCCGCTGCCGCACGTCGCCCCGGACGATGCCGGCGGGGCCGCCGATCTGATGCACCACATCGCCGACGCCGGTCACCGATCGGTAGCGCTCTGCGGTCCCCTGCGTCATCCGACACAGCAGCATCACAGTCATGAACGCAGACACCGCAGCCTGAGCAGCACCGCCCGGGAATGCAATGTGACGCTGACTGACTGGTGCGATCGCCCCTACACCCAGGTAGCCAGCGATCTGCGCCGCACCGGCAAGGAGCGTCCGACCGC
Source organism: Planctomycetota bacterium (assembly GCA_038203025.1). GTDB lineage: Bacteria > Planctomycetota > UBA11346 > UBA11346 > UBA11346 > UBA11346. The sequence goes on from JBBREK010000083.1 coordinate 2,246, forward strand.
CCTGATCGATCTCAGCGGCTGGGGTCTGCCGAAACTGACCACGTCGCTGCTGCGCGCCGGACTCGACTGGCCACGCGACATTGCCCTGGCGGTCTGCGATGACCCGCCGATCACGCGCGAGTTCAAGCCGGCGATCACCGGTGTCTCCTGGTCGATGGAACTGCTGGTGAACGAAGCCTTCCGCCTGCTTGAGGACTCGATCGCCGGCCGCGCCGATCCGGTGCGCGTGCTGGTGCCGGAACGGGTCGAGATCCGGGCCTCAACAAATGGGAAATCGCTATGAAACCGTCACGATGCTTCCCCTCCCGACGTTGCCCTGTCGCAACCACTGGAAACGTCATGCGCTTTGCCCTGCCCATCCTCGCCCTGCTGACCGCCGCCATCGTAACCGGGGCCGAGAACCGCATCCGCAACGGTTCGTTCGAGGGCAACACGCAATACTGGTGCGCCGCTGGCGAACTGGTCGACGGGGATGCCGCCCATGGCCGCTTCTCCGTTCGCGTGTCCAAGGGTCACGGTCTGCGCTCCATGCCCTTCCGCCTGGAACCAGCGCGCACCATCACCGTCGCCTTGTGGGCCAAGGGCGCAGGCAACGTCAGCATCAACCTCAGCCCGGCCAACCGCGAGGTCGGCCAGTCCTCCGGCTGGGCCTGGGCCAAGAAGGGAAGCCGTGGCTGGACGATCACGTCCGAATGGCAGCGCTACAGCGTCGACGTCGACATCCCGACCATCGACGCGAAGGGCGGCTTCGTCGGCAGCGACCATGGCTGGTGGGACCACAGCAGCTGGATCGTCATGATCGGGACGGGTAGCGAGGCCGTGCAGGTCGACGGCATCACCATCTGCGAAGTGGCAGGAGCAGAGGCCTTCGTGCCCTACGCGCCGGTCGAACTGAGTCTGACAGCCATCGATCTGCCGAGCTACGCAGTCAATGCCAACCTGCTTGATCCAGTGGTTCCGATCACCCTGCGCGCCGGGGTGATGAACACCGCCGATCACGCCAGACACCTCACGCTACGCTTCGAGCAACGCGACTACCGCGGCGAGCGCGTGTTCGCCCCGGCCATCGATCAGACGGTCGAGCTGGCGGCGGGCGCGACAGCGGTGATCGACCAGCCGATCACCCTGGCCGGCCGCGGTCTGGTCCTGGCCCGGGTCAGCGCCAGCGAGGACGGCACGGTCATCGCCAGCAGCAATCAGCCGCTGACCGCGCTGGCCTTCCCCAAGACGGCTACCGCCCCCGATGCCCGCGAACGTTTCGGCGCCTCGGTGCGCTCGGTGCATCTCGCCGAGGCGGCCCGCGCCATCGGCCTGGGCTGGACGCGCTGGTACGGCGGATTTTCCTGGGGCGCCGTGCAGAAGGACGGGGCAGAGCAGTGGAACTGGCCCGATCAGGCCATGGACGACCTGTCGACCCGCGGCATCGCCCCGATCGCGGTGCTGTTGGGACCGCCCAAGTGGGCCGCCGGCCCGGATAAGCTGCCGAAGGACATGGCCGATTGGACGGCCGACGATCCGCGCTGGGACGACCTGTCCGTGCACACCGGTTGGGACCGCTACGTCAGCGGTCTGGTCGGACGCTATAAGGGCCGCACCATCGCCTACGAACTGATCAATGAACCGGATCTCGGCCATGAGCACTGGAACCCGGACCAGTACGCCCGCCTCGCCCGCCGCACCTACCGCCTGGTCAAGGCGGCAGATCCGCAGGCCCCGGTCCTGGTCAACGTCACCTGGCCGGGCGTCAGCGGCTTCACCCGCAACCTCATCGACCGGCACGGCCTAGCGGCGTTCGACGTCCACACGTTTCACAACTACACCCCCGGAGAACTGTGCGCACCGGATGGCGTCAGCGACATCCTGAAGTATTTCGCTGCCTGCAACGGCGGCATCGATGCGGGCAAGCACGTGTGGTTCGATGAGGGCTGGCTGCATGCGCCGAGCTCCCTCGACTATCCGGTGCAGTCCTGGTACCGCCTGGACGCGCCGGCCGCCGCCGAGACGGCGGTGCGCAGCGCCGCCGGCCTGATCGCCGCCGGCCTCGACAAGTTCGTCACCTTCCACATCGGCTACGGCAAGCATGGTCGCTCGTGGTGGGATTGGGTGGGTAGCGGCACCGAGTGGTGGGATGACCACGGCAATCCGACGGTCATGCCCGGCTTGTACAACACCTGCGCCAACTTCATCGGCCTGTCGGAGCGCTGTGGCAGCATCGACGCCGAGGGCGCCATTCTGCACGTCTTCCACGATCTGCGCGGTGGCCGCGGCGTGGCGGTGGCGTGGACCACCGGGGAAGCCGCCGTGCACCTACCCGCCGACGGCCTGACCGCTTACGACATCATGGGCAACCCGCTGCCGGTCGGCCCCGACCTCGTCCTGCCCGCCGGCCAACGCCCGATATGGCTGGTCGCTGCGGCCAAGACCACCGGCACTGAACTCGCGGCCCGGTTCGAACCGCTGCGCAAGCGGGTCGCTGATGACGGGGGGCTACGACCACCGAAGGTCTGGGAAGGCTCGGTCAAGGGTGCCGTCGAAGGGAATCCAATCGGGGCCTGGCGCCTCGATCAGGTATGGCCCGACGATCCGATGCAGTGGTCTGGCTACCAGCCAATGTCCTGGCAGGGAACGTCCTGGCAGGCGACCGACCATGCACACGGCGGGCAGCCGTCGGCCCGTGACGCCAAGGGTTCGATCCAACTCAGCGTACGGGCCGCCTGGGGCGGCAACGCCGGCCAAAAGCTGGCGGCTCTCAGCCTGACCGCTCCCGCAGCCGGTAAGTTCCATCTCACCGGTTCGGTGCGCATCGAACTATGGGATGGCCGCGGGGCGACCGCCGATCTGCTGGTGCTACGCCACGCGGACACCGCATCCGAACTGGCCCGTCTCGCCCTGCCCGATCGTAAACCGGTCGACATCGACCAGCACATCGAACTTGCTGCCGGCGATCGACTGTCCCTGGTACCAGGCTTCCGTGCGATGAACCAGGCAGGCACCGTCATCATCGATGACTTGGTGCTGAAACCCGAGCCCTGATCCTGGCTCTGGGGCTTCGCCGCTACGGCCGGCCCTCGCCGGCGATTTGACGCGTCATGCGCACGAGCCAACGAACCGGTCAATAGAACGTCACCACCCACGATATCTCGGCCGGCGCCACGCCCTTGGGCTTCAGGCCCCCGACCACGGCCTGATAGCTGCGACGCTTGGCGACGGCGTAAGTCGGTCGGCCCTTGCCGCCTGAGGCGCTGTCAGGACGAACGATGCGGGCGTTCTTGTAGCAACCGTAACCGCTGCCTTCGCTGCCATCGTGATCCAACGGCAGCGGATCTCCGATCGGCTGCAGGCGTTCGTCCAGGGCCCGGATGACGAAGGTCATGGCCTTCAGGTCGACCGTGTAGTCGGCGGGATTGAGCGAGATGTGCCAGGCGTGACGCTCGCTGAAATGGGTCACCGGCATGAACCCCGGAGGCGGGAAGGCCTGCCATTGCTGGGGCTCAGGTGCCTTGCGGTCGTCATCATGCGCCCAGATCACAGAATACTTGCCGCTGATGCCGAAGCCGCAGGCCTGCATCACCGGGTTGAGCATCCAGCGCCGGTGCCCGAGGGCGTCGATGTTAGACTTGTCGCTGTCGTCCATCCACATGTCGACGGCTCGGGTCAGATCGCCGGCACCCATGGCCAGGTTACCGTGACCGCAGGCGCTCTTCGCCTTGGCGTAGTCGGCGTCGTTCCAGCCGGCTGGCTGGGCCGGATGGTGGTCAAGCTTGCCCAGGGCGGCGAGGATCTCGCCCCCCTCCTGCGCCTCATCGGTGTAGACCGGCTTGATCACCACGTCATAGGACAGGCCGCACAGCCAGCGGTACTGGCGGAGACGGGCCAGGGCCTTGGCCTCGTCGACTGGCGATGGCGCCGCCGGATTCCCGGACTTCGGCCAGCTCGGCAGCAGTTGCATGGTCTCTGCGTCGATACGCGCCAGAGTCTGCGCCACCTCGGCCTGGCTATGCGGGTAGATCAGCTTGCCGCGGATCCATGTCTCCTCGGTCTGCGCCTTACCCTTTTCGTCGTAGAGGACGCGAATGCCGTGCAGCCCGCCGTTGTCCCACTTCGACTTCTCCTTGAGCAGCTTGCCGCCCGGCCACCACGCGGTCAGCTGCCCGTCGCGCTTACCCTCCTTGTCGACCGCGACACTGAGGGATTTCGTGCCGTCTGGATACAATTCGGTGACCGTCTGGGCGGACAGGGTGGCCACCGCCAGAAGTGGCAGCAGCAGCAGGGCGAAGTGGGTACGCATACTCTAGGTATACGGCCACCATGGAGTTGCGTTGCAGTAGCCCGCAAGCCGAACGCTCACCCGCACAACGCCTGTCGGAGCCCGATCGGCCGTCTCCAGGCTTGAGCCAAAATGCCGCAGTGGGTTCGCGGTTCGCGGTTGGGCCATCGATTACTGACCATAGGGGCCTACACGTGGTCACCCGTTTGGTGAACGCCTTCAACACACACAACAATGTCGCTACAACTGCGAACAGCGAACCGCGAACCGCGAACTGTGATTTATAGCTTGAGCCAGCGGCGAAGTGACTGGCCGCTCAGGCACTGGCGGCGGCAGCGGCCGGCACCTCTGCCAGCACCGCCAGGGCATGCCGGCGATAGTGCCCGCGGACATCCTCGGCATAGGCGCGCAGGGTACGCCGGGCTGTGCCGGCATGGTCGCCGCAACGCAGCAATCCAGCCGCCAGCACGATCTCGCGCAGACTGCGGTTGCGGGCCACCGTCTCGATACCATCGGCGGTCTGAACCCGCTGGCTGTCGACGACGCTGCCCTCGGCATGACCAGCCATGCCCGCTCCGGCGAGCGCAGCGGCAAGCGTGGCAGCAGCCGGACGCACGTCGATGCCCCGTGCCTGAAGCAGTCGGATCGCCTCGGCCACTGCCCGGCAATGACTGAAGCACGGATCGTCCCCGAGCTGCGTCGTCTTGGCGATGATCGCCGGCAGGGCCGCGGCATCGCCGCAGGTTCCCAAGGCGATGACCAGGGCGTCGACTGGACTGGCGCTCATGCCGAACTGACCCATGCCGCGGTAGTTCCATCCCACATCCCAGGTGGCGGCCTGCACGGCCGCGATCAGCGATGGGGTCGCCGCCGCATCCCCGGTCAGCCCGAGGACGAGCGCGGCGCGATCACGCCGCAGCGGATCGGTCAACGCCTCGCGCAGTAAAGGCCGGGACAGGTCGGAGCGTTCGAAAACGATGCCCAGGCCAAGGTGCAGGTCGAGGCCATGCGCCACCGCCCAGGCGACTTCGCGCAGGTCCGCCGGGCCGGCCTCGATGTCGATGAGGATGCACTCGTCGAGAATGCCGACGTCGACGAGATGCCGCTGCAGGGCACCGACATCGATGGCACGGATGCGACCGCCAGTCGCCCGCGCCATGGCGGCGGCCTGGCCGGCGGCATAGCCCTGATTCTGCACATCCGGCTGCATGCGGATGACCGGCAGCGAGTCCCGGTGGCTGGAGATGGCCAGGCCGGTGACCAGGACCCCCTCGACACCGGCCGGCAGCAGTGCGCGCAGCGGCACGTTGGCCCACAGGGCGCGATGGTGCATCGCCTTGGTCAGAAACACCGGATGGACGGTGAAGCCGTGCGTATCGAAATTCGACATCGCCTGCACCACGGTGTCGTCCCAGGTGCGGCGGCGCAGGATGTCGACCGGTTGCACCACGACATCGCCACGGATGCGACGCCGCTCGCGCGAGTCGACCAACTGACCGAGATCGAAGGCTCCGGCGAACTTGACCTTGGCCGAGACGTGCGCCCGGGTGGTGTCGGCCAGATCGTTGTCGTCAACGAAGGTGTGATCGGTGTTGCGGTAGAACTTGAAGGGGTCCTTCGGCCCAAGCCCGGTCCCCTGCACGGCGATGTGCTCGGCCCCGATGGTCTCGGTCGCGGCTCCGGCGGCAGCGGCCAGATCGGCCGAGCCGCTGGCGTCGACCGCCGCCTGGCAGGCGACCGTGCCGACGCCCCAGGGTCCGGCGACGACGGCCCCGCAGACGCGGTCGCCGTCGACCACCGCACCGGCGGTGGCGTGGGCGAACCAGGCCGTGCCGCCGGCCTTGGCCAGTTCGGCGAGATACCAGCGGCAACGCCACTCGGGACTCCAGCTGTCGCTGCGTCGGCAGAAGTCGAGGATATCGTCGCAACCCGAACCCAGGCGCGGCCAACCCTGGTCTATTTCCCGAGTGAAACCGACCCGGTTGCCGAAGTAGTAGCGACAGATCTGGCCAAGCGTGCCGACCCCGCCCAGACCGGTCATCAATTCCAGCACGATCGTCCCAGCGCCCGCACGGGCGGCGCTGATACCGGCCGGGGCTCCACCGGTACCGCCGCCGCACACCAGCACCTCGGTCGCAGCGAGGACTGGCAGACCGTCGAGATCGACAGCGACATGGCCGCTGGCCGTGGACTGAGCACGTAGGCCCTCGGTCGGCACCAGGACCGAGCCGCTCCGCGCACCGGCCGCAGCCGGCCACTGCACGGTCGTGGGAACCCCGGCCTGGGCCAGGTTCGCTGCGAGGCGCGCGCCAAGGGCCCGCCCGCCGGCCAGGCCGACTGACGGCTCCCGCCACGCTGGCTTGGCGCAAGGACCGGCCAGCCATAGGGCATCTGTGCCGACCCGGCCGTCGGGGTCGAGTTGTGTGAAGACATCGGGCCAGGCGACCTCGACCAGTTCGCTGGCGAGGACGAGACGGGGGTGCCAACAAGCCAGCGCCGAGGTCTGATCGAGGGCAGCCAGGGCCCCAGCGGTTGGCTCAGCGACCGTGGTCGACCACGTCGCCGTCCAGATCGGCGTCTCGTGTGATTGCCCATCAAGACCCGTGATCGACAGGCTGCCATCGCGCACCACATCTGCACCGGCAATCGTCGGAGCTTCGGGTCCGCACAAGGCACGACGCACCGGCAGCTCGGCCTGCCATGGCGCCCGCGCAGCACCGGCGGCGTCGCCGAGCAGACCGCGCTCGGAGGCGTCGATCACGGCGCGAGCCTGGACGACCTGCAAGCCGTTGCGATCGGCAAGCACAGCACCAGCGACTCGACCCTGGGCATCGCGCGCCAGACCAGCCGGCTGCACCGTTACCAGGAACGGTACGCCGGCCGCGACCAGGGCCTGCTCCAAGGTACGTTTGGCGTGCAACGGCGACTGGGCTTGTCCGTCGGCGCAGAACAGTTCCCTGGCTAGCGCATCGGCAGTCGGATCGCCACGATACCGTAGGGCACCAGCGATGTCCTCGCCAAGGTAGGGCCGTGGTGCAGCAAGCAGCACGCGAAGGCCAGCGGCACGCGCAGCCAAGGCGGCAGCAACGGCGGCGCAGGTGCCACCGAGGACAAGGAGGTCACAGGTGTCGACGATGGGCAGGCGGTGCGGTGAGGTCATGCCATGAGCGTCGGCAGCCGGCCCGTCGTTACCATCGACACGAATGGTATGGATTGCTCATTCCTGGCCAGACGCAAGAATCCGCCATGGCCACATATGCTGAACTGATACGCTGGAGATTCGAGCTAACCATGCTCTACGACCGGCCGGTCACGGCGTCCAACAGGGCCATGTCCACCTGGGACTCGATGCTCACCGCCTGGCAACTGCGGCAGGGCTCCGTAGAGATGGTGCACGCCGGGGGACGCCTGCGCGCCAAAGCAGGCGATTGGCTGCTGCTGCCGCCGGGCCTGGCTCGCCGGCATCGCTTCAGCGACGATGCGGCGATCCGCTCGGTGCGTTGCCTCGTCCAGGAGGCCGGCGGTCAGCTGCCAGGCGCCGGCCTGCCCCCGCGCCTGCTAGGCGACGATAGCATTCTCACGCGTGCTGCCGACGACCTTTGCCGAGCCGTGGGCACTGACCGCGAGCTGCGCTCGGCCGAGCTGACGCCGACTGCCTGGGCCCAGGGACAGGCCGCCGTACTGACCTGGTGCGCCATCGCCTGCGAACGCCTGGGCATCGACGGCCGGACCCAGCCCGTGGATGCCCGTGTCACCGCAGCCCAGCGCCTGCTGCTGCGCCGTCGTACGCCCGCCGCCCTGCCCTGGAGTGACCTGCGCGAGGCCACCGGACTCTCGCGACCGCAACTCGACCGCATCTTTCATCAGCACTGTGGCGGCACCGTCCGCGCCTGGAGCGAGGCGCGCCTGCTCGCCGACGCCTGCGCCGCCCTGCAGGATCTCACCGAACCGGTGAAGGCGGTGGCAGAACGCCTGGGCTTCGGCGACGCCAGTCACTTCTGCCGCTGGTTCCGTCAGCACACCGGCGCCAGTCCGGCGCTGTGGCGCAAGCGTAGCGGGACGTGAGCCAATCGTGGATGACATGCCCGCGGTCCTGTCATCCTGGATGACGCAGTAGAGTTCGTCGTTCGTCGTTCCGCCTAGACATACGACGAGAAAACGGACTTCATCAGTGCCACCTGGATGGCCATGGGTATCCCTGAGCGCAAACAGCGTGCCGCAACGACGAACGACGAACGACGAACGACGAACGACGAACTGCGGCCTCAAGAATCCTCCGCTCAGCCGCGGTGCCTGACCGCCGGGTCCTCGCCGGCAGCCAGCGGCACCAGCCGGTAGGCCAACTGGTAGCGCTGTCCCGGCTTGACGCGGTACTGCTCGAAGGTGTCGGGACCGCAGCTGGCGGTGCCCAGGCCGCGATGGGCCGCATCGAGGTGCAGATGGACGTGGTCGCTGGGTACGACGTCGGTGGTGTGCCAGGCGCGGGTCAGATCCATCTGATCGAAGCGACTGGCGTTGAACTCCAGCATCGCAGCAGCTGAGACCAGCACGCCGCTGCCGTCAGCGCGGGTCAGCGCCAGCCAGCGGGTATCGCAGTGGTGGCCGTGCTCCTGCGGCATGATGTGCGGGATGTACTGCTCCAGCACCGACGAGCCGAAGCGGCCGACCAGGCCGCAGGCGCGGCGATCGCTGTAGGTCTCGTGCGGGCCGAGGCCGAGCCATTCCAGTCGTTCGAGGTCGGTGGGCAGCAGCAGCTGTACGCCGAGGCGCGGCAGGTCAGGCAGATCCTTGTGCACGTCGAAGCGGTGGCTCCAGGCCAGGGCTCCATCGGCGGTGACGCGCAGCCGGTGCTCGGCGACGATCGCCTTGGCTTTGTCGTGGCCCCAGGTGCGGGTGCGCAGCAGCATCTCTGCCGCACCACCCGTCATGCGTGTGGACAGCTTCTCGACTACCGTCCTGGCCTCGTCGAAATGGGCGATCATCCACCGACGCACCGGCTTGCATTCCCACGGGTTCTTCGGGTTCTTCGCCGGCTCACGGTTCATATCGTGCAGACGGATGCCGTCGTTGTCGGTCGGCGCCCGCCACACGCAGGGCTGCGGACCAGCATCAAGCAGGTCCCGTCCGCCGACCGTCCAGGCGGTCAGCAGTCCGCTGGTACGGTCGATGGCGACCTCAACCCCCTCGCTGGCAATGCGGATCGCCGCCTTGCCCTGTTCGATGGCGAGCTTGCCGCGCGGCACGATCACCGCCGGAGCTGCTGGCGCCTCGGCCTCGGCCGGCAGGGCGAACTGCGCCCAGGCGACCTCGTGGTCCTTGCCGGTCAACGGCATGTCGCGGGTGTCGCACCAGCGCAGGGTCAGATGCTGCTCCTGGCGGGGGCGCAGTCGCAGGTTGGGACAGGGTACCTGGATCTTGACCGTCTCGCCGGGCTTCAGTTCCAGTTTCGGCAGCCGGCCGCCCTCGACGACGGTGCCGTCGACGATCAGTTCCCAACTGCCAGCAAGATGTGCCGTGGTGAGGAAATCATACTTGGAGCGGATCTGCACCCCACGACTGGCCGCGTCGAGCAGTCGCACCGCCAGCGGCTGGAACAGCACCTTCGCCTCCCACATCTGGGTGTGCGGGGTGCGGTCCGGCCAGACCAGGCCGTCGCAGACGAAGTTGGTATCGTGGGTGGCCTCGCCGAAGTCGCCGCCGTAGGCCCAGTACTCGCGGTCGCCCGGCCAACCGATGTCGGGCGAGCGTCCCGTCGGCTTGGCGTCAGCGACGGCACCGACCGGCAGGTCCTCGCCGAGCCGCTTGCGGATGCCGTGGTCGAGCAGTTCCCAGATGAAGCCACCCTGCATGCCGGGCGTGTTCTCGAAGGCCTGCCAGTAATCCATCAGGCCGCCGCAGGAGTTGCCCATGGCGTGGGCGTACTCACACATGATCAGCGGCCGCCAGTCCTTGGTCGTGGTCGCCCAGTTGACCAGGTCCTTCGGCGCCGGGTACATCGGGCAGACCAGGTCGCTGCTGACGTGTCCATGCTCCCAACCTGCGACGGAGATGGCACCCTCATAGTGCATGATGCGACTGTTGTCGGCGTGACGCATCCAGGCGGCCATCGCATCGTGGTTGGGGCCGTAGCCCGACTCGTTGCCCAGCGACCAGATGATGATCGAGGGATGGTTGCGGTCGCGCAGCACCATGCGGCTGCCACGGTCAAGGAAGGCCAGCGCATAACGCGGGTCGTGGCAGATGTCCTGGTAATTGTGGTGCGTCTCGATGTTGGTCTCATCGATGCACAGGATGCCGTGCTCGTCGCACAGGTCGAACCAGCGCGGATGCGGCGGGTAGTGCGAGGTGCGCACGGCGTTGAAGTTGAACTGCTTCATCACCTGGATGTCGCGCAGCGCAGTCTCGGCATCGACCACCTTGCCGGTGCGGTCGTGGTTCTCGTGGCGGTTGACGCCGCGGATGAACACCCGCTGACCGTTCAGCAGCAGCGAGCGGTCCTTGATCACCACGGTGCGGAAGCCGATGCGCTGGCGGGCGTGGTCGACCTCCTTCCCGTCGGCATCAATCAGCGACACCACCAGGGTGTAGAGGGTCGGTGACTCGTGCGACCAGGGCTGGACCTTGGGCAGCTCCAGCGCCAGCTGTGCGGTGTGCTCGATGAAGCCGTGCGGGCTCTTCGCCTCGCTCCAGTGAACCTCCTGCTCCAACGGCTTGCGTATCGCTGGCTTGCCCTTGCCGTCGAACAGGCGGGCGCGGACCTTCCAGCCCTTGGCCGGGGTCTGATGCACGCGGACCGCGAGGTCGAGCGAGCCTTTACCCGAGACATGGTCGTAGCCGGCCTTGGCGAAGACGTCCTCAAGATGGACCTGCGGGTAGGCAAGCAGTTCGACCTCGCGGGCGATGCCGGCCTGCCACCACTGGTCCTGATCCTCGATGTAGGTGCAGTCAGACCACTGGATGACCTGCACCGCCAGCACGTTCTCGCCCGGCTTGGCCATGGCGGTGATGTCGAACTCGCTGGGCAGCCGCGAGTCCTTGCTGATGCCGACCGCGACGCCGTTGACCCACACACTGCCGACGCTCTCAATCGAGCCGAAGCGCAGTACCAGGCGCTTGCCCGACCAGGTCCTGGGCACTTCGAAGCGGGTGCGGTAGAGGCCGGTGGGATTGTGCTCGGGCACGTCCGGATAGCGGCCCGGCCACGGCAGCTTGACGTTGGTGTAGATCGGCTTGCCGAAACCCTGCATGGTGAAGCAGCCCGGCACCTGGATGTCGGCCCAGCCAGCATCCTTGAGTCCCGGCATCGGAAAGTCGGCCGGGGTGTCTTCGGGCCGGTCGAGGATCTTGAATTTCCAGATGCCGTTGAGAGAGCGCACCTGCGGCTTCTCCGCCGCCAGGGCGTCAGCGGCGCTGGCGTAGCCGTAGCCGTAGGCGCGGCCGCGCAGCCGATTGATGCCGGTCAGCTCAGGGGTCAGCCAGGGGATCAGGGCATCCTTGGCGGTGACGGTGGCGGTCTTGGAGAGCTGGGGCTTGGCGGCCATGGCGGGTTCCTCGGGAGCAATGTATGCCGGCAACCCGCTGCTTGCCCATGGGCGAATTGGCTGGCACCATATGGAAAATGGAAGTCCCGATCCGCACCACCTACCGCTCGCTCGGCCGGCATGCCTTCGACCGCATCGGCGCCGGGGTCATGGACAAGGCCGGGGTCGCCGTCGACATGCGTGAAAAACGCATGGAGGCGTGGTCGCTGATCCATGTCCTGCGCGGCCGGGGACGCTACGTCGACCAGCGCGGCAGGGCCTGGGATGTTGGTCCTGGCTGGTGTTTCCAGCGTCTTCCTGGCACGCCGCATTCGACCTTCCTCGATCCCACATCGAATTGGCTGGAGGTCTTCATCGAGCTCGGCCCCAAGCTGCATCAGCCGCTCTGCGAGCTGGGCGTCCTGCCTGCCGAACCACCGGCCTGGCCACTACCACCACACAGTGACCTGCGTCGCCGCATGCTGGATCTGGCTACCGAGCTGCCGGCCGCCACCAGCCGCCAGCTACCGCTGCTGGTGGCCCGGATCATCGACCTCGGCGCCACCGCCCTGGGCGAGGCCGACCCGCCGACCGCCGCCTCAGACCCGATCGATGAGGCCTGCCGCCTACTCGCCGAGGAGAGCAGCCGGCGCATCGACCTGGCCGCCTGGTGCGCCTCGCGCGACCTCGACTACGAACGCTTCCGCAAGGCGTTCCGTCGTCGCACCGGCCTGCCGCCACACCGCTACCGCATCCGTCGCCGCATCGACCGTGCCTGCGCCCTGCTGCGCTCGGGCTGCAGCGTGCAGACGGCAGCAGCCGAGCTGGGCTACCCTTCTCCCTTCGAATTCAGCGCCCAGTTCCGCGCCCACCTCGGTGTGCCGCCGACCCGCTGGCGCTGAGCCTCCCTCATCGTGGTCTGGTTGATCCACCTGCGTCCAGCCGAAGCAGACTCTCCGTCACAGCCACATCCCCTGGGTCGGACATCGGTTAGGTCATGGACTGCGAGCTGCGGTCTGAGCCTGGTCTACACTGGTCTGGACGGTTTCCTCTCCGCGCCCCGCAGCGAGGCTGTGGTCAACCAATGAGATCATCCATGCTGCGTACCCTGATCACAGTGCTGATCGCCGCCCACCTCCTGGCAGGTGACGCTCCAGCCATCCTGCCCGGCATCTGGCTGGAATGCGAATCCGGCAGCGGCCATGTCCGGGCTCAGCCGTTCCGGCAAGCCTCCGGCGGGCGCATCGTCGGCTGGATCACTGCCGACAGTACCACCGTGCTGCAAGCCAAGGTGCCGCAGGCGATGACCCGGTCGGTGGCATTCCTGCGCTACAACCAGGCGAGGGATGGCGCCGCGCGCCTGTCGGTGCTCCGCCCTGACGGCGTCGAGGTGGCTGCCGGGCGCATGCCGGAGCCGAGCACCGGCGGATGGGACTCCTTCGCTTGGAGCCGGTTGGAATTGGGACCGCTCCCTGCCGGAGACTACGAACTGCGCCTCTCCGGCGATCCGGCCGGCACCGGCGGGCACGATGTCCTTGTCCTGATGGATGATAGTTGGGACGGTCTGTACCTGCCGCCCGAGCATTTCAGCAACGGTAAACCAATCAATAACGGCTCAATTTTGCCAGCCCTGGCGGTGGACGTACGCCCCGACCGTGCTGATGCGGTGTTTCCCAGCGGACAGCCGGTCTGCTGGGTGCTATCCGCACGCAATCGTACCTCCCAGCCCAAGAGCGACGATCTTGCTTGGACGGTCACCGATGCGGCCGGCCGCCAGCGCGGATCCAACCACCTCGTCGTGACCGTGCCCCCCCTGACCGAGAACACGGCCACTATCACCGTCGCCTCCCGCTTGCCCGACGGCTGGTATCGGCTCGACTGCACTGCGCCGACTGGCATCCGTCTGAGCCGTTGGTTCTCCTGCACCGGCGGCGCGACCACGACATCATTGCCAGCCAAACCGGCCCCCTGGCTAGGCATGAACATCGGCTACGCCGGTGGCCTGGGCGACACCGGTGAGATCCGCAGTATCGCCGGCGACTTCACAGCCGTCGGCATCGGCATCGCCCGCTGCGGCGGCAACAAGGGCGACCCAAGCCAGTACGATGCGCACATCGCAGAGTTGATCGCGGCCGGCCTCGAACCGCACTGGGCAATCAACTACCGCGGCGAGGAGCTCGACGTGCCGGGATCCAACATCGCCAAGATCGCCAAGCTCGCCATCGATGGGCCCGAGATGGCGGACTGGATGGAGCGATACAAGCAACGCTGCCTGATCATCATGCGCCACTTCAGCAGTCCCGGTGCCGAGCGCGTGCGGCATTACATCTGCGGCAACGAGCCTGATCTCAAGGATGCCAGTACGGGTTTGCCA
>JBBREK010000084.1:0-15894 GCA_038203025.1 Planctomycetota bacterium
CGCCGGCGGCGCGCCCCCGCGCCCCGCCCCCCCCCCCCCCCCCCACGCCTGCCGCCTTCCGCCTTCATCCCAACCCCTGTCTGGATATCCAGACACAGCTGCCGCTTCCTGGTGCTAGCCCGGAACGTAGGCTCAGCGGTATGCTCCGCTCCCCATGCCTCCTACTTACCGCCGCCCTGCTGCTGGGCGGCGAGCCGGCGCCGGCCATGCCCGTGGCCTACGCTGCCTACACCACCACGGCGCTGCAGCTGGCGCCGACAGGCACGCCACGACCTGCCGCCATCACAGCACTGCACGCCTTCGTCCGCGACAGCATCCTCGAGACCCCGACCAGCTGGGGTTGAGGCGGTCGCTGCGAAGTCCCGCTCAGCCGTGTGCTGGACGGGCATAGTGGTGATCGGCAGGCGCGGGCCGAGGCCCTCATGCTGCTGCTGTTGGCGTGCGGCGAACAGCCCTACCGCCTAGTGCATGGCACGGGACGCACGGAATGGCACTGCGCGGCGGTGAAGCTCGACGAGACGCTGGCCGCCGACCCGGCCCTCGCCCAGCGGGCGATACGCATCGGCCGCAGCCGCTGGCTGCTGCTGATCCCCAACCCCGGGCTGCAACCCGGCGACATCCCCGCCGAACTGCGCGACCCGGCGACCGGCACCTGGACTGAATCGATCGCTCTCGACCGCTTCATCCCGCCCGAACCCACGAAAGCCAAGTGATGCTCCGCTCTCTGCTCCTCGCCTGCCTCGCCATCATCTGCTGCGCCGGCGAGGCGGCGACTACACTGCGTGGGCACCTCGACGGCGGTCCGGCCGCGGGTCTCACCGTGGTCGTGGCCGAGCACGGGGTCAGCGACCAGGACGCCGAGCACGGTCGGCTGGCCAGCGCGCCGATCGCCGCCGACGGTACCTTCGCCGTCGACGTCCCCTACGCCTGCGAGCAGTACGTCCTGACCGTGCAGCGCGACGACCAGGTACTGTGGGGCCGTTCGCACCTCAAGCCGGGCACCGACCTCGGTGCCATCACCCTGCCTAAGGCCGGCGGCGACCTCGAGGGATCAGTCACCGGTCCGGACGGCAAGGCGCTGGCTGGCGCCCAACTGCGCATCTGGCGCAAGCACGACAACAGCTGCGACCACTGGACGCTCAGCCACCATCTCGCCGCCGACGCGGAAGGCACCTTTGCACTCGAAGCCCTGGGGCAGGGCATCTGGGGCGTCTCGCTGGATGGACCGGAGTGGGCCCCGACCCGGCGCGACGTCACCGTCAGCGACAGCCTGGCTATCGTCGAGCTGGTCGCCAAGCCGGCCGCCGTGGTCATCGGCACCGTGCGCAATGCCGACGGCCAACCGGTGGCTGGTGCCACCGTCGGCGACGATGAACACCACACCACCACTGCCGACGACGGCACCTACCGGCTCGGCGGACTGGGTGCGGGCAGCATCCACCTGCGCGCCAGCGCACCCGGTTTCGCCATGGCGGACAACGCCCCGGTCGAGGGTAAGACCAGCCTGGGCACCACCACCACGGTCGATCTCGTGGTGCAACCGGCCGCCAGCCTGCGCATCACCGTCACCCTGGAAGACAGCGACGCCCCCCTGCCGGCCGAGGTCCAGGTCAGCCTTGAGCACAGCGGACGCGGCGGTCACGATAGCCGGCCGGTACCAGTGGACGCGGGCGTCGCCAGCCTCGCCGACCTGGGCCCCGGCGGCTACGAACTGCAGGTCAAGGCGGCCGGCACTGGCCCGGCCCGCCTGCCTGTAAGCCTGAGTGCCGGCGCTGAGACCACCGTCAACATCCGCCTGCCGCGCTCCTACGTCTATAGCGGCACCGTCACCGCGCCCGACGGCATCGATCGCAGCAAGATCGAGGTCTCCGGCTGGGTGGAAGTGACTGGCAGCAGCAGCAGCGTGAACTTCTCCAGCCATCAACAGGCCACGGTCGACGCCGACGGCCGCTTCACCTGCGCCAACCTCGAAGCCGGCGTGCTGCGCCTGTCGATCAAGGCCCCCGGCTGCATCCCGCAAAGCCATCACATCGCCGTCGGACCTGGCGGCGAACACGATGGCGCCTTCGCCCTGGCGCGCGGCGCCACGGTGCGCGTACGCGTGACCACGGCCGAGGGCAAACCCCTGGCCGGGGCCAGCGTCCGCCTCGACGGCCCGGGGAACGAGGACTGGGACGGCGAGAGCGGCGAAGACGGCGTCGTTGTGCTCGACGGCGTCGTCGACGGTCAGCTCAAGCTGAGCATTGATCACGACGAGTGGCAGCCCAGCACGGCGAAGATCAACGTACCGCTGCCGGAACCCGAGGTCGTCGTCGCCCTGGCCGCCGGCCTCACCATTACCGGCACCGTCCTTGATGCCGATGGCAAACCGATTGCCGAGGCGTGGGTCAGCGCCTGGTACTCGCACGGCAGCGAACACAGCAACCGCTCCGGCCAAAGCGCCGCCAACGGCACCTTCCGTCTCGCCGGTCTGCGCCCTGGCGCCTGGCAGGTCTCGGCACGCGCCGATGGCTCCACCATCGCCCAGCTCAAAGCCGTGGCCGCCGGGACTAGCGACGTGCAGCTGCAGGCCCGGGCCAAGATCGAGCTAGCCATCGCCGTGACCCGCCCGGACGGCACACCGGCCACCGACGTCAAGCTGACCCTCGACCCCGAGGATGGCTCCAACCAGGAGTTGACCACCGACGCCAGCGGACGCGCCATCGCCAAGCTGCGCCGCGGCGATGCCTGGCGGGTGTACGGCAAGCCCGAAGGCTTCGTCGCCATCGCCAGCAACGGCACCGTCCCGATCGATGGCGACATCCCAGCAGTGGAGATCCGCCTCGACACCGGCCGCACCCTGCGTGGCAGCCTGCTCGGCGTAGATGGCAAGCCGGTGAGCGGCCTGCGCGTAGCGTTGACGCGGGAGAACGGCCGAGGACGTGGAGGTGGAGGTGGAGGTGGAGGTGGAGGTGGAGGTGGAGGTGGAGGTGGAGGTGGAGGTGGCAACCCGGACGTCGTCGAGCCGGACGCGCAGGGCGCCTTCGTCCTACCCGGACTGGCTCCTGGTCCGGCCATCCTCATGGTCCTGGCGCAGACTGATCACGGCCAGCTGCTGCAGCGCGACGTACTCATCCCGGCCGAGGGCGATCCGGCCGCGGTCGAGCTGCACCTGCCCGCCCTTGGCGCCATCGCCGGCCGGCTGCACGATGTGACCGGTCAAAGCACGGTGGCGGCGGTCGACCCGGCTGCCCGCGTCCAGCTGTGGGCCGAGGCTGGCGCCGACGGCACGTTCCGCATCGCGCCGGTCCCGGTCGGCACCTACACCCTGATGTGCTACACCCGCAATCGCGACGGCGCCGGCCCGCTGACCGCCACCTGCACGGTGACGGCCGGGGCAGATGCCACCGTCGAACTGGGCTCGCCGATCGGCGGGGCCGGGCGTCAGCGCGTCAACGGCAGCATCGTCCTGCCCGACGGCGTGGCCGGCAAGGTACGCATCATGCTGCTGCCCAATCCCGATCAGCCGATAACCCCGGCCTCGATGGCGGGGGTCAGCGGCGGCCCCAACATCCAGGCCAAGGAGGATGGCACGTTTGCCTTCCCCGGCGTGGCGCTCGGCCGCTATCTGCTACACGCCACCGTGCACGGCGATAGCTGGGAGCCGACCGCCGCCTGGCGCACCGAGATCACGGTCGAGGACCGGCCGCTGGAGCTGAACCTCGTCCCGCGCGGCATCGCCATGCCGGTGCGCGTGCTTGATCCGCAGGGCCAGCCGGTCGAAGGCGCCACGATAACCGCCATCCCCACCGAGGGCTCGGCGCTGCGCCGCTGGACCGGGGCGGCCCAGGGTGTGACCGGCGCCGACGGCCTGGGAACGGCCCGTTGGCTGGCGACACCGATGGTCTGCAATGTGATGGTCGCGCATCAGACCTTCGGTCGCTTCAGCCGTCAGGGTGTGCCGGTGCGTGGCGGCATGGAACCGCTCGAACTACGCTTCGCCGAACGCGTGGCCGTGTCCGGAAGCGTCCAGGCCCCGGCCGGAGCGGTCGTCCGTCTGGTCGCGCGGTCCCCCGACGGCTTCATCCGCGACGACCTCACCGCCGACGAGCACGGCGCCTACGCCTTCGCCGACGAGCACGGCCTGCAGCCCGGCACCTGGGACCTCTGGGCGGTCGCCACCGGCTGCGCCGTCGCCCATCGCCGCATCGAGTTGACCGCCGCCGCCGCCATCGACTTCACCCTGGTCCCGGGCGGACGTATCGCGGTGCGCGTCGAGGGACACGACGGCGCGAGTCCACTCGGCCTGGAACCGTCGGTGCGCGATGCCAGCGGCAGCGAGTTGCCGCGCCCGCGCCTGGTGTGGGAGAAGGCCCAGCTGCCGCAGCTGGTGATCGCCCCGCTGGAGGCGGACGGCGGCGGAGAGATCGACGGCGTGGCACCGGGTACGTGGACGGTCACGGTGCCCGGAGCCAAGCCGGTGACGGTCGAGGTGACGGCGGGGACGTCGGTGACGGCGCGGATGCGGTTGGAGTGAGGGGGCAGCCAGCCCTTTGACGCGAACGACCAAATGGGGGTCGTGTTAGCGGCCGTGATCCCCTCCAAGGCCTCCGGGCTGGCATTGCCTGACCTGTACGTTATCCTGTACGCATAAGAGAAATGCCATGACCGCCATTGCCGCGACTGTTGCTCGTCGCACCATCTTCAACCTCATCGAACAGGTGACTGCGAATCGTGAGGCCATAGAGATCACCTCCAAGCGGGGTAACGCCGTGCTGATGAGCCTGGAGGAGTACAACTCACTCCAGGAGACGGCCTACCTGCTGCGTTCGCCGGCCAACGCTAAGCGGCTTCTGCAGTCACTGGCCCAGGCCAAGAAGGGCCAGGCCAAGGTGCGAAAGCTTGCGCCGTGCGACTGACCTTCACGACCCACGCCTGGGGCGAGTATCAGTGGTGGCTAACCGAGGACCGGGCGGTCCTCAAGCGCATCAACAAAGTGATCGAGGACGCCCTGCGCCATCCCTATGCGGGGCTGGGTAAGCCGGAGCCGCTCAAGCCCATGCTACAAGGCGCATGGGCGCGCCGGATCACCGAGGAACACCGCATGGTCTACCTCGGGCAGAACGACGATCTGGTGATCGTCCAGTTGCGTTACCACTACTGACAGCAGCCAGACCCGACGCACGCGGCCCGTAGTCGGACCCCATCGGGGTCGATGCTTGCGCGTCAGGCATAGGACCTGCGCACGTTTTTTCCGCACGCTCCCGCATGACTCTGGTCCGCAAACGCGAGTTCGACCCGCGGGATCCGCCGTGGGTCCACGCCATCAGCCGCCGCGTGCGCCCGGCGTATCTGGCCGGCGGCAAACACGAGCATCGCAAGTCGTGGGTCGAAGAGCGGTTACTCCTACTGGCCGGGATCTTCGCGGTCGATGTGACCGGCTACGCGGTGATGTCGAACCACCTGCACATCGTGCTGCGGATGCGGCAGACAGAGGCGGCGCGGCGCGGACTCGACTGGATCCGCAACCGCAGTCCGCTGTTTACAAAGACCGCCAAGGCCGATTGACGCACGATTGGACCCGGACGCATCTCACCCGCCGAAGGTGATGCGCTGCCGCTGCCGCTGCAGTTGCAGTTGCCGCTGCAACTCCATCGCCGGCGCCGGCAGGGCGGCGAGCAGGTCGCCGATCACCCCCTGTTCGCCACGCCGGCGCTCGCGCAGACCAAGAAGGTAAGGGCGCAGCGGTTGTGGTAGAGGGTTCGCCGGCCGGCGTCGGCTCGGGCGCAACTGGCCTGCCACGCCGCGGCCTGCTCCTGACTGGCCTCCAGCGCCGGGTTTCCGCACCAGTCTTCGAACAGCACCAGCCGTCCGCCGTAGCTGTCGACGATGCGGACTGACAGCCCGCGCATACTGCAGTGCGGCTCAACAAGGGCGTGGATGGGACGGTTCCGGACGCGGTGGGGAATCGCCGCAGCGTCCCTGCCTGCCAGGCAAGACCACCTTGCCTCGGCCGTACTGGCCGGCTAGCCTACCGGCCCTCACAAGCCCCCACCGGAGTCTGACCATGCCTGCCGAACCCAAGCGTCGGGAATTCCTCGTCGCCCTCCTCCTGTCCATCTTCCTTGGTTACCTGGGCATCGACCGCTTCTACCTGGGCTACATCGGCCTGGGCATTCTCAAGCTGGTGACCATGGGCGGCTGCGGCGTGTGGTCGATCATCGACATCATCCTCATCGCGACACGCAAGATGAAGGATGCCGACGGCTATCCGCTCGCCTCCTGAACCGCGCCGCGTCCGCTGGGCGATCATCGTGGGGTACAACGCCCCCTTCGCCCTGTGGACGGCCTACGCCCTGGCCAAGCCGCTACTGCCTGGCCGGGGCGGACTGTGGTGCCCGACGCACGCCCTGTTCGGCTGGTGTCCGACCTGCGGCATGACCGGAGCCTACAGCGCGTTGCTACACCATGGAACGCTGCCAGATGCGTGGACCTGTTGCCTCCTCGTCGCCTTCCTCGCCACCGCCGCCTGGTCGGTCTACCGGGCCCTGCACCATGCCCCACGACGAAACCTTCCGCCGTCCTGACGACCCGGTCGATCCGTGGGCTGGGCATCCTGCCTGGCCCAAGGTGCAGCGCGCGATCCACATGCTGCATCTTGGCAGCCTGGTGTACCTGCTGCTGACGCTGTGCGCCTATGCCGCCGTGTTCGGCCACTTCGGCATCAGTCTGGCCGCGCTCCTGCCCTTCCCGCTGCCGTACATACTGCTCGCCTACCTCACCTTCGGCTGCATCGCCGCACTGATCGGCGACGCCATCGTGGTGCGCGGCCTGCGCCAGCGGAAGCCGTGGGCGTGGATCGCCGCGTTGGTCCTGCTCGGACTGGATGCCAGCTCGATCATTCTGCTGCCCATGACCATCATCGGCCTGCAGATGCTGGGCGACGCCGAGGTCCGGGCGGCCTTCGATTGATCGTATGCATCGAGGTTCGCCGTTCGCGGTTGTAGCGACACGCGTTGTGAGTGTTGATGGTGTCCACCAACGGTGGTGACCAATTGTAAACGCTGTAAGGTCCGTAATCGATGGCCCAACCGCGAACAGCGAACAGCGAACCCACCGCGCCTAAAGATTCAATCCACCACTGCCTGTTCCCGCACCACCGTCCGCGTCCCTTGGTCCGCGTTCGCCTTGACGCCCACGACTAGTACCACGCTGACCAGCGTGGCGAGGCACGATAGCCAGCCGATCAGGCCGTAGCCCTGCAGCGGGGCGGTGGCGTCGGCCTGGTGGATGAGCAGGCCGGCGACCACCGCGGCCAACCCTGAGCCGGCGGCCTGCACTGCCGAGTTCAACGTCATGAAGCTACCGCGCAGCGGAGCCGCCACCGCCGAGGAGATCAACGCCATGACGGGCACGAAACGTCCGCTGCCAACGATGATGAAGGCGGTGGTCACAGCCAGGATCAACGGCAGGGATGACGGACGCAGGTGGGTGAGGGCCAGGGTCGGCAGCATGGCGAGCAGGGCGACGGCGATGAACACCCGGTGCTTGCCGTAACGGTCGCTCAGTCGGCCGATATACGGCGAAGTGACCACCGCGCAGATGCCGCCGCACAGGTAGACCAGTCCCAGCGCCTGGTCGCCGACCCCGAGATTCAGCGACAGGAAGGTGGCGATGAACGGGATGACCATGAAGCTGGCAAAGACCAAGGCCGCGGTCAGGGCGAAGACCCGCCAATGCGCCGGTTCGCGCAGCAGCATGCGGAAGGTCTCGACCGGGGCGCGCCGGCCCTCGGCCTGATGTCCAGACATGGTCGGCATGCCGATCCAACCGATCACCAGGATGACCAGGGAGAGGGCGGCGATGGCGAAGAAGGTCGCATGCCAGCCCGCCCAGGCGGCCAGCCAGATGCCGGCCGGCACGCCAAGGATCGAGGCCAGGGCAAAGGCGGACATCACCATGCCCATGGCCGCACCACGCCGCTCGTAGGGCACCGCATCGCCGACGATCGCCAGGACCAGCGCACCGATCACCCCGCCGCAGGCCCCGGCTGCGATCCGCGCCAGCACCAGGGCGTGGAAGTCGGGGGCCAGGGCGCAGGCCAGGGTCGCCAGGGCGAAACCGGCGTAGAGCGCCAGCAAGGCGCGCTTGCGCTCGAAACGATCGATGAACAGGGCCGTCAGGACGGCGGCGATGGCGGCGCTGAAGGTGTAGGCCGAGACGGCGACAGCAAAGCTGGTGGCATCGATCGTGAAGACGCGCATCAACTGCGGACCCAGCGGCATCATCACCACGAAATCCATCATCTGGGTGAAGTTCACCGCGGTGAGGAAGAAGATGAGCTGACGCTCGTTCATCGGCCGGGCACGGTGCCGGGTGGGCCGTCCGGGCAAGCCTGGAGGAATCCACCATGGTCAGTCTGCCGCTTGCATCAGAGCTTCCGCCAGGGCAGCCTGCAGCCGACTCATCCCCTCGAACGCGAAGGTTGGCTATGCAGCTCCACCTGTACGAACACTCCGGCCAGAATGGCCGCGCCTGGCTGATGGTCCCCCTCCTCGGCCTACCGCTGCTGGCGCTGGCCAGCGCCGCCTACTCATACATCGCGGTCTACATCCCCATCGCCGGCATCCTCACCATCCTCATCCTCGGCGGCTACGTCTTCGCCACCGGTCTGACCCTCAGCATGCTCGGCAAGGTCGCCAAGTGCCGCAGCCGCGGCACCATGCTGCTGCTCGGCCTGGGTGGTGGGCTGGTGAGTCTGTGGTTGGCCTGGGTCTTCTTCCTGTATGCGATGATCAACCGCACGGACGGCGCCAGCGTCGAATTGATGGAGCTGATCCTGAACCCCGGCGTCATGTGGACGGTGATCTGCGGCATCGGCGACAACGGCTGGTATACGATCAGCACGTTCACCCCCAGCGGCGTGGTCCTGTGGGCCTTCTGGACCATCGAGACACTGATCATCGTCGGCGGCGCCACCCTGATCGCCCCCACGGGCATCGACAATGAGATGTTCTGCGAGGCCTGCGACCGCTGGTGCGCAGTCAAGGAGACCAAGCACCTCAAGATCGAGGGCGACCTGACCCGCGCCAAGGTCGAGGCGATCGACGTCCAGCAGCTCTTCACCCTGCCCAAGAGCGATGCCAAGATCCTGCCGTCAATACGCATGGAACTGCTGGAATGCCCAAGCTGCGCCAAGAACCGCGGCCTGCGCTTTGTCCGCCTGATCAAGGAGGTCGACAAGGACGGCAAGGTCACAGAGAAGAGCGAGACCCTGCCGGGCATCCACTGCGGCATCTGACCAGCCCGCCCTGTCGTCCCGACCTGACAGGCAAGGCCTTGCACCCCGCCTGATTCGATGACTCTCGCGCCATGGCCCGGATGACGAAAAGCCGCCGGCATCGGCGGCCGCACACCACCCTCGACTGCATGACCGGGGATTCCCCGCGGATGACAGCATGAGCGACGCCAGCGAGATCACCACCCAGCTGGTCGCCCTCCTGCGCGAGGAGCTGGACAGCAGGCGCACCTCCATCGCCCGCCTGGCCGAGGTGTCCGGCGTTGCCCGTGGTACCATCTACGCCGTGATGCAGTCCCAGGATAACTCCGGTTCGCTGCGCGTGCTCGGCAAGCTCGCCGAGGCGGTCGGAGCCAGCATCGAGATCCGCATCACCCCCGGCGATGGTCCGGCGCACGACAAGAAGCCGCGCCGCAACGCCGCCGCCGCCGCCGCCGAGTCAGAGGACGCACCGCCGGTGCATCGCTGGCTCAAGGACGAGGTGGTGAACAAGGCGTGGCAGAACCATCCCCAGGACGTGGCTGCCACCGCCAAGGCCCTGCGCATGCCGCAGCCCGCCTGCCGCCTGCGCCTGCTGGTCATGGGCCTGATCCGTTCCGACGATCCGCAGGAGGCCGACCTGCTGCGCATCTACCAGGCCATCGCCGATGCCCGCTGGCAAGGCCTGCAGTTCGAGGTCATCGCCGCCCGCGTCCAGCGCAGCGAACGCGAAGTGCGCTCGGTGCTGCGGACCATGGCGATCTCCGGCCGCCGCGGCCGGCCTGCGGCTGGTTAGATCGTCGTTCCATCGTTCATCCGCCAGAGAGCAGGACGACCACGCCGTTGTACAGCGCGTGCGCCACTATTGGGGCGAGCAGCCAGCCGGTGCGGGCGTAGGCCAGCGCACAGGCCAGTCCGAGGCCGAACACCGGAATGACGCCTAAGCTGGGATGGATGATGGCGAAGACTGCCGCCGAGGCCGCCGCCGCCCAGACCAGCGGCAGATCGCGACGCAGCCCGCGGAAGAGCAGCCCGCGGAAGATGAACTCCTCGCACAGCGGAGCGAGGACCACCGCCAGCGCCACCATGTGCCAGCCCGTGACACCCATGGGATGGTCGCCCGCCTGTTCGAGCATCTCGTGCAGCGCGGGCAGCCGTGGGGCAAGCCAACCGATGGTCGTGAGATAGCCGCCAGCGAAGACCGCCGCCGCACCGCCGGCAACCAGTCCGGTGACGACGGTGCGCAGCACGCTGGTGCCGGGCGGAGGACGTAGACCGACCGCCGTCAGCAGCTGCGGCACCCGCGACCGCCACAAGGTCAGCAGCGTGGCCAATGCGGTGATGCCGCCGGCCAGGGCGAAGGCCCCGACAATGCTGGTCGCCGGCTCGACCTCGAGCGCCAGCAGCAGGACCGCGATCAGCCCCTGGAGGACGAGGAAGGCAAATGCGGCCCAGGCGCCGTCGGCGAGATCAACCTGGCGCGGCGGACGATCAATCGGCTCGAAGAGATAGGCGAGACGGTCGCGCAGGCGCTGCCACAAGGCCCAGGCAATAACCGCAAGCAGCACCAGCATGGCCAGACGCTGATGCGCCGACCCGCGGTTGACGGTCAGCGAGAACAGCCCCATCACCAGCATATACAGGTACACGGAACCCGGACCGACCCTGCGGTTCGGCTGCGTGCTCTGGGGATCGGTGGCAGCCGCACCGATGCCTACCGCCAGCACCGCCAGCAGCGGAAGCCCAGTCAGCACCATGACGATGTCGGCGAGGGCCGTCGCTCCCGGCCAGGGCAGCAGGGTGGTGATCACGACCAGACCGGCGACGGCGTAGCCGGTGGCGAAGATCGCCCACATCACCACCTTGCCACGGATGGCATGGGCCAACGGCTGCGGTGCCCCGGCCAGGATCCACAAGGCCTGACCCTCGAAGGCCAGGGCCATAGTCGCGCTGACCAGCACCCAGCCGCCGAGGGCGACAGCGGAGGTGACCGCGGCATGGAAGCCGCTGACTGCAGTGGCGGCAAGGGTGGGATTCAGTACCAGCTGCAACGCGATCATGAACAGCGGCATGACCAGGGCCTGGACCAACAGGGCTCGGTCGCGCCGCAGCAGGAGAAGATCCTTGCCGAGCACGCGCATCGGCCGCCACCGTCCTGGTGGTCCCTGGCGGGCACCGTTCAGCGTGCCGTCATGAGCGATCAGCCCACCGCTCGACCAGGCCGTGCACAACTGGACGGCAGTGACTGCTGCCGCCGCAGCGATGGCCAGCCCGCCGACAACCAGCGGTAGCCGCCATTCCGGTTGCAGCGCCGCGACCGACGCCCAACCGCTGGGCAGCCACGACCACGGCAGCAGGCCAGCCCAGTCGAGGAACCAGCCTGGTAGCGGTCCATAACCCATCGCGGCGCCATACATCGCGACCATCGCCGCCATGCCCAGGACGGTGCAGCCGGCCTGCAGGTTCTTGATCCGGGCATGAGCCAGGTGCTGGCGCAGCCAGATCTCGATGACCAGGCGGATGGCCGCCGCGGTCACCGCCCAGGCCAGTCCGGCGACCAGGCCGAGACCAACGCCAGCCTGCCAGGATGCGCCATTGCTGATCGCCAGCACGGCGACGGCGGCCGGCACGGCCATCCACACCAACACACCCAGCAGGGTGTATTGCACCAATCGGGCAGTGAACAGGACGCGGTCAGAGACCGGTTGAGCGGCCAGCCACAGCTCATCCCAGTCGGGTTTGGCCAGATCGGTATTGGCCATGCCCAGCGGCAGGATCACCGCGCACACGGCGACCATGGCGAGCAACGCGGCGGTGAGATGAGCGATGCGCCGGTGCAGCACCTCGTCGGCGTCGGCAACAGCCGGGGTCGCGAGCAGCGTAACCGCTGCGGTAAGCATCTGATCACGCAGCTCCTCCGGCAGCTCGCGCATGGCACGATCACCGGCCAGCTGCTCGCGCACCCGCTGTTGCCAGCCCGGTTCGGCGGCTGCGGCCGTGCTGCGGGCCGAGGCCCAGGTGCTGTCACGTACCGGCGGCCGCCCGTCGACAGCCGCCGCCCGCTGGCCGAACATCCACATCGAGAAGCCCACCTGGAACACCGCCCCGATCAGGAACAGCGCCATGACGGCACCACTGCTGATGCGACGGCGTGCGGTCGGCGGACGCACCACGGCGGCAGCGCCACGTGCCCCGAGCTTGGCTGCGAAGCCGCTGGCCACCCGATTGAGCCAGCGCCGCACCCCCAGGCCCAGCACCAGGCGGACCTGGCGCAGCGGCCCCGGCCTCACGCCGGCTCCGCCGTACCGTCGGCCCTGGTCACGGCGAAAAACACCTCTTCGAGACTGCCGCCGGCCGCGGCACGCTGTCGCAGTTCGGCGATCCCGCCTTCCGCGACCAGCCGACCCTGCGCCAGGATGGCTGCGCGATCGCTGATGCGTTCGGCCTGCTCTAACAGATGGGTGCTGAACAGCACGGTCACGCCGGACACCGCCTCCTCGCGCACCAAGGCGAGCAGCGCGCGCGCAGCGTAGGGGTCGAGGCCATTGGCCGGCTCGTCGAGGATGAGCAGGCGCGGTCGATGCAGCAGGGCCATGACCAGGGCCAGCTTCTTCTTCATGCCGCGCGAGTAGTTGACCGCGTAATCGTCGATCGCCGGGCCAAGCTCCAGGCGTTCCAGCAGCGGCTCGGCGCGGTCGCGAATGCCGGCGGCGTCCAGGCCGTGCAGCCCACCGACGAAGCCGAGCAGCTCGCGACCGGTGAGGTAGTCGTGGAACACCGGCTCGTCGGGCAGATAGCCGGTGATCGCCATCACCGCATCGCGCCTGGCAAAGCAATCAAGCCCGGCGACCGTGGCCGTGCCGGCGCTGGGCCGCAGCTGGCCGATAAGCATGCGGATGGTGGTGGTCTTGCCGGCCCCGTTGGGTCCAAGCAGGGCGAGGATGGTACCGGCCTCTACCGTCAGATTGAGTCCGTCGACAGCACCGACGTCGCCATAGCGCTTGCCCAGGCCGGCGACGACGAGGATCGGCGCTGTCACCGCGGCAAACCCACCGCCCCGGCCATGACCTCCTCGGCGAAGTATGACGAGCGTACGTACGGCCCGGCGGCGACGTAGCGGAAGCCGAGTTCGCGGCCCCAGGCCTCGTACTGGCTGAAGGTCTCGGGCGGCACGAAGCGCAGGATGTCGTGGTGCTGCAGCGTCGGGCGCAGGTATTGGCCGATGGTCATGATGTCACAGCCGACCTCGCGCAGATCCTGCATGATCTGCCGCACCTCGTCATCGGTCTCGCCGAGGCCGACCATGATGCCGCTCTTGGTGAGGAGGTCCGGCTGCAGCGCCTTGACTCGCTTGAGCAGCTCCAGTGAGCGGCGGTAGCGCGCCTGCGGCCGCACCACCGGATAGAGCCGACCGATGGTTTCGAGATTGTGGTTGAAGACGTCGGGCCGAGCGCCGGCGGCGACCGCGAGGGCGTCCCAGTTGCCGCAGAAGTCAGGAGTGAGGATCTCGACCAGCGTGCCCGGGCAGCGTGCCCGCACCGCCGCGACAGTGGCAGCGAAGTGCGCCGCCCCGCCGTCGGACAGATCATCGCGGTTGACGCTGGTGATGACGGCGAAGCGCAGACCGAGCTCGGCAATGGCGGCGGCGGTACGTTCCGGCTCAGTGGGATCCAGCGCCGGCGGCGTCTTGACCCAGGCGACGTCGCAGAAGGTGCAGGTGCGCGTGCAGGCCGCGCCCATGAGCATGAAGGTGGCCGCCTTCTTGCTCCAGCACTCCTGGCGGTTGG
The DNA here is from genome assembly GCA_038203025.1 of Planctomycetota bacterium. Lineage (GTDB taxonomy): Bacteria > Planctomycetota > UBA11346 > UBA11346 > UBA11346 > UBA11346. The sequence goes on from JBBREK010000084.1 coordinate 14,044, forward strand.
GGCAGCTGGCCTCTTCGCACACCGTCACCAGGCCGTGCTTGCGCACCACCGCATCGGTGCCGGCACTCTCGGCGTTGGCGGGCAGGCTGCGCTTGAACCAGGCCGGCAGGCGTGGACGGGTCGGGGAGACGGGGACAACGGGCATCGCCGCAGGCTAACGGGCAACTCGGAGCAGGAAGCGCTGAAGCTGCGAAGCGGACAGCTACGCCTGGTCGCGCCGGAAGCTGCCGGTCGCTGTCACCGGCGGCACCGGGCCGGCCCCGTGGTTCATCTTCACCGTTTCACCAAGGGCCTTGCGCCACAAGGCCACCAGGAAGCCAACGTCATAACCGGCGTCGTGTCGGCCGGTGGTGGTGGTGCGCAGCTCGTCGCGCACCCGGTCGAGGCGGGCCTGGGCCTGCCACAGCAGTTCACCGGGGCGCAGCATGGCCCCGACCAGCAGATTGTCGGCGTTGTCGAGGTGGAAGGGCATTGGGCGGTCGAGGGCGCGATACAGCGTCGTCAGCCAGCCGGCATCGAAGTCCGGGGCATCGGAGAAGACCAACGCACCCCGGAGGTCGTCCTCCAGGCGGGCGGCCACGTCCTCCGGTGGCCAGCCGTTGGCTGCGAGCCGCTCGCGGTCGATGCCGTGGACGGTCTCAGCCGCGGGGTCCCAATACGTCCAGCCTGGTTGCGGCCGCACCAGCAGGCGGCGGATCTCGCCCTGGTGGTCGCACCAGGCCACGGAGATCGGCCAGGATTCAGGACCGAAGCCAGAGGCCTCGATATCGACAAAGCAGGGGTACCACTCGATCACATGCCCATCTGGCCGACCGGGCTGGTCGAGGCAAGGGCGCACTGTGCGGCACTATTGCGGGGGTGCGCGGTTCGCGGTTGACCCGGTGTGGTGCACCAGAGGCGCTGCGATCAAGCTGGACAAGGCAGGAGAGTTCGTCGTTCGTCGTTCCGCATAGACATACGACGAGGAAACGGACTACCTCAGTGTCATCGTGATGGTGATGGGTGTCCCTGGACGCAACCAACCTGGCCGCAACGACGAACGACGAACTACGAACCTGATTTCACAGAATCACTTATGACAGTCATCGCACCCGCCACCGCCACGGTGGCGCCAGCTGCGCCAGACCCGCCACGTCACCCACAGGGCGCAGAGGCAGACGATGAGGATGGCTGCCCAGTCGCTCATGACGGATCCGCCAGCTCGGCGAGCAGCTGCGCGTGGGCCTCGGGCGCGGCGGCGAGGAACGGCACCTTGGCACCCTGGTAGCCGGCCAGATCGATGGGAAACACCGGTCGTCCGCCGAGATCGGTGACCTGGCCCCCAGCCTCCAGCACGATGGCGGCGGCAGCAGCCAGGTCCCACAGCTTGCCGTGCATGGTGATCGCGCCGTGCGCGACACCGGCGCCGACCTGAACGGCCTCCAGGGCGGCGCTGCCGAGCATGCGCAGCTTCCACACCTGGCGGCTCCAGCGCAGATACCAGGGCGGCAGACTGCCGTCCGACCGCACCAGATTGCAGGTCAGCATCATCAGCGAGCGGTCGGACAGTCCGCCGCTGGCGCAGGATACGCGACGATCATTGGCCCAGGCCCCCTGGCCACGGGCGGCGGCATAGGTGATGTTCTGCACCACGTCATGGACCACGCCAAGGACGGGATACCCGTCTTCCAGCAGGCCGATGCACACCGCCCAGCAACCGAGGCCGGCAACAAAGTTGTTGGTGCCATCGATCGGGTCGATCACCCAGGTCCTGCCGCCCCGGCCGGACAGGTTGGTGATTCCCGGGCTGTGGTGGCAGCCCGAACAGTCCCCGCTGCCGCCGGCATCGTGCGAGAAGCCGTTGACGATGGT
>JBBREK010000085.1:0-15883 GCA_038203025.1 Planctomycetota bacterium
GGTTGAGCTGGTCTGCAGTCAGGATGGCAAGGCTCTGCCATTCAGCGAACGACTGACGGTGATCGCACGGGTCACGGGTACGGTCCGGGCGGATCCCGCATCGTTGCAGTTCGGCGCGCTGACGACGCGAGACAGTCGAACGTTCCGTGTCCTGCCGGACACATCGTCAACGGTGCCGGATCTGAACGGCATCACGGTCAGCGACCCGGCGCATGCCTCCGCCCGCGTCCTGCCCGATGGCGGCATTGAGCTCACGTTGGATCCAGGTGTGATCAAGGAGGATCGCCAGGCGTCGGGGCAGCTGGAATTGGAGTTCTACGGTGGTTCGCGTCTGCGGGTTCCCTACTTCGCCGCTTTCAGCGCGGAGCCGGCCCCGCGCTGATATGCACGGCTGTCAACGCCGGACGGACCCCGTATATCACAAATAACCCCTACGGGCTCGGCCATGCCAACACGACCATGGTCCACAAGCACTACGGCCATTTCCTCGCCTACCACGGCGACATCAGCAAGCTCAAGCTCTCATGAGTCAGCACCGCCCCAGCTCGCCGATAACCTCGGCGGGTTGGGGCGCGGCCCGATTTTTAGCTACGACTGCTCCTGCTTTGGGATCAGTTTTGGGATCAACCAACCCAGGGCACATCTTACTCCCGATCTCACTAACAACATAACCCGCAGCAAGGCCGCGGGTTATGTCTTGGTGGTCTTTACAGGACTCGAACCTGTGACCCCTACCATGTCAAGGTAGTGCTCTAGCCAACTGAGCTAAAAGACCATGCGTCGGGCCGGGTGTCCGGCCAGCCTCCTGTTGGGAGGGTCGGAAATATGCTGGGTCATGGCGGCAGTGCAAGAGGGGGGCGGTCCGGGTGCGGCCGGGACAGACGGCTGGCGAGAACGGAGGTGACGATCAGCTGAACGATGTGGTAGACGGCAATCGGCAGCAGCAGCAGGGGGAGGTGGGGGTCCCCGGCGTAGAGCAGGTGGATCAGGGGGATGCCCAGGGTCGCGGTCTTGTGGCTGGCGGTGATGGTGACGGCGATGCGGTCGGGTCGCGGCAAGCGGCCGGCGGCCAGCCAGGAGGTGCCGAGCATGGCACCCAGCAGGGTCAGGCACAGGCCGATGACGACCGCCGCGCCCGCAACCAATCCGCTGCGGGCGAGATTGCTGAAGATGCCCAGCAGGATGATCAGCAGGAGGCTGCCGCTGATCACGCCGATCCGTGTGCGGAGGGCGTCGAGCCGTGCTGCGGCGCGCAGGCGCACCGCCTGGCCGACGAGCACGGGCGCGACGACCAGCAGGCTCAGTTGGGTGATCACCGTACCGACTGGTGCAGTGCCGGTGCGACCTAGGAACAAGAGGATGAGCAATGGCGTGACGATCAGCCCGAGCAGATTGCCGAGCATCGAATTGATCACCGCAAGGCCCTGGTTCCCGCCCGCCAGTCCGGTGATCGCGACGCAGCTGCCGATGGTCGTCGGCAGGCATGCCAGGATGAGCAGGCCGTGCTGCACTGCAGTCGGCTGGCCGAGGGCGCCGGCGAGCTGGGCCAGGGCGAGGCCGAACAGCGGGGCGACGATGAACCCGAGTCCGTTAAGCAGCAGGTGCGTGGGCCAGGCGCCCAGGGCGTTGGCCAGCCTGCGTCCAGGCAGCACCAGCCCGGTGCACAGGAATAGGCCGGCGATGCACCAGGATTTGAACGCTTCGAGGTGGAGGACGCCACCGGCGGCGCCCGGTTCCGGCCAGGCCAGCGCCAGGCCGAGCACGACGAGATAGGCGATTAGAAACCAGTGTCGGCGCACGGCTGCTTCAGGCGCGGTCGATCCGCACTGCCAGTGCGGCCAGCAGCGCCTCGCGGGTCGCGAACGGTTTCACCCCGCCGGCCTCGACCAGGGCAAGGACGGTGCCGCACAGGCTGTTGGCGGCGATGCAGGTGGCGCCGACGCGGGCGCGCAACTCGGCGGCACTGGCCTGGACGGTGGCGGCGTCCTCGTACTTGAAACCGATGATCGGACCGCGCAGTCCGAAGCTCGGCCGCAGCCGGTCGATCAGCTTGCTGTCCTGGCGCAGGCGGATGACCACCTCGTCGGCACCGCTGGGGAGCTTTTCTCCGACCCGCAGCGCTCGGACCTCGCCGAGTTCCCAGCGTTCGACCTGGGTTACCCGGTAGTCGTTGATCGCCGCACTCATGACCACGCAGCCATCGGGATGCTGGGTGATCCACGCCGACATGGCGTTTTCGAGCGTATCGCGGGTGCCGTAGCGTATCGCCGTCGCCTCGGGCGAGGCGTCGAGCGACAGCAGGACCTGCACCGGACGGCCCATGTCCTGCAGCCGTTGCGCCAGTGCCAACGCCGTTTTACCGGTCGCCGCGACGGTCAAATGCCTGATGGCATCCACCGGCACCCGCGGCGCACCGCCGACCAGTAGGATAGGACGCTTGAACGGCATGTCGCAGGATAACAGCCGATCGGCAAATACCGAGCGTTCCTCCGTCGTGGGAATGCCGCCCGCAGTTGTTCTTGGCTGACTGGGGAATTGCCATCCCTGGGACAGCGCGCCGCCGGCGCGCTCGAAAATTGGCTAATAACCAACGATTTTGCACATTGCCCCTGGCGCGCGGGCCACGCGCGGTCCCAGGTCAAGGCATGCGTATCACCACGGCTGGCGTACAAATGACCAGACTCCAGACCCGCCGGCGGCAGCCGGCGCGAGCGCGCACTCCGCTCAGTTCTGCCAATAAAAAAGCCCGGCAAATGCCGGGCTTTTTTATTGGCGGAGACGGGCGGATTCGAACCGCCGTTAGACCTTTCGGCCTAAGACTCATTAGCAATGAGTTGGTTTAAACCGCTCACCCACGTCTCCGTGCGGGGGCGAAAGGTAGAGCCGTCGCCATGGGGATCAAGCAGGTCTAGCCGGTGAAGCGCTCCAGGGCCATGCTGGGCTTCTGGCAGATGATGTCGTTGTCGGCCAGGGTCCAGGGGGCGCCGTCCCAGCGTTTCAACTCGTAGCCGAGTTCAGCGCAGATGGCGGCACCGCCGCACTGATCCCAGGGGAAGATCTTGGGGATGGCGTAGGCGTCGACCCGGCCGAGGGCGACGTGGGCGAGGTCGACTGCGGCGGAGCCGTAGGTTTTGAACTGGCGGATGCGCGGCGCCAGGTGGGTCAGCATGCCGATCACCCGGCTGCGCTGGGCCAGATCCCACGGCCAGTCGGTGGCGACCAGCCAGGTGCGTTCCTCGCCAGCGGGTACGGCGCGGTCGAGGCGGCTTTCGCCCGACCACGCCCCCAGGCCGTCTCCGCCCGACAGGTGCAGGCCGCAGGCCGGCCCCGCCAGGCAGCCGAGGACCGGCCGGGTGCCGTAGGACAGGCCGATCGAGACCATCCAGTAGGGCAGGCCGCGGCTGTAGTTACAGGTCCCGTCGAGCGGATCGATGTGCCAGCACCACGGGCTGTCGGCCGGCCCCAGGCGCGTGCCCTCCTCGCCGGCGATGCGGTGCTGCGGGTAGGTCTGGGAGAGGGCCTCGGTGATCAGCCGCTCCGCCAGTGTGTCCGCGGCCGTGACCACGTCGACGCCACCCTTGCTGACGGTGGTGCCGGCGAGTTCCCGCTGCATGGCGAGGAGTTGGTCGGCAACCCGCCTGCCCAGGGTACGGACGTGGTCAAGCATGGCCGAGGTCGGGGCATCCATGGCGGCAGCCTGTCGAGCAAGGAGTCCTTCGCCACTGGTGCGGTAGCGAAGGAATGTGTCGAGACCGACCCTGGACGCGCCATCAGGCGTGTTGATCATGCTTCCATGCCCACTGTTGCCGTCGTCGGAGCTTCTGAAGATCCCGCCAAGTACGCCTACCTGGCGGTGCAGCGCTTCGCCGCCCGCGGGTACACCGTGTGGCCGGTGCATCCCTCGGGCCAGATGGTGGCCGGGCACGCCTGTCTGCCCGGTCTCGGTCAGCTGCCCGGCCGGCCGGACGTGGTCACCATGTACGTCAACCCGCGCATCGGTGCCGGCCTGGCCGAGGCCATCGTCAAGGCGGCTCCGCGGCTGGTCATCCTCAATCCTGGAGCGGACGGCGAACCGTTCGCCTCGGCGCTGCGCGCCAAGGGACTGCACGTGCTGGAGGCCTGCTCGCTGGTGCTGCTGGCCCAGGGCGATCCGCTGACCGTCGCCGGACTGGACTGAGCTCAGCCGGCCTGAATGTCCGCCGCCAGCCCACGCAAGGCGGCGACGGTTCCGAGGAGGCACCTCTGCGACTGTCGCCAGCCGTTCCAGGCGGCCTCGTGATCGCCACTCCGCAGTGAGACTTCGATGCCGTTGAGATGGCGATGCAGCTCGCTGGCGCCCAGGCTGCCGAAGGTCCCTTTGATCGCGTGGATGCGTTGCAACGAGTCCTGCCGGTCGTTGCGTGAGAAGCTGTCCTCGATGGCCGTGATGCGCCCAGGCAGGTCGGCGATGAACTCGTTGAGGACCAGGGCCGTGCGTGCTGAGGCCAGGCTGCGTAGATCCGCGACCATTACCGGATCGAGCAGGGGATCGGCCGTCGTCGGTACTGTGGAAGGGGCAGCGGGTGTTATGCGCGCACCCCAGCGCGCGAGCATCGCGGCGAAGGCCGCCTGGCTGACCGGCTTGGGCAGGTGATCGTCCATGCCGGCCTGCAGGCAGCGTTCGCGATCGCCGGCCAGGGCGTTGGCGGTCATGGCGATGATCGGCACACGCCGTCCGTCCATCTCACCGGCGCGGATCCGGGAGGTGGCGGCGAAGCCGTCGAGCGCCGGCATGTGGCAGTCCATGAACACCACATCGAATTGGTGCTCAGCGGCGAGGTCCACCGCCTGTTGGCCGTCGCTGGCCACGGTCACAGTCACGCCAAGGTGGCCGAGCATCAGCCGGGCAATCTCCTGGCTGGTCAGTTGGTCCTCGACCAGCAGGACGGCCAGTTCTCCCGGCATCTGCAAGTCGCTGATCGCTAGCGGCATCGCCACCGCTTCGCCGGGGAGGTACGGCAGGTCCACCACGCAGGTGGTACCGACGCCCGGTTCGGACTGCAGGGTGACGGATCCGCCCAGCAGGCCGCAGATCTGCCGGCAGATCGCCAGGCCCAGTCCGCTGCCCCCGTAACGGCGTGTGGTCGAGGCGTCGGCCTGGGTGAAGGGCTGGAACAGGCCGGCCAGGCTGCCTTTCTGGATGCCGATGCCGGTGTCGCTGATGGTCAGGCGCAATCGTCCGTCGGCCAGACCGGCGCGCAGGATGATCGAGCCGTCATGGGTGAACTTCGCAGCGTTGCCCAGCAGGTTGCCAAGGACCTGACGGATGCGGTCCGGTGCGCTGCGCATCCAGCGCGGGACCTCGGCCCCGATGGCGACCTCCAGGGAGACCCGAGCCGGGTCCAGCCGGCTGCGGAATAGGGTGGCGACGTCGTCGATCAGTTGATGAAGGTCGAAGCTGACCTCGTCCAGCTGCAACCGACCGGATTCGATGCGCGACAGGTCCAGGATGTCGTTGAGCAGACTGAGCAGCGACTGCGCCGAACGATGGACGGTGCGCGCGTAGCCTTCCTGCTCGGTGTCCAGCTTGGTATTCAGCAACAGTTCGGTCATGCCGAGCACGCCGTTCATCGGCGTACGGATCTCGTGACTCATGTTGGCGAGGAAGGCGCTCTTGGCGCGGGTACCGTCCTCGGCCCGGGCCAACGCCTCCTGCAGGCGCTCTTCGGCGACGCGACGTGCGGAGATGTCGGTGTGGGTGCCGGCCATGCGCATGCGGCGTCCGCTGGCGTCGGTTCCTATCACCTTGCCGCGGCTCTCCACCCAGGTCCATCCGCCATCCTTGCGCTGCATGCGGAAGGCCAGCGTGTAGGGTTGGCCGTCTGCCACCGCTGCCTGGACCCGCTCGACGGCGGCCGCCCGGTCATCGGGATGCAGCAGACCAGCCCACGATTCGTAGCTGTGCGGCAGGTCGTCGGGAGACCAGCCCAGCATGGTGAACCAGGTGTCGCTGAAGTAGACCCGGTCGGTGTGCAGGTCCCAATCCCAGTAGCCGTCCTGATTCGCCTCGAACACCCGCTGCAGCTGATCGGCGAGAGCGGCAAGGGCGTGTCGGCGGTCCAGGTGCACGGCGATGATGACCAGGCTGGCGAGCAGCAGCATGGCCAGACCGGTCCCGGCGGCGAGCAGCATGCGCCGTTCGTGATCGATGGCCGAGAGATCTTGCAGCTGGACGATGCTCCATGGATCGTCGCCGATGGTGCGGAGCACCGCGTAGCGATGGTTGTCGAGTTCCATCTCGCCATCTTGCCAGGCCGGCAGTGCCGGAGCGCCGACGCTGCTGGCGAAGAGCGTACCGTCGGCGTCGAGCACCAGGCAGTGGCGGTATTGCGCCAGGACCTTATCGAGGTCGTCGGCGTTGCACTTCACGGCAGCGACGCCGATGATCGTGCCGTCGGCTCCTCGTACCGGGGCGGCGTGGTAGATCCCGCGTTTGCTGGTGACGGCGCCGGTGGCCCATTGCCGACCCAGGCCGCCGGCCAATGCATGGTGGAAATACGGGCGCCAGGCCAAGGTGTGCCCGACCAGGTCCTGTAGCGTTCCCCGGTTCGAACTGCTGACCACCAAGCCGTGGCGGTCGAGTACGTAGGCGATGGCCAAGCCTTGCTGCTGTGCGTCTTCGGCGAGTTCAGTGTCGAGGGCGGGACGCAGCTGTGGATCAGACAGAGCCGCTCGCGTGTCCGCCCGCTCAGCGATCAGTCGGGCGGCCCGGGATCCCGTGGCGTGCTGCGCCTGCAGGTAGGTGACCACGGCCCGTCGCTGGGTCGCGGTGGTGGCGTTCGCTGTGCTGCGCAGCCGACTGGCGTTCTGCTCGGCCAGCCAGTCGGCGGCCAGGAGACTGATGATGATGCCGACGATGGCGACAGCGGCCAGTCGGCGGCGTTGTCGTCCGGCTCCATTGTCTTGGACCGTCGTCACTGCGGTGACGAAGGCCAAGTGGAGGACCAGCGACAGGGTCGCAAGGACAACCAGGAACCAGCCCTGCTCCAGACGGAGGTCCTCGGTCTGACCGGTGGCCAGGGCCCCGCTGATGGCGACCGCCCAGATGGCGAACACCAACGCCACTAGCAGATGGCTGACCCTGTGCATCCCGGATGGAGCCTTCCGATTCTGCCACCAGACCGCGGCAGTGACGGAGAAGCCCGGCATGGCGCAGGTCGCCGCAGCGGCGACCTCGGCATCCATCCCTGCGACCAGCCACAGCGACGCGCCGGCGGCCACCAGGGTGCCGTGCACCACCCAGGCCCGTTCCAGTCGCCAGACCCGCCGAGCCGCCTCAACCAGCAGCAGGCCTGACACCACCACCAGCAGCGTTTTGACCGTTCCCAGGAACTGGAGTTCGGGACGGAACACGGCGCACAACTGGGCAAGGCCGGCGGCGATGGCCGACAGGCCCCAGCAGCGCCAGGGCCGTCCATCCGCCGGGACCGGGAATGCAGCGACGCCGGTCGCCAGGAGCATCAATCCGAAAAACGGCAGGAGGAGATCCATCGTCATCTGGCCATGGTCTGGTTGGTTGGTCTGATCAGCAGCAGCAGCAGCAGCAGCAGCATCGCATCGTCGAAAGCCTAACCCGGCCCGGGGTGCATTGGAAGGGGATTGATATGGGATGGACTCAGGGGTTGATCTGGCCGGGAGACGCAATTGCAATCCGGATCAGTTGTTACGTCTCCGTGTCAGGGGGTCGGACAAATGACCTGGTTGGCACGTCTGGTGCGTTCTCCATGGCTATGTGCCGGCCTCCGTCTAGAAACGCATCACCATGATGACCGTTGTCGGCATTCTATTCGGCTTCGCGTGCGTGTTCGGCGGCTACCTGCTCCATCATGGCAGCATGATGATATTCGTGGTCGCCTGGACCGAGTACATCATCATAGCCGGCGGAGCGATTGGTATCTTCCTGGCCGGCAACGGCATGGCCGTGACCAAGCAGACCATCGCCCAGATCCTGGGCCTGCTGAAGCCGGATCCGTTCACCAGCAAGGATGAGTACCTCAAACTGCTGATCATGATGTATCAGTTGTTCAGCGTGGCCCGGCGCGACGGCCTGCTTGGCCTGGAACCGCACATGGAGGACCCGCACAAGTCGACGATCATCTCGAAGAACCACGCATTCCTGCATCATCACCACTGCACCGCCTTCTTCTGCGACACCATGAAGGTGGTTATCTCCGGAGGCGTCGCCCCGCATGACTTGGCCGAGATGATGGAGATCGACCTCGATTCGGCCAAGGCCGAGGCCCACATCGTCCCCGACGCGGTAGCGGGGATCAGCGACGCCATGCCGGCCGTCGGCATCGTCGCCTGCGTGCTGGGCGTGGTCATCACCATGGAGAAGGTCGGCGGCGAGGCCTCAGTGCTAGGCAAATCGATCGCCGTCGCCCTGCTTGGCACCTTCCTCGGCATCTTCCTCTCCTACTTCCTGGTTTCGCCGATCGCCCGCGCCCTGACCATGCGCCATCGCGGCGAGGAGTCCTACCTCATGGCGATGAAGCATGCACTGTTCAGCTTCGCGCGCGGCGAGTCGCCGATCACCTGCGTCGAGTTCGCCCGCCGCCAGATCGACCCGTCGGTCCGCCCCGGGTTCAGCGAGATGGAGAAGGCGCTGAAGGCCGCCAAGAACGGGTGACCCGTGGCTGACGACAAGAAGCAACTGATCATCATCAAGAAGCGCAAGGGCGGCCACAGCGGCCACCACGGCGGAGCCTGGAAGATCGCCTACGCCGATCTGGTGACGGCGATGATGGCCTTCTTCCTGGTCATGTGGATCATCGGCATGGATGTCGAGACCAAGCAGGGCATAGCCTCGTATTTCCAGAACATGAGCGCCCGCGCCAGCCACGAGCCAGCCAGCCCGCATATCATCCACATGCAGGGCTCGCCGCCGGTCAATCCCCGGATCAAGCCACCGTCGCCGCGCGATAACAACCTGGACAAGCAGAACGCCACCAACCTGGCGTCGCAGATCGACAGTCTGATCGGCTCCAATCCGCAGTTGGAGCGCCTGCGCAGTTCGGTGACGATGGTGATCGAAGACCACCAGATGCGTATCGACTTCCACGACGGCGGCGGCCAGTCGCTGTTTGTCGGTGACGGCAACCAGCTCAAACCCGAGGCCAAGCGTCTGATCGAGGGAGTGGCTGCGCTGATGCAGCGCAACCGCGCTAAGTTCATCATCGAGGGGCACAGCGAATCTCGTGGGCCGTCCGGCGGCACAGGCCAGGGCCTGTGGGAACTGTCGACTGGCCGGGCTGTCACCTTGCGGGGTGCCCTGGCCAACGCCGGCATCGGCGACGACCGCATCCTCGAGGTCAAGGGCATGGGCGACAACCAACTGCGCATCCCTGAGGATCCGGTGAACCCGGCCAACCGTCGGGTATCGATCGTCGCGCCGTACGATCTGCCGGAGTAGGACGGCTTAGTCGCCGCCGACCACCGTCCACATACCCTTGGAGGTGTAATACGGCGCGCCGATGCTGCCGGTGCCTACCGAACCGGCTGCGTCGATCATCTGCACATGACCATCGCAGAGCACGGCGGCGGATTTTCCCTGGTGGCGGGTGGCGAGCAGCTCCGGCTGAACCATCTGCGTCCAGGAGATACCGGGGGTGAACTCGCTTAGGTTGTTGGCGGCGATCTGGTATTCGGCCAGCAGCAACGTATCGCTGTGGCTTCTGACCTGCCCAAGGCCCATGGAGTCATTGATGGCCGAGATGTCATGTTGGAAGTTCTGCGCCCAGGAGATCACATTGGCGCGGATGATTGGATCTCCACCACCTTGGCGCCTGCCGGGGATGGCGTAGCTGCGCGTGCCCCTGTACTTGGCGCCGGAATAGGCGCTGGTCGCTCCAGCTCTCGGCGCGTGGCTCAAGGCGGTGGTCAACGGTTATTTCACCTACCATGCTGTGCCGGGAAACCGGGAAAGCCTGGGAGCCTTCCATCGCGAAATATGCCAGGCCTGGCTGCGCGCCTTACGGCGACGTAGTCAACGAAGTCGTATGACCTGGCAGCGATTCAAGGGGCTGATCCAACGATGGCTCCCGAAACCCGAGACTAGGTCTCCGTATCCGTGGGCACGTTTCGTAGCCAAATACCCGAGGTAAGAGCCGTAGGCGGTAACGCTGCAAGTCCGGATCCGTGCGGGGGGCGGTCCGAAAGGGCCGTCCCTACCGTCATCGAGATACAAACATTAGCGGTCCGAGTAGACGATCTCGAACGTCAGGCGCCCTCCGTCCGGAGTGTATCCCTTCCACACCTCAACCACCGCTCTGTCATCAGCGTGTAGGTCGACATAGGCTTCCAGCCTCAGACCGGGTGCATCGAAGGTCAGCGTTTCGTCTGGTGCGGACGATGGCTCAGCTGACCAGCCCAGGGTAAGTCTGCCCTGAACGAGTCGGGCGATCAGGTAGCGCTGCGGAGTGCCGGGCAGATCACGGAGGGCGCCCACCGGGCCGACCTGGGCCGCGGTTGGTGCCTGCAACAGGTCGAAGACCTTGCGTGTGGCGTCGCTGCCGGGCAGCACCTCGGGTCTGGTGGGACCAGGTAGGGCAGAGCAGCGCAGGACGACGATCAGGAGTACAAGCAGGACGCCGAGCAGCGCGAGAAGACGGGCGATCCGGCTCATGCCGACAGTGTCAATCGTTTGCAGCCGTCGTCCACATGCCCTTGGCTGTCCAGTAGACCGTGCCGATCGAACCGGTGCCCACCGATTCCTCCCGCGTCACGCTGGCGGTGCGACCGTCGCAGAACACGGCGTTGGCCTTGCCGCGGTGCGCCGTCGTCATCTGGGTAACCTCGCGGATCATTGCCCACCACGGCTCGCCAAGGGTCGAGGTGTTGGCGACGTGCTGTTCGGTGGCCAGGATCGTGCCGCTGTGGTCCTGCACCCGTGCTAGCCGGGTGCTGTCGTTGACCGCGGCGGTGGTGTGGTTCCACAGTTGCGCCCAGCTGAGGCAGTTGTCGCGCACCACTGTATCCCCGCCGCCGTGATAGTCGCCTGGCAGGGCATAGGATTTGATGCCGGTCCAGGAGTCGCCGCTGAGCGCGCTGGTGACCGTGCCTGAACGACCCTTCTGGTCGCTTGGGCAGTGCATGACGTTGGCGTTCTCCAGGGCATCGCAGACCGCCATGTCCCAACCAGTGCGATACCCGCCGCCCATGATAGCGGCGAAGTCCACTGCCTTGGGCAGCTTATGCTGGTCGACGTCGATGGCGATCAGGGCTAGGCCGACCTGTCGGAGATTGCTGGCGCAGACCGTGGTGCGGGCCAGGTCGCGTACCAGGCCGACAGCTGGCAGGAGCATGGCAGCGATCACCGCGATGATGGCGATGACGACGAGCAGTTCGATCAGGCTGAAGGCGCGTCGCAGCATGGTCCGTCCCCCTGGCCCGTATCATGGCGAGCAATGTGGACAAAACAAGAACAATAAATTACAGCTACCGGAATGGCACAAGAACAGCCTCGATGCGTTCCGCCACTCGAGGGCGCTCGCTGCGGTCGCTGCGGAGGGCCAAGGCCATCAGGCGGCGGCCGACCAGGACGTGATCGGCGCGGATCGTCGCCGCTGGCGGCAGGGGCTCTAGCTCACGTTCCCAGGTGCGCGTCCAATAGCCGTCGAAACCCAGCACATCGACATCCCGGCTGGGATCGAGGCCGACCAGACGGCAGGCCGCCGTCACCGGGGGAACGTCGCTGTCAGAGCAGACGAACAAGACGTCCGGTCGGCGGCCGGCGGCGAGTTCTTCTGCGAGATAGCCGGCGTAGAGCCGCGATCGGCGCGAGAAATTTGCTTGCTCGGGCAGGTCGGAGCGGGCTTCGATGTCGACGGCGATGGCTCCGGAGGTCAGGCCGGATTCGCGCCAGGCATCAAGGATGGCCGACCGTCGCCGACGCCACCACGGGTTGCCGGCTGCTGTGGCGGCTCCCAGGACCAGCGGCCGGCTGCGATGCCGTTGGCGCGCGAAGCCGACCAGCAGGCGGCCGCCCTGGGCCTGGTCGACGGCGGCGCAATCGATGGTGTCTGGCGCATCGTCCGGATCTGCGTGCCAGGCCAGGGGGATGTCGCCCAGCCGCACGGTGCAGGCGTCGACCGTGGTACGATCGTCACCAATGATGTCGGTGATGATCACCGCACTCGGACGTTGGGCGGCGATGCCGGTCTGAGTCGCGATGTCCCAGCGACTGGCGGTGATGAGCATGAGATGGACGCCGAGGTTGGCGGCAGCATGCTGGGCACCGATGACAGTCGCAGCGGGGAATTCCTCAGCAAAAGGGAACTGCTGGTGGCCGGTGGCGGTAACCACCACCACCGTGCCGCCGAGCGGTGCGCCCGCACTGCCGCCGGGGGCGACGAGGAACCCGGCGTGTGGCTTGCAGATCAGCCGGCCCTGCGTTGTCAGTTGCGTCAGGGCGCGACGGATGGTGCCGCGGGCAACGCCCAGTTCGCTGGCCAGGTGGACTTCGCCGGGCAGTCGGCTCATCGTCGGCCAGCGTCCGGCATCCAGGGCTGCAAGCAGGGCATCAATGGCGCGACTGGTCGGTCGTGGAGGCATGATTTGCAATCATGGACAAAATATCGAGATGTATATGGACAATATTCGATTCCCACGATTCCGGTCACAACTTTGTTCGCTTATCGTTCACTATCGAGGTGGTCATGCTGCGTACCCTCCTGATTCTGTCCTTGGGCTGCGTCGTCTGGGCTGGTGAGTTCACCGCCGCGATGCGATCGTCCAGCGATTGGGTGGTCGCTCCGGACGGCGAAGACCGCGTCGCACTAGTAGTGAGCAACGGCACCGCCAAGGCCTGGCAGGGGATCGTCCGCCTCGACCTCTGTGACGCCGCCGGCAAGCTGGTACGCAGCGACGAACAGGCAGCAGCCATCCCGGCCGGCGCGCAGGCGACCATCGAACAGACCGTCCGACTGCGCGGGCGGCCCGCTGCCGAACATCTGCTACGCTGGCGCTTGCTCAGCGGTCCCAAGGCCGACCGCCACCAGGATGCCGGCTGGGAGCGTTCCCTGATGGTCGCCGGGCCGATGCAGGCCTTCATCCTCCTCGACCGCGAACCGGTGGCGCGCGGCATCGCATTGCTCCGCGACCACGTCCAGTCGGTCGAAATCACCACCGGCGGGCTCAAGCGCTGGGTGTGGAAGGCGAACTACGGCAGCGCGACGCAAGGCTGGTGGCGTTCCCTGCGGTTCACCGTTACCGATCCGGCTTTTCGCGACGGCCGATCCCCGGTGGTCGATGCCGAGACCTGGTCGGTGCACCGCTCGGATGCGCCAATCAATCTCGCCGCCGATGTGCAGACGCCGCGCATCGTCGACAGCGGTTGGGGTGGTCGTGGACCAGGCTACAACGAGGATCCGCCGTGGCGGCATTTGCTGGCCCGGATTGATGATGCGGTGTTTAGTGGCGGCACGACCACAACGAAACCCGAGGACAACCTGACCAGTGGCTGCGACCTGCGCTACAACGCCTGCACCGCTGATGGCGAGCTGCGCTCGCTGGTGCTGACGCGCTACGACCTGACCGAATCACCGGTGTGGTCGCGGCTGCTGCGCGCGCAGGGCGTCGACTGTGGCAAGGACCGCTTCGTCTTCACGCCTGGAACGCCGGTGGTGGCGCAGATCCAGCTCACCAATCGGGCCCGCGTCGCCTATCGCGCCCAGGCCGAGGTGACCTTCTCCACCGATCGCGACCGGCAGTTGTGGACACGGACGATGCCGGTCGACATCGCCGCCGAATCAGACGGTGCGCTGCGTGTGCCGATCGACACCGCGGCGCTGCCCTTTGGCGTCTACGTCCTGCGGTCGCGCATCGGCGAGCACGTGCAGACCGAGACGCTGATCGGCATCAGCGACCAGACCGTGTTGCCCAAGGCGAAGCCGGGCGAGTTCCTCTACGGCACTGACATTGGCGGGCGCTACGACCAGACGCGCAAACTCGATTGGGCCGAGTTCATGGGCATGGACCTGATCCGCAACTGCGCCCGCGGTGAGGGCGACAGCATGGACCGTCTCGACCAAGCCATCGCCGTGTTGCAGGCGCGGGGACTGCACGGCAACATCATGATCACGCCGGTGTGGAATGACGACGCCGGCAAGCGTGCCGACGGTTGGCGCAAGCAGGCCGGGTTTATCGGTGCGGTGGCCAAGCGGCATGGCGACTTCCTCAGCTGGTATGAACTGGGCAACGAGCCCGACCTGCGCTTCTTCTACGCCGGTCCCACTGATGCGTATGTCGAGGGCTACCTGATCCTGCGCGACGCGATCAAGGCCGAGGACCCGGATGGCGTGGTGACCAACGGCGGCCTGTGCTTCGCCGGCGGCAAGGAGGGGCGGCAGCGGGCCCATGAGATCATCGCCAAGATCCCGGCCGACCGCATCGACGCCTGGGCCTATCATGGCCACGGCCCCGGGGTCGGCGCAGAACGCAACGCCTGGGAGCGTCAGGACACGGCGGTGCGCGCCGTGGGCAAGGGCGACCGGCCCTACATCGAGACCGAGAGCGGTCTGTTCGCCAGCGATCCACTCTCGTGGCGGCGCCAGGCCCAGACCATCGTCGAGAAGCCGGTCTACGCCCAGTCGAAGGGCATGCCCTGGTTCCTGTGGTTCAGCCTGAATATAACCGGCGGCGATTGGGGCTACACCACCATCGAGCGCGAGCGCGAGCCACGTCCGGCCGTGCTCGCTCATCGCGCCATGGTCAAGGCCCTGCGCGGTCTGGCTCACGCCGGCACCATCGACCTGCTGGCCCCGCAGGCCGAGGCCCATCTGTTCGCCGGCACCGATGGCCGTCGCGCCCTGGTGCTGTGGAGCGACAAGGGCGAGGTGACACGCACCCTCGCCATCGGACCCGGCTGCACCCGGCTGCAGCGCAGCGACCTGTTCGGTAATATCACACCGCAGGCCGAAGCCGCGCCCGGCTTGGTGCAGGTGACTTGCGACGCTGATCCCGGCTTCCTTACCTGGACGGCCGGGGACCCGGCTTTCGCAGTCAACCTGCCGCCGCCACCGCTGGTCGCGCCAGGTCGCCTGCGCGTCGTTCCCGGCCGCCCGGCCGTGTTGCCCCTGACCGTACGCAATCCCGGCAAGGCGCCGCTCACCGCCAGCCTGGTGGTGAAGACCATGGGCGCCGCCCCGGTCACCGTCGAGCCGGCCCAACGCCAGCTGCAGGTCGACGGCGGAGGTACCATCCAGCTGTCGGTCGCAGTGTCGGTCGCCCCGGTCGAGCCATCGTGGTGGCCGCGCCAATGGACGGTCTTCGCACCTGTGCCCGGCGACCTCGATCTGTCGACCTTCCGCGAGGTGCCGCGCAGCATCGTGGCCCGTGGCGTGACGGTGTCGGCGCAGGCCGGCATCCCGCATGGATCCGACCTCGATCTCGCCCGCCTGGGCGGCGGCCATCACGAGCGCAAGCAGGCCCTGTGCTTTGCCTGGATCGACTCGGCCACGGATCAGACGGTCGAATTCGGCGCTGGTGCCGACTGGTGGATGGCTTGGTGGGTCAACGGCGAACGCGTTTACTCGACCCTCGACGACGGCAACAAGGGCGCCTACGCGGTGCTCACCCACGTCTTCCCGGTCAAGCTGCGCAAGGGCCGTAATCTGGTCGCGGTGCAGGTGCTGAGTGGTTCCGGCGGTTGGCGACTGGTCGCCGGTGGAGCTGACGAAGTCGCCGCCGCGCGTCGCGAGCGTGCCGGTGACATGGACGCGCTGCGTCTCGACCTGCTGGTCGATGGCAAGCCGCTGGCCCGTCAGCCGGTGCCGGTCGAGGTGCTGCGTCCGGTCGAAACGGTGGTCGGCCAGCCTGCGTGGGAGGTCCTGGGTCCGGATGGCGA
>JBBREK010000086.1:0-15656 GCA_038203025.1 Planctomycetota bacterium
GACCGCTTCGGCATGTTCATCCACTGGGGGCTCTACGCCCTGCCTGCACGCCACGAGTGGATACGTCACAAGGAACAAATCGGTACCGACGACTACGACCGCAAGTACTTCGCGCGCTTCGATCCCGACCTCTACGATCCCAAGCTGTGGGCCGATGCCGCCGCTGATGCGGGCATGAAGTACTACGTCGTGACCACCAAGCACCACGAAGGCTTCTGCCTGTGGGACAGCAAGCTGACGGACTACACAGCGATGCATACGCCGGCCAAGCGCGACCTGCTCCGTCCGCTGGTCGACGCCATGCGTGGGCGCGGCATGCGCACCGGCCTCTACCACTCGCTGATCGACTGGCATCACCCCGACTACGTCATCGATCCGCACATCGGACCGTACCGCGAGTCGGCCGACCGCGCCAAGCTAAACGAGGGCCGCGACCAGAACCGCTACGCTGCCTACCTGCATGGGCAGGTGCGTGAACTGCTGACCCAGTACGGCGAGGTCGATGTGCTGTGGTTCGACTTCAGCTATCCCAAGCCCGATGGCAGCGGCAAGGGGCATAAGGACTGGCACAGCGAGGAGTTGATGCAGCTGATCCGCAAGCTGGCGCCAAAAGTCATCCTCGACGACCGCCTCGACATCCCGCATGGCTGGGACGTCAAGACGCCCGAGCAGTTCAATCCACTGAAGTGGCCGACGCACGAGGGCCGCAAGGTGGTGTGGGAGGCCTGCCAGACCCTCTCGGGCAGCTGGGGCTACCACCGCGACGAGTCGACCTGGCGCAGCAGCGACGAACTGATCCGCACGCTCATCCACTCGGTGGCGCGCGGTGGCAACCTGTTGCTCAACGTCGGTCCGACCGGACGCGGTGAGATCGACGAGCGCGCGCTGTCGCGACTGAAGGACATGGGCGTGTGGATGCGGCGGCACAACCGCTCGATCTACGGCTGCACCCAGGTCCCCGACGGCTTCCCCGCCCCGCCAAACGGCTGCGACTACACCTGGAACCCCGAGTCTAACCGGCTCTACATCCATGTCCTGGAGTGGCCGTACAAGCAGCTGGTGCTGCCCAGCCTGGCCAAGCGCGTCGAATATGCGCAGCTGCTCAATGACGCTAGCGAACTGGCGACCAAGGGCCTGGACGACTGGCAGGCGCACTGGAAGGACGTGGTCGGCGGCCCCGACTGCCTGTTCGTTAACCTGCCCGCCGACAAGCCGGCCGGGGTGGCGGTGCCGGTGATCGAGTGCTGGCTGAAGGACTGAGGTAGAGACACCTCTATTGCCAAGGCGCGCGGGCCGCGCGCGGGCCCAGGGGCCGAGGCCATCATCGGTGGACGCCTGCGGATCCTGACGAGCATGCGCCAGCATGAATCACGATACGGCCTCATGCTTCGCCAGTCTCGACGACGACGTCCTGCGTCTGGGAAATGCCCTGATCGAACGCCGCTGGCAGGTCCGCGATGGCCTGCTGGTTGCGCTCGGTCTGGTCGCCGGTGGACGCGAGTGGCTGCGACTGGGCGATAAGCCAGGTAGCGTGCCGCCGGCCCTGCCGCCGGTGGAGGCGCGTCCGATGCACCTCGATGTCATCCACGGACAAGCCGGTCCGGTGGAGGCGCCATCACTGACCGCGGAATTGGCCTGCGGCGACATCCGCTGGCAGCTGCAGGTCTTCCCGGGGGTGGCTG
This sequence comes from Planctomycetota bacterium, assembly GCA_038203025.1. GTDB lineage: Bacteria > Planctomycetota > UBA11346 > UBA11346 > UBA11346 > UBA11346. The sequence goes on from JBBREK010000086.1 coordinate 1,683, forward strand.
CCATCACCCTCAGGCTGTTGGCCTGGCCCGGACTGGCGGCGCCAAGCGCCAAGCCGGTGGCGGCTGGCGCGGCAGCCAGCGGCATTGAGACCGATGGGGCGGTGACGACGCACCATGATGACGGCGACCTGTGCGAACGCCTGCTACTGGCCTGCCACCACGCCCACGTGCACACCGCCGACCTTGCCGATCAGACCGACTCGCACGACAATCTCGCCGTGCCGCGCGAACTGCGCCTCGCCGTGCCTCAGCCGTTGCGCCTGGCCGGTTGCGTCTTCGCGGTCGAAGACCCGCTGTGCGGTGATGGCCTGGTGCTGCTCAAGCACGCACCCCTGCCGCATGCGCGGCCCGCGCCCTGCGCCATCGACTTGCGCACCTGGCACGAGCAGGGCCGACCGGCGGTCGCGCTGCACGGCCACGGCGCAAGCGCCGGCGGGGCCGGCTACGCCTGGACCATCGGTGCCTACGTCGGCGGGGCCACCGGCCGCATCGCCCTGCTGCACGCGGTGCAGCGTTGTTTCCGCGCCTACGATCCCGCCCGTGACGGCATGCTGCTGTCAAACACCTGGGGCGACCGCAACCGCGACGGACGGATCTGCGCCGCGTTCATGGCCCGCGAGATCGAGGCCGGATCGGCCCTGGGCATCGACGTGGTGCAGATCGACGACGGCTGGCAACGCGGCGTGACCAGCAACTCGGTGCACGGCTTGGCCAAGGGTGGGGTGTGGCAGGGCTTCTGGGCCGCTGACGATCACTTCTGGAACCACCATCCGGAGCGCTTCCCTGACGGATTGGACAGCACCGCCACTGCCGCCCGCAACGCCGGACTCGCCTTCGGCCTGTGGTTCGCGCCTGACAGTGCCGGCGACTTCCGCAACTGGCGACGCGACGCCGACACGGTGCTCGGCTTCTGGCGCCGGCATGGCGTCACCCGGGTGAAGATCGACGGGGTCAAGGCGCACAGCTCCCTGGGCGAGACCAGCCTGCAGGCCTTCTTCGCCGCCGTCTTGGCCGAGAGCGCCGGCGCGATCACCTTCGATCTCGACGTCACAGCCGAGATCCGACCCGGCTATTTCGGCGCCATGGCCGTCGGGCCGCTGTTCGTCGAGAACCGCTACAGCGACTGGCACCGCTGGTGGCCGCATGCTACCCTGCGCAACCTGTGGCAACTGGCGCATTGGATCGATCCCGTGCGCCTGCGCATGGAGTTCCTCAACCGCAATCGCAACCCCGGCCACTACGCCGATGACCCGCTGGCACCGGCCGTCTATCCCGCCGACTGGCTGTTCGCCTCAATCATGGTCGCCAGTCCGCTGGCCTGGTTCGAGGTCAGCGAACTGCCGGCGGCCGATGCCGCGGCGCTGCGGCCACTGATCGCCCTGTGGAAGCGCCACCGCGCCGCCCTGCACGGCGGCCGTATCTGGCCGGTCGGCGACAGTCCGGATGGCGCCTCCTGCAGCGGCTTCTGCTCGCTCGACGCCGACGGGCGCGGCGGCTACCTGATCGCGCTGCGCGAACCATGCGCTGCGCCGCAGGCCTCCTGGTCGCTGCCCCTGCCCGGCACCTGGGCCGCCGACCTCCTGGCTGGCGCCGGTTCGGTGGCTTTCCAGGACCGCGGGCTTCAGCCCGCGTCGATCCGCTGGGACGCCGCCCCCGGCTTCCTCTTCGCCCGGCTTATCCGCCTCAGCTGATGCCGAACAGCCGGAGGATGTCGAGCCCGCAGATGTAGATGAACAGCAGGCCGACCAGGGCGACACCGAGATACATCAGGCCGTTACGCAGCCACATCGGCAGCGGCCGGCGGATCGCCGTCTCCACCCCCAGCATGAGCAATTGGCCGCCATCGGTGATCGGGATGGGCAGCAGGTTGACGATGAACAGGTTGAGGCCGACCAGGGCGATGAGCTTGAGGAAGGAGTCGAAGCCCATCAGCTCGGCACGTTCCTTGAGCGCGCGGAAGATGCCGATCGGACCGGTCAGGCTCTTGTTGGCGTCGATGCCGCCCTGCTCCGGCGAGCGGAACAGGCGCGGCAGGATCTGCAGGCTCTTGACCACCAGGTTGTAGGCGGCGTCGTTGACCAGATCGATGCGGTCGGCCCAGTCCTTGGCCTGGTAGGGCAGCTCCTCGCGCACGAATACCACCGTGGTGCCCAGCGGCGGCGGATCGAGTTTGGCCCGCTGCACCGCGCCGGCGCCGCGCACCACCTCGATGAGCGCTCCGTCAGTCCCCATGCGCGCATCGGCGATCCAGTCGCCGGTCTGCAGGCCGGCGAAGGCCGGGCCGAAACGCGAGGTGTCGACGACACGCGTGCCACCGTCCAGCGCCTTCAGCACGATGCCGGTGTCGCTCTTCTCGGCCACTTGCGTGCCGCTGAGCAGCCCAGCCAGGCCGGGCGTCGACTGCTGACCCATGATCTTGCGCAGAAGGCCAGGATCCGGGCTGCGATTGGCCTCGCGCCAGGCATCCTCGTCCATGCCCAGCGGTAGGAGTACGGACGTACCGCCGGACACCCAGGCGATGTCGACGGTCTGTTCGCCCGGTTCCCACGCGACCAGTGCATCACCAGGCTTGACCCCCTTCTGCGCCAGCAGGCAGGGTCCGCCATCGAGGGCCGGCGGCAGCACGGTGAGCACCCCGCGGTGCACCGGCCGCGGCACGATGCCGACGCGCTTGACGCCGAAGGCATCCGCCGCCTCGACCCGGGCCTCGACCCGCTGGCCATCGCGCTGCACACCGATGGTGCACCAGCCCGTGGCATCGACGCCAGAGCGGACCAGGGCGAGGAAGTGCTGGAAGCCGGCGATGGCGGTGCCGTCGACATCGGTGACCCAGTCCCCGATGCGCAGGCCGGCAGCAGCGGCGGCACTGGGAGCCGGCAGGTCGGCGATCGCCACCGGCAGGCCGGCGCGCACCTCGAAGGCGGTGTCATCACCGGCGTAGGTGACGGTGAGATCGAGCCGCTTACCGCCGCGCAGCACGGTAACTGGCACCGGCTTGCCGAAATGCCGCGTCAGACGGTCCTGGATGTCCTGGCCAATCAGGCCGCTGACGTCCTCGCCAGCGATGGCGACTATGCGGTCGAAGCGCTTGAGGCCATCGGCCGGCGCATCAGCGAGGAGGAACACCCGGTTGCTGGAAGGGAAGGCGATACCCAGGCTGGGCCGGCCGAAGCGGCCGTCGAAGATCGGTTCGACCGGGGCGGCGCCGGGGGCGGGCAGTTGGAGGCGCTGGCCGTCGCGCTCGATGGTCAGCTGCAATGGCCGACCGCCGGCGAAGATCACCGCCGTCATCATGTCGTCGAACGAGCGGACCTGCTCTCCGTCGACCTCCAGCAGGCGGTCGTTGCGCTTGAGCCCAAGCTTGGCGGCCGGGCTCTCGACGCGCACACCGCGCTGATCGACCGCGATGGTCTCGACATCGCCGACGATCGGATGGAACACCGGCATGCCCCAGGCGACCAGGGCGAGGAGGATGGCGTAGCTGCTGATCAGATTGAACAACACGCCGCCGAGCAGGATCATCGCCTTCCAGCCGGCACTCTTGGCCAGATAGCTGCGCGGATCAGGCGCTGCTGGCTGGGCATCGCCAGTCGGCACGTCCTCCTGGCCGTCCATCTTGACGTAGCCGCCCAGGGGCAGCCAGTCGATGATGTACAGCGTCTCGCCCCACTGCTTCCGGAACGGCGGCCGCAGATTGCGCAGCGGGAAGCCAATGGAGAAGCGTTCCACCCGCACCCCCGCCCATTTGGCGAAGACGAAGTGGCCGAATTCGTGGATGGCGATGACGAAACCGAAGCCCAACAGGGCCATCAGCACGTAGCCGATATATGCGAGGAGGTCGAGCACGGGGCGGCATGATCAGGCGGGGGGCCGGTTTGAAAGCGGCGATGGCGCGAGGTGGCGCGGGGGGGGTCCGGCGCCTATCCGCCGCCGACGGGGCGATCACCCGACGCGCGGGCTACTTGCCCTTGGGTGCCGGCGTGTCCGCCGGCTTGTCGCCGCCCTGGGTTTTGGCCTCCGCCTTGGCCTTGGCCGCAGCATCCGCCTTGGCCTGCTCAATCGAATCCAGGGGCAGGGCCTTCAGCAGCTCTGCGGCCTGGGCCTTGGTCGGATGCTCGGCGGTCGACTCGGCAGCCGACTGCAGCAGCAGACGGGCGGTGTCCAGGGTCTCGGCGGTGAAGGCGACCTTGCGCTCGTCGGCGTTGGCGTCCTTTTGCATGGCCTGGACCTCCTCCCACAACAAGCGGCCAGCGTGGAAGCGGGCTTCGCACTTCTGCTCCGGCGAGCCGTAGGGCAAGGCGTCGAGGCTGAGCAAGGCGAGGATGGCCCCCTGCTTGTCGCTCTCCAGCTTGCCCAGGCCGATACCCAGGCGGACACGGGCGGCGGCGGCCGGATCGTCGGCCAGCTGCGGCAGCATACTCTCGTAGATCTGCGCCGCCTCCTTGCCCTGGCCAGCGGCGCGCTGGGCGTCGGCGATGAACAGTTTGAAATGCAGCCAGGCGGCGCGCTCAGCCTCCGGGCTGAATGAGGCGCGGCTGATTTGCCGGCGCAGTTCCGCGGCGTCACCCTTGTTGAGCGCCTGCACGGCACGGATGGCGGCGGCGCGGACATTGGCGGCCTGGCCGATCTTGAGTTTGGCATCGTCTTCGAGCTTCTTGACGATCTCGTCAGCCTTGGCGTCCTTACCCATCGCCAGGACCATGCCCAGGCGGTAGCGCGCATCGAGGGCCAGCGGATGCTCGGGGAACTTGTCGACCACCTTGGCGAAGGCGGCGGCAGCAAGCTCGAACTTGCCGTCGAGCTCCCAGCTGGCGCCGGCCTCCAGTGAACCGACCACCTGCTCGGCCTCGCGCTCGCCGGCGGCGAGGTTGCCGAACAGCTCGGCTGATTCGGCGAACTTGCCGCGCTCGCGCGCCTCCATGCCCTGCGACCAGGCGCCCGACTGGCGCTGGAAGGCGTAAACGATGCTCTTCACCTCGCGACGCTTGGTGTTGCTTTCCGATCCGGCTTCCGGGGTCACCCGCCAACGCACGTCGTCGGCGGTCTCACCGACCACCCAGCAGGCGCGGGCACCCTTCTCTTTCAGGGTCATAAGGTCGAGGTTCTGCGCCTCGCCAGCGATGGCGGGGGACGCAACCGCGGCAGAGAGGAGGAGCAGGCAGCAGAGCGGGAGCAGGCGCATGTGGGACTACCTCGACAGGTAACGGCGGTATTCGGCCTTCAACTCGTCGGACAGCTGCGTCTTGGGCAGCTTGTCGATGCGCGAGCCGAGCTGGCGGGCGAGTTGCCCGGCCTGGTCGGCGACCGGGCCGGCGCCGCGCGCACTGAGGGCGATGACCGCGTGGTCGAAGGCCTCGAACAGCGTGGCCTCATCGGCGGCGAGCACCTTGGCCCAGGCGAGCTGGGCCTGGGCCCGGGTGCCCTCCTCGGCGGCGCCGTAAGCAAGGCGACGCAGGGTGATGATGGCCGCTTCGGACTGGCCGGCGGCCTGCTGGCTACCCCCCAGGGCGACGCCGATCTTACCGAAGAGTTCGCTGTCCTTCTCGGCGTCCAGCTTGGCAAAAGCCGCACCTAGGGCCTTGGCCGCCTCGTCGTGCTTGCCATCGGCGCTGAACAGTTCGCCCTGACCAAGGGCGCCAAGCGCCAGGGAATCGACATCCGGCTTCTTCGCCAATTCGGCGAAAGCCTTGAGCGCCCCGGCTGTATCGCCCTTCTTGCGCAGGGCCTGGCCGCGCAGATAGGTCAGGCGCGGACCCCAGATGGTCTTGGGATTGACCGCCAGCAGTCCATCGATGGCCTTGATCGCATCGTCGGCCTTGCCCGCCTGGACGAAGGCCTCGGCAGCGCGGAGGAAGGCGTTCTCGCGGGTGTACCAGGTGTCGGGCTTCTGCGTCGCCTCCAGGAACTGCGCCGCCGCCTCAGCCCATTGGCCCTTGGTGGCAAAGGATTCGCCGCGCAGCCAGGAGACCTGACGCGGCTGTGCGTAGTCGACGCGGATGTAGCGGCCACGTGCCAGGGTGGTCGGCGGGCTGTCACGCTTCTCATCGAGGGTGTGGACGACCCCGTCGGTCGATTCAGACAGGATCCACACGTCGGCGAACGAGCGCTCGGCGAGGACCACCGTGCCCTGGTTCGGCGGCAGGTTGTCGGCCGCGGCGAGACTAACGACGCAGAGGCAGGCGATGAGAACAGGCAGGGTGCGGATCACGGCTTGGCCTCCGGCTTGGCGGCGGGTGCAGCGGTCTCGGCAGGCGTCGCCTCCGGCTCCGGCGGCGGTTCCTTGCCCGCCTCCCAAAGGATGAACACCACCGAGCCGTCATCGAGCTCGCGGCGGACGGCCTCGAACTTCGGGGCTCCGACTGGCACGAACACCGGCGTGGCCTTGCCATCGATCTCGACTTCGTCGAGGGCGAAGCTCGGCTTGGCAGTCACGCCTGGCTGCGAGAAGATCGCCAGGTAACGCTTGCACAGGTCGACAGCCAGGGCGTTGCGCGCCCGGCGTACGCGCGGATCGTCGCGCTGCGGCCGCGGCCGCAGCTGCAGGTCGTCGGCGGGCGTCGACTGGTTGACGCCGTCAAACTTCAAACGTTCGTTGACCAGCTTGGCATCCTTCATCGCCAGCGACAGCTCCATCAGCTGGATCACCGCCGTCCAGTAGGTCGGTGAGCCGTTCTGCGCGGCATCGCGTACGCGGGCGGCCTTGACGCGGACCTTCTCGATGTCGGCGTCGGTGAACTTCTTCACCCCCTCCTTGATCTCATCGATGGTCAGTTCGACGGCGGCGGCAAGGAACTCCGGATTGGTCGGGTCGTAGTTGATCAGCTTCTCGTAGAGGGCGTTAGCCTTGGCCTTCTCGCCCTCCTCGCGGAAGCCGAGGGCAAGCTTGGCGGTGACGGCGATGTCGCGTCCCAACTGCTGCACTTGGCCCTCAAGCTTGGCCAGCCCCTCCTCGATCTTGGGGTATCCGGCGCCAATCGACATCTTGTACTTGGCAGCATCGGTGCGCAGGGCGGCCAGGGCCCCCAGGGCCTGGACGAAATCGCGCTTCTTCTCGCGCCAGTCCGTCTCTGGCAGGTCCTGCTCGATGATCTTGCGGGTCAGGTCGGGGTCATCGACCAGCAGGTCGACCACCTCTTCCCACTTGGCGCGCAGCTCGGGACGGGCACGGATGGGGCCGTCGAGCGCGGCGAGCACCTCCTTGGGCGTGTCGCGCAGGGCGGCCAGCTCGGGATTGTCGCCGAGGGTCTTGAGGTAGAGCTCGAACAAGCGGCAGGCGCGGGCGTGTTCGTCGAGGTCCCACAGCACGTTGCCGACCTGCAACATCAGGTCCGGCTTGCTGCCGTCGGTGATGGTCGGCTCAATCAGATCGGCAAAGGCGCGCGCGGCCAGCGACGAGATCTCGGAGAGCTGTGGCGGGGCGTCTGGCCGGCCGAGCATGGTCGGCAGCTGGAAATTGGCGATGACGTTGAAGACGTAGGCGATCTGCACGCCCTGCCGGGCGACCTTGTCCTCCTGGCTGACCAGACGACCCTTCTGCACCTTCCAAATGCCATACACCGCCTGGATGCGCGGCCACGATTCAACGAGCAGCTTGGCGTCGGCTCGCGCCTTCGGGTCCTTGACCTGGTCCTGGTACCACTGGCGCAGGGCCTGGCACAGATAGCCGAGCATCTCCGCCGCCTTGTCCTCGTCGCTGGGCGCGGTCTGCCAGTAGTCCGGCCCGAGCATGCCGATGACGGTGTCGTAATCGCCGCCACTGAGGGCGATCACCGCCTGCAACGCCTGACCATCACGCATGGCCTGGTTGAGCACGCGCTTGCGCGCCGGATCCTTGGCCGTCTTCAGTTCCTCCTTGGCCTTCTTCGCCGTCTCGTCGGCCGCCTTCATCCCCCGGTCGGCGATCGATTTGCGGTCGAGTTCGGTCTTCGCCTGGCGGATCCACACGGTGTAGACGTAGATGCGCAGCGAGGCGGCGTCGTAGTACTCCTCAGGGTACTTCTTGACGTAGGTGTCGGCCAGTTCGAGGGCGCGCTTGAAGTCCTTGTCCTGGATCGAAATGATGATCTGAATGCGGTCGAGGGCCTTGCCGCCGTCAGCCGGGCTGACGCTGTTGACCAGTTCGATGCTGTCGGAGTAAACCTGGGTGATTGCGGCACCCTTGCCCGCGACCAGTAGGTTGGAGGCATAGGTGACGGCGTTGCGTGCCAGCGGGCTGATGTACTTGCCGGCGGCGGTCCACTTGCCGTTCTTGTCCTGCCACGGGCTATTGCCCTTCAGTTCTTTCGTGCGCGCCTCGATGTGGCGCAGGCCGGCCTGGGCCACCAGCGCGGCATGCCAGCGCATGCCCAGCTTGCTCAGACTTTCGGCGTAGCGGAACCACAGTTCGGGGGCGGTGGCGTCGGCAGTCTCGGCGTAGGCGGCGCTGCCCAGGCCGAGCACGCCGTTGCGTAGCGCCACCGCGGCGCTGATCAGCGACGAGCGCTGCAGGGTGGGGTCGCCGCTGGCATTGGCCTGGCGCAGCATGACGTTGCCCATGAGCATGGCGCCGGCCGGATCCTCTGCCACCGGCTGAGCGCCCCAGGCACTAGCCGCCGGCGGCGGCGTGCCGAGACCACCCGGGCGCAAGGACTGCCAACCCAGGGCATTGCCGGCCAGCGGATTGGTGCGGGCGGCGGCGACGGTGGCGAAGGCCCCGGTCGAGGCCGGATCCTGCTTGGCCAGGAGCAGCCGGCCGGCCTGGAAGTAGACGCGGGCGACCTCGGCGGCACGCTCGCGATCACTGTGGTCAAGGCGGAAGTGCCGGTCGTTCTTGGTCTTGTCCTTGAACTCACGGAAGGCGTCGATGCCGGCCTGGTACCACTTCGGCGCCACGTCCTCGCCCATTTCGCGGCACCATGCCAGATAGTTGCTCCAACTCTTGGCCTGCAGGGTGCGGATCTCGTCGGCGACAGCGGCATCCTTGTACTCCTTGCCGGCGTCGATCTCGAGCACCTTGTGCAGATCATTGGCGATGTCGTCGGCGTTGCTGCCCTTGACCTTGAAGCGGGCGGCTTGGGCTGCCAGATCAACGGCCAGGGCGCGCAGATAGGGGTGGTAGTCTCCCCAGTTGTAGTCCCAGTCCTGCAGCATGGCGAAATGCTTGGTCGCAAAATCCTTGATGAACGCCTTCGCCGGCGCGTCATCCATACCGAAGTCCTTGCCTCGCTCGGCGACCTCGCGCAGGGCCTTCAGCGCGAAGTAGGCGGGACGCACCGCGTCCAAGCGCAACTCCACTGCTGCTCGCGCGACCTTGAGGAACTTGGGGTCGTTGTCGGCCAGTGCCCAGGCCTCCTCCTCCTCCTTGGCGTGGGTCTTGACCGTGGCGGCGGCGGCGGCAAAGACCTCGTTGGTCGTGTTGATCAGCGCCTGAGTGGTAGCGTTGAGCGCCGCCTTCCGCTCAGCGACCATACCACTGCGTTCGGGCACCTGGTCCTGGCCGACGACGCGCAGCAGGTCGTTGACCAGCCGGATGACCACGCCGCTGCCGGTCAGCTTCTCGGCCAGGACCTTGGGCAGCTTGTTCGCCTTGACGGCGGCCTTGAGCTCGCCATCGAGCGACTTGGCCTCCTCGGTCAGCTTGGTCTGCAGCGCCCTATCGAGCACCAGGGTGCGGAATCGATCGGCGCTGTACCAATGCAGGAACTTGCCAAACCACTCGGATTCGGGGTAGCCCGCCTTGTCGAAGTCGGCGATCTGCCGTTCGGCCGGCATACGGTATTCGCGATCGATCAGGTTGATCACCGCCTCGAGATGGGCGTCGCGTTCAGTGGCGCTGGCCGCACACCAGGCCGAAGCCGGCAGCAGGCCAAGGGCCAGCAGGGTTGGGACGATCCGGTGCAGGCTGCGACGCATCATGGCGGCTCCACTGGGGCGGGCTGCCAGTGTGTTCGGACATGCACCCCCCGCCAGCCGCGAGCCCGAGGCCCGCCGGCGAGTGTGACACAAAGTGGATTGACCGCCCTCACGGAGATCAACGCGTCAGCAGGCCAATGGTTCGCACACCCTGGATACCTGGTGGGGCTATCCGCCAACCTGCCTGCGCCGCGGCCCCATCACCCCGGTAGGCAACGGCGTCAGCGTCGGCTCGGCGTATTGGCCGGCACGCAGCTGGAACCAGCCCAGCGCCCCGACCATGGCGGCGTTGTCGGCGCAATGCTGCGGCTCGGGCAGGAGGAGGCGCCATCCACGTTCAGCGGCCACCTGGCCGAGGCGTTGGCGCAGACCGCGGTTGCAGGCCACGCCGCCGCCGACGGCGATGGTGCCGACGCCGTGCGTGCGCGCCGCCAGCTCCAACTTACCGGCAAGCACGTCGACCACCGCTGCCTGGAACGCGGCGCAGGCGTCCGCGACGGCCTGCCCCTGCAGGCGCAGCGGGTCGCGACCGAGCGGACCGCGCGCATGGTAGAGCAGCGCGGTCTTCAGACCGGCAAAGGACATGCGCAGGGTGCGGTCGTGGAGAAACGACCTGGGCAGGTTGACTGCCCGGGGATCGCCCTGCGCCGCCAGACGATCGATGTGCGGCCCGCCCGGATAGGGCAGGCCAAGGATCTGCGCCGCCTTGTCGAAGGCCTCGCCGGCGGCGTCATCGATGGTGCCGCCGAGCAGGTCTAGCTCCCCCGGTGAGCGGGCCAGATAGAGGTGGCTGTGCCCGCCGCTGGCGACCAGACCGACGAACGGATACGGCACCTCGGTACGCCCGAGATGCACCGCGGCGAGATGCGCGGCGATGTGATCAACAGCGGTCAGCGGCAGACCGCGCCGAACCGCGATAGCCTTGGCGGCGGTGACCCCGCTAGCCAGGCTGCCGGCGAGGCCCGGCCACGCCGCCACCGCCACCCCAGACAGCGCCTCGAGTCCGACGCCGGCCTCGGCCAGCACCCGTGCGACCAGACCGGGCAGGGCGGCGATGTGCCCGCGCGCCGCGATCTCCGGCACCACTCCGCCCCAGGCTGCGAGATCATCCTCAAGCGAGGCGCGGGCCTCGGCGACCACGCGATAGCCGTCGGACACCAGCGCGGCGCAGGCATCATCGCAGGAGGTCTCCAGGCCGAGGATCATCGGATGGAGAATGGTAGGTGGCGGTTGCCGCCGGACTAGTGCCCTTCGCTACGGCTGCGCGCAGCCGTAGCGCGAGTGAAACGAGCCCAGCGGGCGAAGCCCGTTAGCCCTCGCACACCTCGGCCCCATCGTCATGCGCGAAATGCCGGCGCGGACGCAGCTTCGACAGCAGGCCGTGATGCGGACTGGCAAACAGCGACAGGACGAAGCCCAGGCCGAGGGCCGCGACCATGCAGGCGCCACTGGGCAGACCGAGATGCCAGCTGGCCAGCAGGCCGGCGCAGGAACCCAGTCCACCGTAGAGCGCAGCGACCACCAGCATGGTGCCGAAGCGCTCACACCACAGATACGCAGTGGCGGCCGGCAGGATGAACAGCCCGAGTGACAGGACCAGGCCGACGGCATTCAACGCCGCAACGATGTTGACCACCACCGCCGCCAGCACGCCGAGATGGACGAGCAGGATGCGCCCGCCGCTGACGCGCAGGAATGGCGCATCGAAGGACTCCATGAAGACGGTGCGGTAGCTCAGGCACAGGGTCAGGACGGTGGCGCAGGTGGTGGCGCACACCCGCCACAGATCGCCGCCGGTGACGCCGAGGATGTTGCCGAAGAGGTAATGCAGCAGATCCCCCGGCGCGGCCACCAGGCTCATCAGCGCCACGCCAACAGCGAAGCACAGGACGAACAGCGAGCCGAAGGCGGCGTCCTCGGGCAGGCGGGTGAGGTGGTTGACCAGACCGCTCATCGCCGCCGTGCCCAGGCCGGCGACAGCTGCGCCAGCGTAGAGGCCGGCGTGGCCCGGTCCGAGCCAGATGTAGGCCAGGCCGATGCCGGGCAGCAGGGCATGGCCGAAAGAGTCGGCGATGAGCACGATGCGACGCAGCAGCAGGACGCAGCCGACCAGACCGCCGGCGACGCCGAGGAGGAAGGCCATGACCAGGCCACGGGCGACGAAGCGATGGACCAACGGATCGGTGAGCCAACCAAACAGGTCAGGCATGCACGACTCCGTCCTGTTGATAGCAGTGCGCCAGATTGGCGTCGGTAAGCACCTCCTCGGCCGGCCCGACCGCGACCAGCCCGCGGTTCATCAGCAGGACGTGGTCGCACCAGCGGCGCGCCGCCGCCAGATCGTGGATCACCGCCACGGCCAATCGGCCGCCAGCCGCCCACGTCTTCAGCCGCTGCAGCAGCTCGCGCCCACTCGGCTCATCGAGACCGGTGAGCGGCTCGTCGAGCAACAGCACCTCGGCCCCGCTGGCCAGGGCGCGAGCCACCAGCACGCGCTGCTGCTGGCCGCCGGACAGCTCGCCAAAGGGCCGCCGCGCCAGCACGTCGACGCCCATGGCCGCCATCGCGGCGGCGACGGCGTCGTGATCCTCAGCGGCGAAGCCGCGCAGCATGCCCAGTCGGGCGTAGCGGCCGGTAGCCACGACGGTGGCGGCGTCAGCGGGGAATCCGGCATTCTGACTGCGCCGCTGGCCGACCCAGCTGACCACGCCGGGTCGGCCGGGGACATCGTGACCGTTCCACACCACCCGCCCCGAGGTCAGCGGCAGCCAGCCGAGCACGCCATGCAGCAGGGTACTCTTGCCCGCACCGTTGGGACCGACGATGCCGACCAGCCCGCCGCAGGGCAGGGCACAGCTGAGGTGATGCACCGCCGGCCGGCGATGGTAGCAGATGGTCACGTCCTCAAGCACGAGGTGGTTGTGGTGGTGATGGTGATGGGGACTCATGGCACCGGTTCCGCGACGACCACGTCGCCAGCCCCCCAGACCAGCCGCTCCGGGGCATCGCCCAGACGCAGGCGCAGACCGCGATGCGGCGCGCTGACCTCCAAAGCAGCCTCCGCCCTCACCACCACCTGCTCTCCCGACGGGGCCTGGATCGTGCCCTGCCAGCTCCAGGCATCGCTCGACGCAGCGGCCTGGGCGACGCCCAGCACCTCGACGCGCCAATTCGCGACCGGATAGCTGCTTTCCACCGCCAGGCGCAGCGACCTGCCGGGCGAGGCCACGATCGCTGCCGACGCCGGAGCGTGCTCGGGAATACGCTCGACCCACCACACTGCGGCGACCGCCACCAGACAGAACGCCGCCCCGATCACCAGCCGGTGGAACGCGGATGCATGCAGGCCGATCGCGCGAAGAGGCACCGCGACCACGCTAGTAATGATACTGAATTATCAAGAAGTCCCGGCTGCACCCGGGACGTAGATGACCGATACGTCTACATTTTTCCAGAATGGTCAGCCGGCAGTGGCCATGGCAAATAGTGGACAGCGGTTGCGGATCCAGTCGAGTCCGCGTCGCGCCGCCTCGGCCCGTCGCGTCGCCCACGAGCCGATGGCGCTGCCGCCCCACAGCATTCGCCACCCGACCATGGTCGCGATCCAATCCTCGACCCGCAAATCGAGTCGCGCCAGGATCGGCGCCAACCGCGAATCGATCCGCCCGCGCTTCCCCTTCGCCAGCGACTTCCCGGTCGCATCCAGCAGTTCCAGATACACCTCCAGCGTCATCCCCGCCTGCCGCGGGACCGCCGGCGTCCAGCCGGCCCGCGGCAATGGCTGCCTCCCCCTGGGACCGCGAGACGCTGGCGCGCCCGTGGCAATGGGATGCTGCGCCTCCAGTCCCTTCTCGTCGTCACCCCCACCCACCACACACACACCTACCGGCACCAACCACAACCCATCCTCCGCGTCGCGTGCCCCGCTCCCCAACCCCACCCGCCAATGGCACCTGACTTAACGGACCCCTCTGTCGGCTTTCAGGTGCCACTTGCTGCCAACGCGGAAAGCATGGCGTTTTTCAGCACGTCCAGGCCGACGCCGCTGCCGGCGCTTGCCGACGAAGTCAAGAAGGTCGGCGA